>JAVJPA010000183.1:0-19542 GCA_040216495.1 Amphiplicatus sp. | reverse complement strand
TCGAACAGCGCCGCGCCCTGAAACAGCATGCTGATCTGGCGCGTCGCCTTGGTGCGCTTGCTTTCCGAAAGGCGCGTGATGTTGACGCCGTCGATGGCGATCGATCCGCGGTCGGGCTCGATGAGGCCGAGAATGCATTTGAGCAGCACCGACTTGCCGGTGCCCGACGGGCCGATGATCACCAGCGAGCGCCCTGCATCGAGATCGAGATCGACGCCGCGCAGCACCTTTTTGGACCCGAACGATTTTTCGAGTCCCCTGATCGAAAGTTTCGGCGCGCCGTTGTTCATCGGTCAGCCTTTCAGCGGCACGAAAAACGAAGTGAGCAGGTAGTTCGACGCAAGGATCAGCACGGCGGAGGCGACGACGGCCGAGCGCGTCGCGGCGCCCACTCCCTGCGCGCCGCCGCGGCTCGTATAGCCGTAATAGCAGCCCATCGCCGAGATCAGGAAGCCGAACACGCTAGCCTTGATGAGGCCGTTGACGATGTCGGAGGCGGTGAGAAAGTCGGAAATGTTGCGAATGAATACAGGCCCCGAAAAGTCGAGCGCGTGCACGGCGACGAGCCAGCCGCCATAGATGCCGATAATGTCGGCGACAAGCACCAGCAGCGGCAGCATCAAGGTCGTCGCCAGCATGCGCGGCGCGACGAGATACTTGAACGGATCGACCGCGAGCGTCGACATGGCGTCGATCTGGTCGGAGACGCGCATGGAGCCGAGTTCGGCCGCCATCGCCGACGCGGAGCGGCCCGACAGCATCAGCGCGGCGAGAACCGGCCCGAGTTCGCGCGTGATCGAGACGCCGAGAATTTGCGGGAGAAACGTCTCGGCGTTGAAGCGCGCGCTGCCGTCATAGATGTTGAGCGCCAAGGCGGCGCCGGTGAAGATCGCGGTGAGGCCGATGACGGGGAGCGAGTTGAAGCCGATGCGCATGATCGCGTTGAAGAAAGCGCGCCAGTAAAACGGACCCGTCACCCATGCGAAGGCGCCGCGGGCGGAAAAGATGCTCATCCGGCCGATCTCGCCGACGACGGCGATGGCCGCCTGTCCGATTGCGCCGACGAGATTCATGCGCGCAGGCTCCCCGCTTGCTCCGGCGCCCGCCATAGGGCGGGCGCTTCTCTCCACAGGTAGCGGCGATGGACCCTTGCGCCAAGACCCGTGAGCAATTCATACGGAATTGTGTCGCAGGCGGACGCGGCGTCGTCGATGGAGAGGTTCGGGCCGAAGAATTCCGACCGGTCTCCGGGCGCCACGGGATTCGGGGCGTCGGTGATGTCGAGGGCGATGTAATCCATCGACACGCGCCCGACCACAGGGCAGGGCGCGCCGCCGGCGAAGGCTTTGGCCTTGTTTCCGCCGCTGCGGGGGAAACCGTCGCCATAGCCGAGCTGCACGATCGCAAGCCGGCGCGGCGCGTCGAAAGCGTGCGTTGCGCCGTAACCGACGGTCTCGCCCGGCCCGGCGTCGCGCAGTTGCGTCACCGGCGCGGTGAGCCGGGCGACCGGACGGATGGGCGCGGCGCGGTCGTCGAGCGGGCTTGCGCCATAAAGACCGACGCCGAGGCGCGTCAGATCGTAATGATAGACGGCGGGAAGCAGCGCGCCGGACGAGGCTGCGAGGCTGCGCCTGACGCCGGGAAACAGCGCGGCGGCTTTTTCAAACAGTTCGAGCTGCGCCGCGTTCATCGCGTGCGCCGGATCGGAAGAGCAGGCGAGGTGGCTCATGACGAGGTTGAGAACGAGCCCTTTGAGAGACGCGATCGCCGGAAGCTCCGTATACGGCGCGCCGATGCGGTTCATGCCGGTGTCGACCTGCAATCCCGCAGCGGCGCCCGGATGCGCCGCCGTCCAGAGCGTCGCCTGATCGCGGCTGTTGAGGATGGGCGTCAGGCGGTTCGCCACGAAAAGATCGAGCGTGTCGGCGCGCGGCCCGTTGAAGACATAGATCGTCGCATGCGGCGCCGCTTCGGAGAGCGCCGCGCGCAGGGCCGCGCCTTCCTCAGGATAGGCGACGAAAAACGTCCGGCAGTTCTCGGCGAGCGCCAGCGCCTGCGCAATCGGTCCGGCGCCAAGGCCGTAGCCGTCGCATTTGACGACGGCGGCGGGTTCCGCGCCGGGCGACGCCGCCGCGAGCAGGCGATAGTTGGCGCAAAGCGCATCGAGGTCGACGTCGACGGTCGGGCGCCAGACCGGCGGTTGAGCGGGCTCGTAAGTCATGGCGCGAGAGATAAAGGCTTTCGCGCCGGGCTGGAAGCGGCTTTAAGGCGAGGGTTATTCCCGCAGCATCTGCGAATAACCCTCGCGCACGAGGTTGGAGAACTTGGTGAGGCTTTCCTCGAACTGAAGCTCGACCTTGCCGATGGGACCGTGGCGCTGCTTGCCGATGATGACTTCGGCGACGCCGCGCACCTCATCGCATTTCTGCAGCCATTCGAGGAACTCAGGCGTGCCTTCGCGCGGCTGGCTGCGGCGGAGGTAATATTCCTCGCGATAGACGAAGAGAACGACGTCGGCGTCCTGTTCGATCGAGCCGGATTCCCTGAGGTCCGACAGTTGCGGGCGCTTGTCTTCGCGGCTCTCGACCTGACGCGAAAGCTGCGACAGGGCGATGACCGGCACCGAGAGTTCTTTCGCCAGCGTCTTGAGACCCATGCTGATCTCGGTGATCTCCTGCACGCGGTTTTCGCTTCGCCTGCCGGAGCCGGTGACGAGTTGCAGATAGTCGACGACAAGCAGGCCGAGTCCGTGCTGGCGCTTCAGGCGCCGCGCGCGGGCGGCGAGCTGGGCGATGGAGATGCCGCCCGTGTCGTCGATATAGAGCGGCAGCGCTTCAAGCTCTCGCGAGGCGTGATAGATGGCGTCGAATTCTTCCGGCTCGACCTGACCGCGCCGGATGCGCTCGGACGGCACGCGCGAAAACTCGGAGATGATCCGTGTAGCGATCTGTTCGGCCGCCATTTCGAGCGAGAAAAGCCCGACAATCGCGCCTTCGACCGTTTTCATCGATCCGTCCGGCTGGCGCTCCGCCTTGAAGGAGCGCGCGGCGTTCACCGCGATATTGGTGGCGAGCGAAGTCTTGCCCATCGACGGGCGGCCCGCAAGGATGATGAGGTCGGACGGGTGCAGCCCGCCCATCATCATGTCGAGGTCTTTGAGTTCGGTGGCGACGCCGGCGAGGCCGCCGTCGCGCTTGATCGCCTGGTCCGCGATCTCGATCGCTTCGGTGATCGCCGAGCGGAACGTCTTGAAGCCGCCGCCGTATTTGCCAGTCTCGGCGAGCTTGTAGAGCGACTGCTCGGCGTCCTGAAGCTGTTGCCCGGGATCGTCATCGAGGCTCGACGTGCGGGCGCGCTCGATCATCTCGCCGCCGATGGTCATCAACCCGCGGCACACGGCGAGATCGAAGATGACGCGCGCATAATCGTGCGCGCCGGCGGTGGAGGGGACGGCGGCGGCGAGCTGTTCGAGATAGCGCCTGCCGCCGACTTCGCGGAAGCCTTCGGAGGTTGCGAGAAACGTATCGACGATAGTCGGCGCCGCGAGCCTGCCCGACGAGATCAGGCGCGCGCAGGCGTCGAAGACGATCTGGTGCACCGGATCGTAGAAATGTTCGGGCTTCAGGTAGGCGGCGACGCGATAGAATATCTCGTTGTCGAAAAGGATTGCGCCAAGTAAGGCCTGCTCCGCTTCGATGCTAAACGGAATCTCGTCCGTGTGCCGATTAGCGCCGCCTTGGGGCTCATTGTTGATGTTCGCGCCGTCCGCCATCGGCGAGATTAAGCATAAGAAAAGCCGGCCGTGAAGCGGCCGGCTTTCGTTATTTTTCCCGTGGACGGCGTGCGAATCTCTAGCGCACTGATTGCGTGAGAAAAATCCGCCGAAAAAATTATTCGGCGGCTTTTTCTTCTTCGTCGCCCTCGGTCGGCGCCGCGCCTTCGTCGAAGAATTCTGCGACGTCCGCTTCCGCTTCTTCTTCGCCGCCGCGTGCGAGCACGTTCTCGCCGCGCGCCTGACGTTCGGCTTCTTCAACGGAGCGTGCGACGTTGACGTTGACCGTCACCGACACTTCCGGGTGCAGCATGACGCGGATCGGGAAGACGCCGAGCGCTTTCAGCGGCTTGTCGAGACGCACCTGCGTGCGGTCGATCGAGACGCCGTCCTCGCCAGCCTTGTCGGCGATGTCGCGCGTCGACACCGACCCGTAAAGCATGCCGCTTTCCGACGCCTGACGGATGACGACGAAGGTCCGTCCGTCGATCTTGCCGGCGGCGGCTTCGGCTTCCTTGCGGCGCTCAAGGTTGCGCGCTTCGAGATCGGCGCGCTGCGTTGCAAAAAGCTCGCGGTTCGCATCGTTGGCGCGAAGCGCTTTCTTTTTGGGCAGCAGGAAGTTGCGCGCAAACCCATCGCGCACCTTCACAACGTCGCCCATCTGGCCGAGATTCTCGACCCGTTCGAGAAGAATGACTTCCATGGCCTCTACTCCGATGCGTAAGGCAGGAGCGCAAGAAAACGCGCGCGCTTGATCGCCTGGGCGAGTTCGCGCTGCTTCTTCTGCGACACGGCGGAAATGCGCGACGGCACGATCTTGCCGCGCTCGGACACGTAACGCTGAAGGAGCTTCGGGTCCTTATAGTCGATCTTCGGCGCGTTCTCGCCGGAGAAGGGGCAGGTCTTGCGGCGGCGCATGAATGGTTTTGCCATTGCTCTGGTTCCTTCTTCCTAGCGCCGCGGGCCGCGGTCGAAACGGTCGCCGCGATCTCCGCGGTCGCCACGATCTCCACGGTCACGGTCGCCGCGATCTCCGCGGTCGCCCCGATCGCCTCTGTCGCGATCGCCGCGTCCGCGGTCACGATCGCCGTCACGGTCGCGGCGGCTGAGAACCGGCGAAGGCTCGGCGTCGAGAGCTTCGACGCGGATCGTCAACGACCGCAGGATGTCGTCGTTGATTTTCTCCTGGCGCTCCAGCTCCTGAATGGCGGCGGCCGGGCCGTCGACATTGAACAGGCTGTAGTGGCCCTTGCGGTTCTTGTTGATCTTGTACTGGAGGCTTCTGAGGCCCCAATACTCCGACTTCTCGACCTTCGCGCCATTATCGGTGACGATTTTGGCGAGGGTTTCGGTCAGGGCTTCCACCTGCGCGGGGGACATATCCTGCCGCGCAATAAACACATGCTCGTATAGTGGCATTAACGCCAGCTCCTGAAAGGGCGACGGAGACCGGGAGGCGTCAGGCTGGGGACGCATCCGGACTTCGGCTCGGCGTCTGGCGGGACCATCCCGCTAACCGGCGGTTCCGACCGCCCGGAGGCGCGCCAAAACCCACGGCGACGCCGACCGTCGCTCGTAAGGAGCGGGGAGATACAACAGACGCATTTGGGATGCAAGCCGGCCCAGAATCCGCTAGACCCCCACCCTTTGGCGTCCCTTGACGCTCCGAGCCCAGGGCAAGTGAGGGCGATAATCCCTTGATCCGCGTCGTTCCCGTATTCCGTGTTCTCGGAGGCCTGCTCATCGGCATGTCGCTGATGATGACGCCGTCCCTGCTGCTCAACATGGCGGCGCCGGATTATGATGCGGGGTTCTTCATCCTCGGGATTGTGGTGGCGCTCTTTACCGGGCTGACCCTGCTGCTGCTCAGCGCCTCCAACGAGCCGTTCGACCTGTCGCGGCGTCAGGCGTTCATGATCACGGGGCTCTCATGGCTGGTCCTGCCGGCGTTCTCCGCCATTCCGTTCCTCGGGGAGGGGCTGACCTATATCGAGGGCTATTTCGAATCCGCCTCGGGCCTGACCAGCACCGGGGCGACGGTCATCACCGGCCTTGAATTCCGCTCGCCCGGCATCCTCCTCTGGCGTTCGATGATGCACTTTATCGGCGGCGTGGGGATCGTCTTTCTCGGCATTATCGTCATGCCGTTTCTGCGCGTCGGCGGGATGCAGCTCTTCAAGACCGAAAGCTCGGACCAGTCGGACAAGATCTTCGCCAAGGGGCTCGATCTCGCGCGCTGGATCGCCTCGGTGTTCGTCGGCTTGTTCTTCCTGTGCGCGATGGCCTATGCGGCGCTCGGCATGTCGGCGTTCGATGCGATCAACCACGCGCTGACGACAGTCTCGACCGGCGGGTTTTCGACGCACGACGCATCGCTGGGTTACTTCAACAGTCCGGCGATCGAGTGGGTCAGCATGATTTTCATGATCGCGGGCGCGCTGCCGTTCGTCGCTTACATCCGGTTTCTCCGCGGCCGCCGCGACGCGCTATTTTCCGACACGCAGGTGCGCGGTCTGATCCTTTTCCTTGCGCTGGCGTCGCTGGTGATGGCGCTCACCCACGCCAACGTCAACAATGTCGACTTTCTCGATGCGCTCCGGGTCTCGGCTTTCCACGTCACGTCGATCGTCACGACGACCGGCTATGCGACAGAGGATTACCAGCTTTGGGGCCCGTTCGCCGTCGGCGCGTTTTTCGTGCTCACCTATGTGGGCGGCTGCTCCGGGTCGACCTCGGGCGGCATCAAGGTTTACCGGATGCAAATTCTGGCGAAGTTGGCGATGGCGCATCTTAGCCGCCTGGTCAGTCCCTCGCACGTCATCGTGGTATCGTACGGCTCGCGGCGCGTCGACGACGACATCGCCATCGGCATCCTGACGTTTCTGGCGGCGTTTCTGATTTCTACCGCAGTGTTCACTGTAATGCTCGCGTGGATCGGCCTCGATCTCGTCACGGCGCTGAGCGCATCGGTGGCGTGCATGTCGAATGTCGGGCCGGCGCTCGGACCCATCACCGGGCCGGCAGGCACGTTTGCGCCATTGCCTGAGTCGGCGAAGGCGCTGCTTGCGGTGGCGATGATCCTCGGCCGGCTCGAATTTTTCACGCTCCTCGTCATGGTGACGCCCGCGTTCTGGCGGGGCTGAAGCAACGGCGCGATTGCCCGAGCAGGCGCGGAGCGCTATCGAGCGTCGAAGCTCGGCAATTGAAAGGCCCATAATGGCGAGAGCGTTGATTTTCCCCGGACAAGGCAGCCAGACGGTCGGCATGGGGCAGGCGCTCGCCGAAGCGTTCCCGGTCGCGCGCGAAGTGTTCGAAGAAGTGGACGATGCGCTCGGGCGCAACCTCTCGGCGCTGATGTGGGACGGTCCGATGGAGGAGCTGACTCTCACCGCCAACGCCCAGCCGGCGCTGATGGCGCACTCGATTGCGATGTTGAGGGTGTTGCAGAAGGAAGCCGGCCTCGACGTTGAAAATGCGATGTTTGTCGCCGGTCACTCGCTTGGCGAATATTCCGCGCTGTGCGCCGCCGGCGCGCTTAGCCTGGCGCAGACGGCGACGCTTCTGCGCACCCGCGGCGAGGCGATTCAGGCGGCGGTTCCGGCAGGCGAAGGGGCGATGGCGGCGCTGATCGGCGCCGATCTGGAGACCGCGCAAAAAGCCATCGACGCCGCAAAAGGCGAGGGCGTTTGCGAAATCGCCAACGACAACGCGCCGGGACAGGTGGTGATCTCGGGCGCGAAGGCGCGGGTCGAGGCGGTCTGCGCGGGGGCGAAAGAATTCGGAATCAAGATGGCGAAACTGCTCCCCGTCTCGGCGCCGTTTCACTCCTCGCTGATGCAGCCCGCCGCCGATGTCATGGCGAAGGCGCTGGAGAAGGCCGAGATCAAGGCTCCGAAGTTGCCGCTCGTCGCCAACGTCACCGCCCAAGAGGTTGTCGCGCCGGGAGAAATTCGCAATCTTCTCGTACAACAGGTGACGGGCCGCGTGCGCTGGACCGAGAGCGTCAGCTATATGGAATCCAAAGGCTGCGACAAGTTCGTCGAGATCGGGACGGGCAAGGTGCTCGCGGGCCTCGTCAAGCGCATCGCCAAGGAAGCGCAGATGATCAGCGTCGGCGAACCCGGCGACATTGATGCGTTCGTGAAATTCTGATCTGCAACAAACTAGAGGGTCTTGATGTTTGATCTCACCGGAAAATGCGCGCTCGTCACCGGCACCACAGGCGGCATCGGCGGCGCGGTGGCGAAGGCGCTTCTTGCGCAGGGCGCGAGCGTCGCGTTGTCCGGCACCAAAGCCGAAAAGCTGGAGGCGCTGAAAGCCGAGCTCGGCGAGCGTGCGTTCGTAACGCCGTGCAATTTGTCCGATCTCGATGCGGTCGATGCGCTGCCGAAGCAGGCGGAAGCGGCGATGGGCGGGCTGCACATCGTCGTCTCCAACGCCGGCGTCACCCGCGACATGCTCATGATGATGCTGAAGCCCGACGCCTGGGACGAGGTCATCAAAGTCAATCTCACCGCTTACTTTCGTCTCGCCAAGGCGTCGCTCCGGTCGCTGACCAAGCAGCGCTACGGGCGGATCATCGGGGTGACGTCGATCGTCGGCGTCACCGGCAATGCGGGGCAGGCGAACTACGCCGCGTCGAAAGCCGGCATGATCGGCATGACCAAGTCGCTGGCCGCCGAGATCGCCTCGCGCAACGTGACCGTGAACTGCATCGCGCCGGGATTCATAGCCACCCCGATGACCGACGCGCTCAATGACCAACAAAAAGAGGCGATCCAGTCGAAAATACCGGCCGGAGCGATGGGGACGCCTGAGGACATCGCCGCGGCGGCGGTTTACCTTGCGTCAGAGGAGGCGGGCTACGTCACCGGCCAGACCTTGCACGTCAACGGCGGCATGGCCATGATTTGAGGCGGAAAGGCCCCGCCCTGGTCCCGGCGGAAGGGGCCTGTGACGGGGGCGTTGCAACATTCCGCAATTTGCCGTAATCGCCCCCAAACCCCGCGGACAGCGGGCCCGGCCCGGAACGCTCCGGAGCGCTGACAGTACCGTTCAACCGCCGGCCTGAAGAAGACGGCGCGCCTAAATAACGAAGGAGCCTTCAATGTCTGATCTTGCCGAGCGCGTGAAAAAAATCGTCGTCGAGCACCTTGATGTGGATCCGGCGAAAGTCGAGCCGAAGGCGAGCTTCATCGACGATCTCGGCGCCGACAGCCTCGACATCGTCGAGCTCGTGATGGCGTTCGAAGAAGAGTTCGACGTCGAGATCCCGGATGACGCCGCCGAAACCATCCAGACCGTCGGCGATGCGATCAAGTTCATCACCGAGCAGAAAAAGTAAGCGTGCTCTCCGCCGGGCGGCGGATGACGAAATCGGCCTGCGGATTCTGCGGGAATTATTTCGCGACTGGCGTTGTTCTTCCCGATAAAGGAAGCAGCAACGCGGCGAACTATGTTCACCGGCGTCGCCCGACAGGGCGGCGCCGGTCTGCAACGATCATCGCCTGAACGGCCCATTGCACAGCAGCCAGCCGTTCCGCAACAAGAGGCGCCGATGAGACGTGTTGTAGTGACCGGCCTTGGTATGGTGACGCCGCTGGCGAGCGGCGTCGAGGCGACATGGGCGCGTCTCATCGCCGGAGAGAGCGGCGCCGGCCCCATTGATCGGTTCGACGCCTCGGCCATCGCCTGCCGCATCGCTGCGGAAGTTCCGTGGACAGACGGCACCGGCGGCGGGAAGGCGCTGCTTGAGGCGGGCGAGACGCACGCTGTCTTCAACGCCGACGACTGGGTCGAGCCGAAAGAGCAACGGCGGATGGACGATTTCATCGTCTACGGCATCGCCGCCGCGAAGATGGCGTTCGCCGACTCCGGCATCGAGCTGAAGACCGCCGAGGATCACGAACGCATCGGCGTCACCATCGGCGCCGGCATCGGCGGGCTTCCCGGCATTGAAAAGGAAGCGCTCAATCTCGCGGCCAACGGCCCGCGCCGCGTTTCGCCCTTCTTCATCACCGGGCGCCTCATCAATCTCGTCTCCGGGCAGGTCTCGATCCGTCTCGGCCTCAAGGGACCGAACCACGCTGTCGTCACCGCATGCTCGTCCGGCGCTCACGCCATCGGCGACGCGGCGCGCATGATCGCGCTCGACGACGCGGACATGATGCTCGCGGGCGGGGCCGAAGGCGCAATCTGTCCGCTCGGAGTCGCGGGCTTCGCCGCCTGCAAGGCGCTCACCACGCATTTCAACGACGATCCGACCCGCGCCTCGCGCCCCTATGACCGCGACCGCGACGGGTTCCTCATCGGCGAAGGCGCCGGGGTCGTCGTGCTCGAAGAGTATGAGCACGCGAAGGCGCGCGGCGCGAAAATCTATGGCGAGGTGATCGGTTACGGGCTTTCCGGCGACGCCTATCATGTCACTGCGCCCGCCGAAGACGGCGACGGCGCGTTCCGCTCCATGCGCATGGCGTTGAAGCGCTCGGGCCTCCAGCCCAAAGACATCGACTATGTCAACGCGCACGGAACATCGACGCCGCTCGGCGACGAAATCGAGCTCGGCGCCGTGGAGCGGCTGTTCGCGGATGCAGCCGACGGCCTCGTCATGTCGTCGACGAAATCCTCGATCGGGCATCTTCTCGGCGCCGCCGGCGCCGTCGAGGCGATCTTCTCGCTGCTCGCGATCCGCGACAATGTCGCGCCTCCGACGATCAATCTCGATAACCCGTCGGTCGATACGCCGATCAATCTCGCCGCCAGGAAAGCGATCAGAAAGCCGATCAATGCGGTCCTGTCGAATTCCTTCGGCTTCGGCGGCACCAACGCCTCTCTGGTGATGCGCCGCGTTGACGGCTAGACTTTCCGTCAGGGCGATGGAGCGGGCATGACCGATCAAGGGGCGAAGCGGGATACGAGACGCGGCGGCGCGGTCCGGTCCGTCATCATCTTCACGCTCATTCTCGGCCTGCTGGCGTCGATCTCGATCGGCGTCGGCGGCTACTTCGCCTATCGCGAGGCGGCGCGCCCCGGCCCGCTGGAAGAGCCTCAGGCGGTGTTGCTCATATCCGGCTCCTCGGTGTCGCGCATCGCGGCGGAGCTTGAAGCCTCGGGCGTCATCCGCAACTCGCAGCTCTTCACCGCCGCGGTGCGCGTCAAGGGCGTGCAGTCGGATATCAAGGCGGGCGAGTATGAGATACCCGCCAGGGCGAGCGTGCTTGAGGTCATCGACCTTCTCGTTTCCGGCAAGGGCATCCTCCATTCCTTCACGGCGCCCGAGGGACGCACGACGGCGCAGATCCTCAAGCTCGTCGAATCGCACCCGGTTCTTTACGGCGAGATCACGCTGACGCCGGCGGAGGGCGCGCTGCTCCCCGAGACCTATCATTTCACCCGCGGCGAAACCCGCGACGGGATGATCCGCACCATGACGAAGGCGCAGGACGAACTTCTCGACGCGCTGTGGGACGACCGGGCGCTCGACCTGCCGTTCAACACCCGCGCCGAAGCGCTGACGCTCGCCTCCATCGTGGAGAAGGAAACCGGCCTTCCCGAAGAGCGTGCGCGCGTCGCCGCGGTGTTCGTCAACCGGTTGAAGCGCGGGATGCGGCTCGAAAGCGACCCGACGATCATTTACGGCCTCACCAAGGGCGAACCGCTCGGCCGGGGACTGCGCCTCAGCGAGCTTCGCGGCGAGACGCCCTACAACACCTATGTCATCAACGGGTTGCCGCCGACGCCCATCGCCAATCCGGGACGCGGCGCCATCGAGGCGGTGCTGCATCCGATGGAGACCGACGAGATTTTCTTTGTCGCCGACGGGACGGGCGGGCATCTGTTCGCCACGACCCTCGCCGAGCATAACCGCAATGTCGCGAAGTGGCGGAGCGTCGAACGCGCAAGGCGCGCGAACAACTAGAGAGGCTGATTTCAAGGCATGACGGTTTCCTCCATGACCGGGTTCGCCCGCGCTGAAGGCGTCCATGAAGGGCGGCGCTGGTCGTGGGAGGTGAAGAGCGTCAACGGCCGCGGACTCGAAATGCGGTTCCGCCTGCCGCCGGGACTCGACCATATCGAGCCGGGCTTGCGCAAGGCGGCGGCCGAGCGCCTGTCGCGCGGCTCGCTCAATGCGTTCCTGTCGCTCGACAAGCCGGCGGGCGCGGGCCTGCCGAAAGTTAACGAAGCTGCGCTCGAAGAAGCGCTGAAGCTGATCGAGACAATCGGCGCACGGATCGAAACGGAACGCCCGCGCGCCGAAGGCGTGCTCGCCATACGAGGCGTCATCGAACAGGACGACGGCGAGGAAAGCGAAGAGACGCGCGCTGCGCTCGGCAAGGCGTTGACCGAGGGTTTCCGCAATGCCGTCGAAGGCTTGCAGAAAGCGAGGCGCGACGAAGGCGCGACGCTGAAGGCGGTTCTCGCCGCGCAGATCGACGACATCGAACGCCTGTCGGCGCTGGCTCGCGCGCACGCTGAAACGAGCCCCTCCGCGATCCGCGACCGCATCGCAGCGCAACTGAAAGAGTTGCTCGCCAACAATACGGTGGCCGAGGAGCGGCTGGCGCAGGAAGCGGCGATGCTCGCGGTGAAGGCGGATGTGCGCGAGGAGCTCGACCGGCTTACAGCGCATGTGGAGCAGGGGCGGGCGCTGCTCGTCTCGCCGGAGCCCGTGGGGCGGCGGCTCGACTTTCTGACGCAGGAATTTAACCGCGAGGCGAATACGCTGTGCTCGAAAGCGCAGGATATGAGCCTCAAGCGCATCGGGCTCGATCTCAAGACCGTGATCGACCAGATGCGCGAACAGGTGCAGAACGTTGAGTGATCCTTCGTGACGCGGCCCCTTGAGACCGCTCCTAAGGATGAGGATGAAAGTATGATCGGCGGCGAGTTGAAGGTGCCCCGCAGGGGGCTGATGTTCGTATTGTCGAGCCCGTCCGGCGCCGGCAAGACGACGCTCGCGGCGAGGCTCCTGAAGTCCGATCCCGATCTGTCGCTTTCGATCTCCGCGACGACGCGCAAGGCGCGCCCCGGCGAGGTTGAAGGCAAGGACTATTACTTCGTGCCCGAGCAGGAATTCTTCCGTATGCGCGACAATGAGGAGTTCCTCGAGTCCGCGCATGTGTTCGGAAACTATTACGCGACGCCGCGCGCCAAGGTCTTCGACAAGCTCACGCATGGCGTCGACGTGCTGTTCGACATCGACTGGCAGGGCGCGCAGCAGCTCGATGCGGTGGCGGGCGGGGACGTCGTGAAAGTCTTCATCCTGCCGCCGTCGCGCAAGGAGCTGGAGCGGCGCCTGCGCGAGAGGAAGCAGGACCCGGAGGAAGTGATCCGCGCCCGCATGGCGAAGGCGGATTCTGAAATCTCGCACTGGGCCGAGTACGACTATGTGATCGTCAATTACGATCTCGATCAGTCGGAGGAGATGCTTCGCGCGATCCTGCTCGCGGAACGCCTGAAGCGCCGCCGCCAGATTGGGTTGGCGACGATCGTCAAGGATATGATGCGGGATGGTTAGTGCGTCGTTCGTAGTGCTTAGTGCGTAGTTTAAGAAAGCATACTCATTTAATACCTGTACGGAGCATTGACAATTCGGGCGGCCGCCCTCTTCTATCTACGCACTACGCACTACGCACTTCTTTTCAAACCTTCGCCTCCGCCTCAAGCCGCTCAAGCAGCGCGTCGATATTGTTCGCTGCGATGAACGCCGAGAATTCTTCGCGCTTGACCAGCATGATCGAGACGCCGGAGACGATGATGTCGACCATCTTCTGGCCGCCGTCTTTTAGCTTGCGGACGCGCCAGTCGACCATGATGGGCGAGCCTGACGCGCGCTTGAACTGGGTGCGGATGATGATGTCGCGGGCGTTCAGTTCGCGCGAGTCGATCACTTCCAGCGGGCGGCCGACGATTTCGTCGAACTGCTCGGCGTAGAGCTTGGTGATGTAGTCGGGGAACACCGCGTCGTAGCGCGCGATCTGTTCGGCGCTCATGCTCTTGCGCTTGTCGCCGAGCATGAACTTGCCGATGACGTCGAGGGCGAGCCCTTCGGCGAGCACGGCCTGGAATTTTTCAAGCTGCTGCTCGCGCGAGAGCGAAGCGTCTGTGAGCGCCGCGCCCGCTTTATCCGTGAGCGCTTTGGTGAAGGCTTCAGCCGCCGCGACATCCGCGGATTTTTCGCTTGCGGTTCCAGCCGGTTCATTCTGGGCGAACGCCGGCGCCGCAACGAGCGAGAGGGCCGCAAGGCCCGCAAAAATGGCTTCGTAGGTCTTCGTCATTTCAAGGCCTTCCAGCTTCGTCCGGGCGACGGGTTCGGGACAGGGCCGCGAAATAGGCGGGGAATGCGGCCTCTTTCAAGCGCGATAGTGGCGAAAACCGCGCTTTGGAGGCAAGAGGCGATCAAAGGCGCGTGTTGAAAGAGTGAGGCCGTCACTTCTTAACGGCCCTCTTTTCCCCCAGCCGGAACGCCGCCGGCAGCACGAAAAGCGTGCACAACAGCGTAAAGGCGATAGCGATGGACAAAAGCTCGCCCATGCTCGCCGTACCGCGGTGAGACGAGAGCATTAACGATCCGAAAGATCCGACCGTGGTCAGCGCCGAGAACAGGACGGCGCGCGGCGTAGACGTGCCGAAGACGCCTTCGCCATGCTTCACATGCTCCTGCCGCATGACGAGGTGGATGCCGGAATCGACGCCTATGCCGAGAAGGAGCGGCAGCACGATGACGTTGGCGTAGTTGAAAGGGATGTTGAAGAGAACTCCCGCCGCCGTCGTCAGCGAGGCGGCGAGGGCGAGCGGCGCCACCATCAGGAAGACGAGGCCGGGTTTCCTGACCAACGCGAAGAGGACGACGATGATGATGACGAGCGCGATGCCGGTCGCTTCCAGCATGGAGTCGGAGATGACGTCCCCCGCCTTCTTGGTCTGGATCGCGCCGCCGGAAACATCGGGGTAAAGCGCCTCGACGCTGGAGACGAACCGCGATAGCGCCGCCGGATCGCGCACGTCTTCTTCGGGAAGAATATCGACGCGCCACTTGCCGTCCGGCGAGCGGTAGCGGCTTGAGAGCGCCTCCGGCAGCGAGTCGATATCCACATAGTCCGCGTTGAACTGAAGCTTCAGACGCTCGACGAGCGCCGGCCAGAAGCGGAAAACATTTTCCTCTATCCGCTCCATCTCTTCCGGGTCGCCTTTCGCCTCGGCCAGCAATCCGGCGAGCCGTTTGGCGGGGCCGTCGCTGTAGGCTTCGTTGAGCCGTTCTTCGAGGGCCGCCGCGCCGCTGCCGGGGACGAGAGAAGAGATCATCGGGTCGGCGTCGAGCGCGAAGGCGAGCGAGCCCGAGGCGAAGTCGATCAGTTCGAGCTTGGCGTCCTGATCGTCCGGCACATAGTCGGGGAGCGAGCGCGCCGACTTCACGGTTTCGAGTTTCTTCGCCGCGGCGGCGGTCGCTTCGGCTTCCTCGGCGCTGCCGACGAGGCGAGACAGGCGGTAGGGCAGCGTGTCGTCGTCCGTGAACAGAAGGTTGAACCCCTTGACCGACGGGCTCGACGGATCGCGCAGCGACATCGGATCGGCGTCGAATCGCGCCTGCGGCAAGAAGATCAGCGAGGCGAGGCCGAGCAGGATAACCACGACGGCGACCGGCGCGGAAAACTTTTCGGCGAAACTTCTGGCGGCGCGATTTTCGAGCGGATCGTGCTGGGGCACGCGCAGCGGCGCCAGAGACAGCGCCGCGGGCGCGTAGGTGATCGAGACGAACAGCGCAATGATGACGCCGGCGCCGGCGATGACGCCGAGCTGGGCGATGCCGTCGAAGGCGGTCGGCACGAAAGAGAGGAAAGCCAGCGCGGTGGTGATGGCGGCGAGCACAAGCGCCGGGCCGACCTCATGCATCGCGCCCCTGAGCGCGACCTTCTTCGATTGCCCGAAACTGAGCCGCTCCTTGAAATGCAGGATGAGGTGGATGGCGAAGTCGAGCCCGAGGCCGACCAGCAGCACCGTGAAGGCGACCGATACGAGATTGAGCTCGCCGATAGCGACTGCGGCGAACGCGGAAGTGAGGACGATGGTGATGACGAGGCTCGACAGGGTGATCAGCGCCAGCCAGCCCGAGCGGTAGCAGAGCATCAGCAACAGCGCGACGAGCACGAACGAGATCAGGAACGAGAGGCCGATGCCGGTCGTCACGGATTCCAGTTCCTCGGCGCGGAGCGCAGGGTCGCCCGTGACATAGGTCTGCACCCGGTCGCCGAAGCCTTCGCTGATATAGGTGATCTCGTCGCGGATAGCCTGGATGGCGGGCTTGGCCGGCTGAAGGCGCGTGAAGTCCTGTTTCGGCGTCGCATAGACGAGGCGGATGTAGCCTTCCGCGCCCGGCTCGTCCGCGCCGATCGCGCCGAGCCAAGAGAAGGGACGTTTCTCGCCCCGGAGACTGGCGTCGACCACATCGGCGAGTTCGGCGTAGATGGATTGAAGCGTCTCCTTGCCGAGATCGGAGCGTTCGGCGAGCTCGTCGTTCTCGGCGAGGTTGGCGAACAGCGTGTCGGCGGTCGGGGTCTTCACCAGCGTTTCGATGAGGCCCGCCGCCTTGGACATCTGCGTCAGGCGCGCCTCAAGGTCGGCTTCGGAGAGATAGAGCAGCCCGTTCTCGGCGAAGAACGGATCCTCGGCCGGCGCGAACACCGCGGCGATGGCGTCGTCGCGCGCCGCGAGCCGGTCGCGCAGCGCCGCGGCGTAAGCGTCGGTCTCGTCGAGCGTCCTGCCCTGCACGATAATGATGACGTCGGTCTTGATCTGCGGGAACGCGTCGCGGAGCGCCCGCGCGTTCTTCTGGAAAGGCAGATCGGGGTCGAGCATTTCCGACGTATCGGTGTTCACCCTGAGGTGCGTGGCCGCGAAATAGCCGGCCCCGACGGCGGCGGCGAGAAACGCCAGCACGACCAGCCAGCCGCCGCGTCTCGCCGCCTCAGCCCAGATGATAAGAAAACGTTCTATAAGGCGAAGCATGAAGGGAAATTCGGCTCTTTTATGTAGGTTTGTTGGGAGGACGCACGGCCCTGCGCCCGGTCAGGCGCGCGGACTATAGAGAGGTTCTCCCGCCGAGGACAACGCCCGCCGGGGCCGCCTTGCGGGGCTCTCGCGGGAAGGCTAGGAGTGGCCGCCATATGGCCGCGAAAACAGACATTTCCGGGGCTCTGTCGTTTATCGACGGCAGGCGGGGCGAGATGGTTGCGACCCTCGAAAAGTGGTGCGCGATCAATACCGGCAGCCACAATCTCGAAGGGCTGGCGCGGATGCGCGCGGCGCTGGAGAAAAGCTTTTCCGACCTCGGGCGCGCCGAGACAGTCGCCGCCGAGCCCCAGTCCGTCGTCACGCCGGCGGGCGAGATCATCGAGCGCCCGCTCGGCGGCTGCATCGGGCTCATCAAGCGCCCGCAGGCGCCGGTCAGGGTTTTGCTGGCCGGCCACATGGACACGGTGTTTCCCGCCGACCATCCGTTTCAGAAATCGCGCTATCTCGACGACGACACGCTGAACGCGCCGGGCGGCGCGGACATGAAGGGCGGGCTGCTCATCATGCTCTACGCCCTGAAGGCGATAGAAACGTCGCCGCTCGCCGAACGCATCGGCTATGAAGTGCTGATCAACGCCGACGAGGAAATCGGCTCTCCGGGGTCGGCGCCCTTGCTGCACGAAGCGGCGAAGCGCGCGCAGTTCGCCTGCGTCTACGAGCCGGCGATGCCGGACGGCGCGCTCGCCGGCGCGCGCAAGGGCAGCGGCAATTTCTCGGCGATCATCAGCGGGCGTAGCGCCCATGCGGGCCGCGATCATGCGTCGGGCCGCAATGCGGTCGTGGCGGCGGCGGAACTCATCGCTCGCGTCAGCGCGCTCACCGGCCAGCGCGAAGGGCTGACCGTCAATGTCGCGCGGCTCGACGGCGGCGCGCCGAACAATGTCGTGCCCGACAACGCCGTCGTGCGCTTCAACGTGCGCGTCGAGAAAAGCGAGGACGCGGGCTGGGCCGAGGAGCAGGTGAAAGCCTTTATCGGCGAGATCGGCGCGCGCGAAGGATTCGCGGCGCATCTTCATGGCGGGTTCGGGCGCCCGCCCAAGCCAATGACGCCGCGGCTCGAAGCGTTCTTCCGGGCGCTCAGGGAAATCGGAATCGAGCTTGGCGTCGACATCAACTGGAAATCGACCGGCGGCGTCTGCGACGGCAACAATATCGCGGCGGCGGGGATCCCGGTGATCGACACGCTCGGGGCGAGGGGGGCGAACATTCATAGCGCGGACGAATTTGTGAAGCTGGACAGTCTGGAAGAGCGGGCGAAACTCTCGGCGGCGCTGCTCCTGCGCATTGCGGCGGGCGACATTCCCAATCCCGGCGCGGAGCTGGCGTCATGACCAAGGCATTCATGCGCCCGGTGCGCGAGAGCGATCTTGGCGCCATTCTCGCCCTCGCGCGCCAGTCGGGCGGCGGCATGACCAACCTGCCGTCGGACGAAAAGGCGCTGAAGGCGAAGATCGACTTCGCCGCGGCGAGCTTCGCCTCCGGCGCGACGAAGCCGGGACCGGAAGTCTACATGACCGTGCTCGAATGCGACGGCGCGGTGATGGGGACGGCGGGCGTCTTCTCGCAGGTCGGGCTGAAATACGGGTTCGTCAATTACCGCATCAACCGCGAATATTATTTCTCCTCGCACCGGGAGAAGCCGCTGATGCGGCGCGTGCTGATTCCGACGCATGATTTCACTGGCCGGGCGGAAGTCGGCCAGCTTTTCATCTCTCCCGATGCGCGCGGCGGCGGCTTCGGCAAGCTGCTCGCGCGGTCGCGTTACCTGTTTATTGCGCAGAAGCCGGAAATCGTCGCGGATCATGTCTGTGCGGAGTTGCGCGGCTTCCGCGACAAGGACGGCAAGCAGCCCTTCTGGGATGCGGTCGGCCGGCACTTCTTTGAAATGGAGTTCGAGGCCGCGGACGCCTACAACGCGGCGAACGGCAACCAATTCATCGAGGACTTGATGCCGCGCTATCCGATTTACATATCGCTGCTGCCGAAAGAGGCCCGCGACTGCCTCGGCCGCCCTCACGACAGCGCCGCGCCCGCCTACAAGATGCTGATGGAGGAAGGCTTCCAGTATAATGACTATATAGACGTCTTCGACGGCGGGCCGCTGGTCGATGCGAAAGTGACGACCCTGCGCACGATCCGCGAAAGCCGGGTGCTGACCGTCAAGGGGGTGACCGATGCGGAAGCGGGCGACGACGCGCTTCTCGCCGCCGGCGCGGTCACCACTTTCCGTTGCTGCCGCGCGAAGGCGGCGGTCGAGGGCGACGAGATCGCCATCGACGCGGCGACGGCGAAAGCGTTGAACGTAGAGAAAGGCTCGGCGGTGCGCTGGGCGAAGTGGTGAAAGAGTGCGTCGTGCGTAGTCCGTAGTGCGTAGCGGCTTTGAGAAGGCCGATTCCGATTTCGTTCTACGCACTAAGCATGACGCACCAAGCACTCCAGGAAACAACTCATGACCCAGACAGTCTTCATCAACGGCGAATGGCGCGAAGGCCGCGGCGCGAAGTTCCAGTCCTTCGATCCCTCGACCGGCGAGATCGTCTACGAAGGCGCGGCGGCGACGCGCGACGATGTTTCTGAAGCGGTTAGCGCGGCGCACGCGGCGTTTCCGGCTTGGGCGACGACGCCGGTGAAAGAGCGCATCGCCATCATGGAGCGCTATCGCGACATCATCCGCCACAACGCCGACGAGCTGGCGCGGC
>JAVJPA010000182.1:0-12341 GCA_040216495.1 Amphiplicatus sp. | reverse complement strand
ACCAGACGCCCGCCGCGCTCGATGGCGTCGGGCGTTTCAAACAGCGGTGAAATGTCGAGCCGGTGTTCGACGCCGAAAAGCCGTGCAAGATAGATCGCGCCCATCACCGTCGCCGGCGCCTCGCTTTCGGCGATGAGGAAGCGGATCGGCGCATCCGCGTCGATATGCTTGAGGATCTGCGCGCACAGCATGAACTGGCGGCGCGCAGTCATCTGTTCAAGGAAGATCGAGGCGAGATTGACGCGCCGGCTTGCAGCACCTGCGGCGAGCTCGGAAGCGGCGGAAAGCGTCGAGCGGTCGAAAAACTCTCGGTCCGGATCGAGGCCGAGATCGGCGCGCACGGCGGAGCGTATCTGCGCCGCGTTGATGCGCAGGTGAATGCGCGCGGCGCCTAGCCCCAGCGCTTTCATTTCAGCGCGCAACAGGCAGAGCGCGAGGCGCGCCTCATCGTCGCCGGCGCCGTCAATGAGTTCGCCAAGGGATGCGATGACTCCTTCGAGGCTGACGAGCCGGCGCGGATCGTCGCCGCTCAGCCTGTTCGCCGCCTCGGTGACCGCGGCGGGGTCGTCGAAATCCGCCGCGAACAATGCCGCCTGCTCGCCGGCCAGCGCCGCAGCGTCTTTCAAGGCGCGCACAAGCGCGTCCTTCGCCGCCGGCGCTTTCACCGCCGCGAGCGCATCGGCGTAACGCGCCAGTTGGACCGCCTTTTCCGCAAGGCGGATGCGCAGCGTTTCGCCCCAGTGAATGTCGGTGCGCCCGTCGAGATCGTAGCCGACCCAGGTCGCAAGGCTGATCGGCTCGGGAACGAGCGTCGTCCACTCTTTGGGATAACGCGCCTGCGCCCAGAGCAGGATTTCGCGATTGATCGCGCGCATGGAATTCTGCGCCCGGACGATCGCTTCCTCAACGTCGCGATGTTCGTCGGCGAGGGAGAGACGCTGGTCCGGCGCATGCGGCAGGCCGGGCGAGGCGGCGCCTTTTCCGCCCGCCTGCAAAGCTTCGACGCGCGCGGCGAAAGCGTCGCGCAGTTTGCGCGACATGGCGAAGGTCGGGTGCGCGGTGAAGACGACGCCGGCGCGGGTCGCCTCGATGGCGGCGCGCGCTTCTTCGAAAGAAGCCCCGTCTAGCGGCGCAAGCACCGCGGCGACAACAGCGGCTGGCGCGCCCGCGCTTTCATGGGCGCGCGCAAACTCCTTCGCGCGCGCTTCGAATCCAAGATCGCTAAATGCGCCGCCGATCTTCGACAATGTATCAAGACTCACCGCCCCTGCGGTCAGCAGTTCGCTGAGATCGTTGGCGAGGCGGCGCACGGAATTGGTCAGCGGGTCGCGCTCGGCCTCGCGCTCGTAATGTTCAAGCTGCGCCGCGCACCAGGCCATCCAGTCTTTGACGGCGGCGCCTTCTTTCGGCGGATCAGCGGGATTGGCCACGGGAACTCCTTCATTCGCAGGAAGCCGCCGCCGCTATGGCGCGGTCAGGCTGCGGCCTTCTGATAGAGCATCCCCCGCCTTCCGGCAAAAGCCGGATGGCCGGAATCGCCTCTTTGGCTGATCCTTCCATTGTGGAAAGAATCCGCCTTTGCGCGGATTTTATGCGCCGTAGCGGAAGTGTTCCGGCAGATCAGCCAACAGCGGCTGCGCCCGGTCCTTGTCCGAGAGCACCGCCTTGTCACGGCCTACCGGCCAGTCGATGCCGAGCGCCGGATCGTCGAAAGCGAGGCCGCGGTCGCACTCGGGCGCGTAATAACCCGTCACCTTGTACTGGACTTCCGTATCCGGAACGAGCGTCGCAAAGCCGTGGGCGAAGCCGACCGGCACATAAAGCTGCCACCCATTGTCGGCGGTGAGCTCCGCCGCCACATGCTTGCCGAAGGTCGGCGAGCCGGCGCGGATGTCCACCGCGACATCGAGGATCGCGCCCCGCGTACAGCGCACGAGCTTGGCCTGCGGCGTGGGCGCAATCTGGAAATGCAGCCCGCGCACCACGCCTTTCTGGCGCGACAGGGAATGATTGTCCTGAACGAACGGCCCATGGACGCCGTTTTCTTCAAAGCGCGCGTCGTGGAACGTCTCTGCGAAAAACCCGCGCTCGTCGCCGAACCGCTTCGGCTTTACGAGAATGACGTCAGGGATCGATTGCGGGAAGAACATGGGCGGCTTTCTCTTACATTTGGCGGATCAGGCTGCTCCGTCCGCACTGAGAAAAGCGCGCGGAATTATGCTGAGCGGCATCGCTTCGCTAGCCCATTGCGATCAGTATCGGAGCCGTGAGAGTAATTGATGACGGCGGTTCCGTCTTTAAGCCGTCGGGGCTGAGCCATCAAGCCGACCGGCGCAGACGAAGCGGTTTCGTCGCTTCCCGCTGAATGACCCCCTTGGCTTCTAGGTCGAGCTGAGCCGCTTTCAGCCACCATCCCGCCTTTTCGCCGCCCGGAAACAGGTTTTGGGGCAGCAAGGGCAAGAGTTTGCTTTTTGCTTCGGCCACCGTGAGGCCGGGCGAAGCCTTGGGCAGGACTTTCAGAAGCGCGCCCCGCATCGCCAAATATTTCTCTTTGTCGACCCGCTGAACGCGCCCCGGCGTGTTGACGTTCTCGATCTCGATTTTCTCCCCTGCGCTAGGCATCGACGCCCCCCTTCACATAGTCGATCCGGGGCGCTTTGAAGCCCATCGCCACCCAGGCGGTCAGAAGTTTCCACATAAACGCGAAGGCATGTTTGCGGGGACTGGGCAGATCATCAGCGAAATCGATTCCTGCAGGCCGATCCTCGGTCATCGTGCGCATTTCAATGGCCGGCCGATCGTCCTTGTCGAAACGATTTCTGTACAGGGACAACCAGTGCCCGTTTTTGAACTCCAGAAACATCGCCGAATTGCAGCACGCCGCAACAACGCGCCGCGTCGGGGCCTGCGGCGTTAACAGGAACTCTTTCAGGTGACCGGCGCCTGTCACGCAGGAAAGGCGGTCTTTGCGCTGCACCACAAAGGGGGTGCCGCCGTCGGCTTCCATCATAGCAGGCGCGCCGGGAAGCGCCTCCAGACGCCGCGCCGCCTGCTGGCAGCTATGGCAATAACAGGCGACGGTCATGATCGGCGCGCCTTCGGTCCGGAAGCATACCGCGCCGCATGCGCAGCGCGCGTTACGAGGGGCGTCGCTCAGCCCTGCCATCTGCAATCTCCAGCCTCTTGTTATGAGAAGCGTTCCGCGTT
Organism: Amphiplicatus sp.; assembly: GCA_040216495.1. Taxonomy (GTDB): domain Bacteria; phylum Pseudomonadota; class Alphaproteobacteria; order Caulobacterales; family Parvularculaceae; genus Amphiplicatus. The sequence continues at coordinate 9,134 of JAVJPA010000182.1, read as the reverse complement.
AATTTATCACCATAACGGCATATGCTCAATAGGTGATAGATGCTTGACGCAACCTTCGCCGCGCTCTCAGATCCGACCCGGCGCGCCATTCTCGGTCTTTTGTCAGAGGGCGAGCTTTCTGTCGGGGAAGTCGTGGACCGGTTCTCGATTGCGCAATCGGCTATTTCCCGACACCTGAACACCCTCGAAGAGGCGCGTCTCATCGAGCGCCGGCGAGAAGGGCAACGGCGCATCTGCGCCCTGCGGCTGGAAGCGCTTTCGGAAGTCGATGCGTGGATGGAGCATTATCGAAGCCAGTGGCGCGGCGCGCTGAAGCGCCTCGACAAAGCCGTGACAAGGAAAAATCCGTCATGAAGAGTTTGGCGCGCGCCCGCGCCGGGAAAGATGAGCCTGTCGCCCGTCACCAGGTGGACGCGCCTCCCGATGACGTGTTCGCCGCATGGGTGACGCCGCAAATTCTTGAAACCTGGTGGGGACCGGAGGGTTTTACGACGACAGTTCGCCGACTCGATCCGGTTGAGGGCGGACGCTTCGCTTTCGAGATGACCGCGCCTGACGGAGCAAGCTGCGTGATGACCGGCGTTTATACAAAAATCGATCGGCCGACCTTGCTCGTCTTTGAAATCATCGACCACTGCAATTTAAACTTGCCGCACGGCGTTCGTCCGCAGCAGAAGCCGTCGCTTGTAACAGTGCGGTTTTCGGATTGTGAAGGTAAAACGGACATCGCCGTTTCTCATGCGTTGCTGAACGCCGAGTACCAGACCCTTGCGGCCTTCAACTGGTCCGGCGCACTAGCGAAAATCCCGGCGAATATCCCATCTTGCGATTGAAGGTACGTTTTGCAGGTATTCAAGCTCGCGGACACCGCCCGACAAGGATGAGCGCGCCACGAAGCCGTCTTAACTCTTTACTGCGACTTCCGGCGGCCAAGTCGGAGGCGAAAAGTTATCCGCCCTGAAGGCGCAATCGACCGGGACTGAGACACGATATGTCAGGAAGCAGTCCTTCCGATGAAGAAAACATTTCAGGCGGTCACGATCCGATTTCCGCCTCTAGAGCGGCGAATGTTTCGCGAAACACCTCTTCGATCGCGCGCTTCCCGCCTTCCCGACTAAAAGCATCGGACGACAGGCGCATTGCGCCGATCGCGAGCATGGCGACGAGCCTGAGGCCGGTTTCACGTTCAGGTGCCGGACATCGTTCCCGCAGAGCCGCAAACAGCGCTTTCTCCTGCTGAATGTAGCTGGCTTGTTTTCGCGCCTGAACGGCCTCGCTGGAGCGCATCAGGCGATCAATAACGATCATGTCGCCTTCGGGGATAAGGGCGCAGACCTTTATTACCGCATCGCGGACAGCTTCGAGAGGCCGCTTGTCTTCAGGAGCGTCCCTTAGCGCGTCGACGAGCATGTCCCCAACGGCGCTTTGCAGGGACAACAGAATCTCGTCCTTGGACTTGAAGTAGTAAAAGAAGGTCCTACGGGAAATGCCCGCCGCAGCCGCGATCTCATCGAGGGTCGTGGCCTCATAACCATTCTTAATGAACAGGGAAACGCCGGCATCCGTAATCCGTTGCAGGGTCTGGCGGCGCTTGCGCTCCCGTAGGCCCTGGCGAGGCGCATTCAAGCTAAGGTTTTCTGCCATCAATGCCGCTATTGAAATATTACACTGAGTGCGATAATTATTTTACACTAAGTGCAGATTTTTGAAAAGGCGCGATCATGGCGAAATGGACCGTAGCGGATATTCCCTCTCAGCAAGGCCGTTCGGCCGTCGTCACCGGCGCCGGCGGGCTGGGATTCGAGAATGCTTTGGCTCTGGCGCGGGCGGGCGGCGAAGTCATCGTCGCGAGCCGCAACCCTGAAAAGGGGGCAGCCGCGGTCGCTAATATTCGCAACAGCGCGCCCCGCGCGAATGTGCGGTTTGAACGGCTCGATCTTGCGAGCCTCGAGTCCGTGGCGGATTTTGGCGAAAGGCTGCGGAGCGAGAGGAACAGTCTCGATCTTCTGATCAATAATGCCGGCGTGATGACGCCGCCCACGCGGCAGGAAACGCCGGATGGTTTCGAGTTGCAGTTTGCAACCAACTATCTCGGGCACTTCGCGCTCACAAATCAGCTTCTGCCGCTTCTGCGTAAGGGCGAACAGGCGCGGGTGGTTACGCTGTCGAGCATCGCAGCCCGAAACGGCGCGATCAACTTCAACGATCTGAATGCGCAGAAGAGCTACAAGCCGATGCAGGTCTACAGCCAGTCGAAACTCGCCTGCCTCATGTTTTCCTTCGAACTGCAACGCCGGAGCGAAGCCGCTGGGTGGGGGGTCGCCAGCATGGCCGCGCATCCGGGCGTTTCCCGCACCGATCTTCTGCACAATGCGCCTGGCCGCTGGAGCGCCCAAGGCGTCATGCGTTCCTTGCTATGGTTCATGTTCCAGCCTGTGTCGCAGGGCGCGCTCCCCACCCTATTCGCCGCGACTTGCCCTGCCGCGATCCCCGGCGCCTATTATGGCCCGGACAAATTGAGTGAGACGCGGGGAGCTCCTGCCGAAGCGAAGACGCCGCCACAAGCCCTGGACGTCATCGCTTCAGCACGACTGTGGGAAGTCTCGCAAAAGCTCACCGGAGCACAGTTCTGAAAAATCCGGCGACGCGTCATCCGCGAACCAATGACCATTTCCGCGCACCCCATGCCGTTCGGCAGAGTGCGTGGCGATCAAAAGAAAATCTCGGTCACAAAATCGACGGACTGGCGGAGAGGGAGGGATTCGAACCCTCGGAACACTTGCATGCTCAACGGTTTTCGAGACCGCCCCGATCGACCACTCCGGCACCTCTCCGTGGCGGCGGTGTCTAGCACTGCCGCAGTCGAAATCAAAAGCATCGAGAGTGGTCGATCAATCGATAAATCGCCCGCATTCGCGGGCGGGCGACCACTCCGGGGCTCTTACAGAGGCGGCTCCATACCGGCAGAGGCGCGTTGAGGCAAGGCCCCCGGCCCGACCCCCATGCGTCTCCCGGCGATTGCCGCCCTGCCGGGCCGGTCCTATAGTCCCCGGGCGCGGCAGACCGCGCGAGGGGATTGGGATAGGGGGAGCACATGAAATTCACCGCCGCCGCTGCGCTCGCAGCGGCCCTTACTGTTTACGCTGCGCCGGGCGCGCATGCGCAAAATCTCATCAATCCGGCGCAGGTAATGAACGGGTTCAGCGCCAACGAGCTTTCGGCGCTCGCCGGCGAGCTTGGCTATACGTCGAAGAGTCTCGTCTTCAACAACGGCGTCGCCGGCCTCTCGATCTCGACGCCTGAGGGCTACCAGTTCTACGTTTCGCCGACCGTCTGCAACCCGGTCTGCCGCGGGCTCGACATCTACGCCCTGTTCGGCTCCGACGCCGGCGTGCCGCTCTCGGCCGTCAACCAGTTCAACGCAGAGCGCTCCATGACCAAGGCGTTCACAGCCAGCGAAAGGGTCGTTCTGTCGCGCTACGTGATCGGCGATTTCGGCATGCCGCGCGGCAACATCGCCAGCGAATGGATCAACTTCGTGTCGATCGCCGTCACCTTCGCCGATTTCCTGCAAGGGGGCGCCGGGCTCATCGCCGACAAGATCGAGAAGCCGGACGCGGCGCCTTCGCGGGCGCCGGCGCTCGAAGCCTCGTTCGCGCCGGCCGGCGCCCATCAGGCCGGCGCGCCGAGCCCGTTCGTCGATGCGCTCGTCGCGTCTGGAGAAGCGCGCGCGTTCAAGGAATAATCCGTAGGCGTCGCGTCAGGCCGACAACGAATAGCCCTTGAACATTTTGCGGAGCTCGGTCTTCAGGACCTTGCCCGTGGCGCCAAGGGGAATCTCCTTGACGAATTCCACGGCGTCCGGCCAGGCGATCTTGTCGAGCTTCGGCTTCAGGAACTCCTTGATTTCATCCGCCGACGGGTCGGCGCCCTCTTTCTTGACGACGATCAGCAGCGGGCGCTCCTGCCAGCGCGGATGGTGCACGCCGATAACGCCCGCCGCCGCGACGCCCGGATGCATCAGCGCGGCGTTTTCGATGTCGATCGAGGAGACCCATTCGCCGCCGGTCTTGATCACGTCCTTGGAGCGGTCGGTGATCTGAAGGAAGCCGTCAGGGTCGATGGTGGCGACGTCGCCCGTGTCGAACCAGCCGTCGTCGGTGAGCGTCTTCGCGGTCGCCTTGTAGTAATCCTTGACGATCCACGGCCCCCTTACCTGTAGCCGCCCGTCGCTCTCGCCGTCATGGGGAACCGCGACGCCCTCCTCCGTCACAAGACGCATGTCGACAAAGGGAAGAGAGCGGCCGGCCTTGAGCTGGTACGGAACGCGCTCGTCTATCGGCAGCGCGCGAATGTGCGGCGGCAGAACGTTGACCGTGCCGATCGGGCTCATCTCCGTCATGCCCCAGCCCTGCTGCAACTCGATGCCGTGCTTTTCATAGCCGCGGATCAGGGCTTCGGGCAGCGCCGATCCTCCGCACAGGCCCTTTTTCAGATGCGGCAGCGTCTTGCCGGTTTTTTCGAGATAGTTGAGCAGCCCGAGCCACACGGTCGGCACGCCGGCGGAATAAGTGACTTTCTCTTTATCGAGCATCTCGAAAAGCCCCTCGCCGTCGAGGCGCGGTCCCGGAAACACCTGCTTCACGCCGACCATCATGCAGGTGTACGGCGCGTTCCATGCGTTGACGTGGAACATCGGCACGACGGGCAGGAACACGTCGCCTTCCTTCACGCCCATGGCGCTCGGCAGCGCCGCCGCGAAGCTTTGCAACACCAGCGCGCGATGAGAGTAGAGCACGCCTTTCGGATCGCCTGTCGTGCCTGAAGTGTAACACATGGTGACCGCTGAGTTCTCGTCGAAGTCCGGCCAGTCGTAAGCGCAGTCCTTGCCGGCGATGAAGTCCTCGTAAACGTGCAGATCGCCCTTGAACTCGGGCGCGTGCTCGCGGTCGGTGAGCGCCACATAGTGCTTGACGGTTTTCAGCGCCGGCTTCAGCGCGGAGACAAGCGGGGCGAAGGTCGTGTCGAAAAACAGCCAGTCGTCTTCGGCGTGGTTGATGACGAAAGCGGCGTTCTCTGGCCCGAGGCGCGGGTTGATCGTGTGCAGCACGGCGCCGAGACCGCCGACCGCGTAATACATCTCGAACTGCCGATAGGTGTTCCAGCCGACGACGCCGATGCGGTCGCCGCGCTTGACCCCCATTTCTGTCAGCGCGTGGCTGAGCTGGCAGATGCGCTTGTGGGCGTCGGCGACGGTGTAGCGATGGATCGGCCCCTCCACCGTCCGGGTGACGATTTCAGTCCCGCAGTAGTTGCGGACCGCATGTTTCAGAATCTCCGTGGTCAGGAGCGGACGGTCCATCATCAGGCCGAGCATTCGGTCTTCCTCCTCGAGTGGCGCTTTTTTATTGATGTTTCAGGCGATTATCCGGATTCCGCGCGGCCCGGTCAAATGCCTCTTGCCGTTGCGCAGTCCCGCTTGCGCCGGCCGTAAGCCCGGCTATCGTCCCGGCCCATGAGCAAATCACCTTCAAGCCGGCCCCTCGACGGCGTTCTCGTCCTCGACTTGTCCCGGGTTCTCGCCGGGCCCTGGGCGAGCCAGGTTCTCGCCGATCTCGGCGCCGACGTGATCAAGATCGAGCGCCCCGGCGAGGGCGACGACACGCGCGGCTGGGGGCCGCCTTTTCTGCACGACGAGAAGGGAGAGGCGACGGACGCCGCCTATTTTCTTTCCGCCAACCGCAACAAGCGCTCGGTCGCGATCGACATCGCCAAGCCCGAAGGCGCCGGCCTTGTCAGGCGCATCGCCGCGAAGGCCGATATTCTGCTGGAGAATTTCAAGGTCGGCGGACTGAAGAAATACGGCCTCGACTATGACGCCGTGAAGGCGATCAATCCGCGCCTCGTCTATTGTTCGATCACTGGTTTCGGCCAGACCGGGCCTTACGCATCGCGTCCCGGCTACGATTACATGATCCAGGGCATGGGCGGGCTGATGTCGGTCACCGGCCAGCCGGACGGCGCGCCGGGCGCGGAACCGATGAAAGTCGGCGTCGCGGTCGCCGATCTTTTCTCCGGCATGTATGCGGCGACCGGCATTCTCGCGGCGCTTCGCCACGCGGAGCGCACAGGAGAAGGCCAGCATGTGGACGTCGCGCTTTTCGACTGCCAGATCGCCATGCTCGCCAACCAGGCGTCGAACTATCTCGTTTCCGGCGCGGCGCCGACGCGGCTCGGCAATGCGCATCCGAACATCGCGCCCTATCAGGTGTTCAGGACCGCCGACAGTTACGTCATCGTCGCCGTCGGCAATGACGGGCAATTCGCTTCCTTCGCGCGCGCCGCCGGGCTGCCCGCGCTCGCCGAGGAAGACCGTTTCAAAACCAACCGGCTCCGCGTCGCCAACCGCGAAGCGCTGATCGCCCTGATCGCCCCGGCGATGTTGACGCGCACCAGCGCCGAATGGTTCGCCGCGCTTGAAGCGGCGGGCGTTCCCGCCGGGCCGATCAATTCCATTGATGAAGTTTTCGCCGATCCGCAGACGCAAGCGCGCGGCATGGCGATCGCCCCGGCCCGCCCCGACGCGGACGGAGCGCGTTATGTTCCGCATCCGGTGAAATATTCAAAAACCCCGCCGCGCGAGGACGGCGCGCCGCCAAGGCTCGGCGCGCACACGCGCGAGGCGCTTCAAGAGACTCTTGGTCTTGATGCGGAAGAGCTGGCCGCGCTGGCGGCAAGCGGCGTTATCGGCTGAACCCGCTATCGGCCTACGACGCGGCGCGGCCGGTTTGCGCCGTCTTCGGAATATCCGACTTCGCGATGACGCCTGCGTCGACGAAGGCGCCGCTGATCGTGTAAACATCGAACGGCTTCATCACATGAAAAGCGGCGCCCGCGGCTTTGGCGAGCTTGAACTGCTCAGGGTCGTTTTCCGTGGCGCACAGCACGATCGGCGGGCGCGCGTCCGCTTCCAGTTCGCCGACGCCGCGCAGGAAATCGAGCGCCCCGAGCATCGGCAGATCCCAGTCGAGCAACACGATGTCGGGCCGGGCGTCGCGAATCTGCGCGGTCGCCACATCCGCCGTCTCGGCCTCCCTGGCTTCGAAGCCGAGATCCCTGACTATGCGGACGGCGATTTCGCGAATCAGCGCCGAATCCTCGACGATCAGACAGGTTTTCATCGCCTCAATTCCCTGACAGGGGGCTTGGCTGCCGGCGGCCGGCCGCTCTTTAATCCCGGCCCACTCTGGCGAAGTCTGGTTAGCTGCGCGTTAACGGATGGCGGCGTCAGGTCGACGCAGCGCCGAAATGGGCGCGCATCACGACCTTTTCATCGGCGAGTTCGGCGAAGATTCCTCCGCCCGACTCCCGCGCCATCAGGCCGGCCACATAGGCGGGCGCGAATTTCGGCTTGATGTCGTCGGTGACGCCGGCGAGCGCCGAAACGAAATCGTCCTGCAGCATGACTCGCGCGCCGACCGCTTCGACTGTGAAGTCGTCGCCTTCGCCGGAAACCGTCACTTCGCCGCCGCGCGGCACGCAATCCGATGCGGCGTGAGCGAGAATGAGAATCGCCTTGGCTTTCTCCTTGTCGACATGGCCGGGCTTCAGTTTCCAGACAAGCTCGGCTTTCGACCAGCGGTAAAGATCGCGAAGAATCAGTTCGACTTCCTCGAGCGGCAACTGCGCGCCGACGCCGCCGGCGGCGCCATAGGCGAGGCGCGCATATTTCAGCAGGGAGATCGATTTCTCTCCGCCGGAGCGGATGAGGTCCAGCGCGGCGTCGCGCATGCCCTGATCCATGCCTGAATCGTCGAGCACTTCGAGGCCCGAGCCGAGCGCGCCGACCGGATTGATGAGATCGTGGCAGAGCCGCGAGGCGAGAAGCGAGGACAGGGCGACAGGATCGAGCGCGGCGTTCGAACGGGACATGACAGGGCCTTTTGCAAACAGGAGGCTCTTATCGCCGATTCGCGCGCCTTTGTCGGTTAACCCTTCGATGGTTTTGGAGAAACAATCTCGCCGTCTTCCTTCGTAAAGGGTCCGATATCGGGGTTCGGCAGGATCTCGAGCACGACTTCCGACGGGCGGCAGAGGCGGACGCCGCGCGGCGTTTCCACAAACGGCCGGTTGATAAGGATCGGATGCGCCATCATGAAGTCGAGCAGATCGGCGTCGCTCCATTTCGAATCGCCGAGACCGAGCGCGTCGTATGGGGTCCCCTTCTGACGCAGCGCCTCGCGCACGCCGAGCCCCGCGCGCGCTATGAGCGCTTCAAGCTCGCCGCGCGATGGCGGCGTTTCAAGATACTCGACGATTTCCGGCTCCTCGCCGCTGGCGCGGATCATCGCCAGCGTGTTGCGCGACGTGCCGCAAGCCGGATTGTGAAAAATGCGGATCATGAGAGTCTCCTTGCGGAGCGCTCAATATCCGCCGCTGGCGGAGAAAACAAATCCCTCGCGCTGCAAGAGCGCGAGGGATGAAAAATCAAAGCTGGGAAGCCGAACGGTTACTTCTTCGTCCAGCGCCCGCTCTGGTCGCGGATGCACTGGCCGGACGCGGCCTGGTTCAAAAGCTTTTCGGCGGTCAGCGCGGCGGTGACGTCGACCGACACGCCGTTGCGCTGGGCGAGTTGCTCATAGGCGGCGCGGCGCTGCTGGTTGACGCTGCGCACTTCGCGCTTCAGCGCCTCGTCTGCGGCGCCCTCGTCGGCGAAGCCGAGATAGCCGTCGGCCTGTTCGCCGACGATGCATTTGGCTTTGGCTTCGGCCACGGACATGGCGAACGCCGGCGACGCGACTGCGAAGGACGCAGCGGCCGCAAGCGCAATGTGAACGAGCTTTTTCATGGAATCTCTCCCTTTCCCCTACTGGAAGATGTCTGGATTGTCAGAGATGAGGTCCTCGATCTCGCGGTCGAGCTTAACGCGCACTTCCTGATCGATCTTCACATTGAGATTGACCACGATTGGCTTGTCCTCATCGCCCTTCAGCGTCACGGTCGTGCATCCTGAAACGGCGATCGCCGCGGCGAGGGCCGCCAGTCCCGCCTTCCCGAGGGTCATATGCATTCTGGTCATCGCCTCACCCGCTGCTTATTCGCCCGGAGCCTGCCTGAATTCAGAGATCGGAAGA
>JAVJPA010000181.1:0-13179 GCA_040216495.1 Amphiplicatus sp. | reverse complement strand
CGGCTGGCGCGAATGCGCAAAGCAGGGCGCCGGCGGTAGCGGCGGCGAAAAAATTCAGTCTCATGATAGGCGCCTCACGACTGCGAACGACGATCACTCTAGCTCATTTCGGCGGCGAAGGATGCCCCCCGGCAAGCGGCGAAACTGTGGCTCCGGATAAGCGAACGCGCCGGCCTTTCGGGCCGGCGCGCTGCGAGTCTGCTATCCAGTCAGCTTACGCGCCGACGCCCGCGAGGGTCGTCGTTGAGTTGCGGTTGACCGACCAGGCGTCTTCGGTCGAGCGCGGATCGATCGGGCGCTCCTTGCCGTAGGAAACCGTGGTGATGCGCGAACCGTCGACGCCCATCGAGACGAGATAGGCGCGGGCCGCTTCGGCGCGGCGGGCGCCGAGCGCGAGGTTGTATTCGCGCGTGCCGCGTTCGTCGCAGTTGCCCGAGACCGTGACGCGGGTGTTCGGATATTCTTTCAGCCACGCGGCCTGGCGGGCGAGCGTCGCCTGCGCCTGCGGCGTCAGCGTGTACTGATCGTAGCCGAAGAACACGCGGTGACCGGCGTTCTGTTCGAGATCGTCCTGGCTGCCCGGGACGACGCCTGACGGCTGCTGGCCAGTCGATGACCCTGACGTGTCGGTAGCCGACAGATCCGGACCCTTGCTGCTGGCGCAGGCCGATACGAGAGCGAGCGCACAGAACACGCCCGCCATTTTAGCCAAACTTGTTATTCTCATGACCCTCATTGCTCCACTTGCATTAGCCGAGCCGTGCGAGCGCGCCCCCGCCTACAGCCCCTCGGTTTAGTCTGTGCGCGGCCAAACCGCGGTACGCCATCTGACCTGCATATAGCCGCGTGTTTACGATCACCTTCCGGATATACCGAAAAGTTTAACCGACTTTTGATTAGTACCGTTGCTCGCCCTCGCGATCAAGAAAAGCCGTTCCGGTTCGGTAATGAATATTTAGTTACGGCTTTTTTATGGCAAACGCGTTACGGCAGCAGCGGCGACCAGGCCGGATCCGAGGCGTCGCCCGGGGTTCTGACCCGGCGCAGGTTTTGTCCAGTTAAATCAACCGACCAGAGCGCGGTGGAGCCGCCCGAGCCGTCGCGGTTCGACGCCGTCTGGCGGTAGAACATCAACACCCGCCCGTTCGGAGCCCAGGTCGGGCCTTCGTCGAGATAACTTTCGGTCAAAAGCCTCTCGCCGGTGCCGTCGGGGCGGATAACGCCGATATAGAAGCGCCCCTGATACTGGCGGGTGAAGGCGATGAGGTCGCCGCGCGGGCTCCAGACCGGGGTCTGGTAGCGCCCTTCGCCGAAGGTGATTCGCTTCTGGCCCGAGCCGTCGGCGTTCATGACATAGAGTTGCGCCGCGCCGCCGCGGTCGGAGGTGAAGGCGATGCGGCGCCCGTCCGGCGACATGGTGGGCGAGACGTCGATGGCCGGATCGTCGGTCAGCCGCGTCAGCTGCCGCGTCGACAATTGCATCTTGAATATGTCGGAGTTGCCGTTGCGCTCCATAGACAGGAGCACCTGCGTTCCGTCAGGCGAAAAGCGCGGCGCGAAGGTCATGCCGCGGAACGAGCCCAAGGGCTCCTGCTCGCCGGTCTCGATGTTGAAGAGATAGACCTGACCCGGACGATTGTCGAACAGGGCCATGTAAGTGATCTGCTGCTGCGTCGGCGAGAAGCGCGGCGTCAGCACCTGATAGTTAAGCCCGTCGGTCAGCGGCGCCGGGTTCGCGCCGTCCTGATCCATGATCATCAGGCGCTTGACGCGCCGGTCTTTCGGCCCGGTCTCGTGCACGAAGACGACGCGGGTGTCGAAATAGCCATCCTCGCCGGTGAGCGACTTGTAGACGAAGTCCGCGACCTTGTGCGCGGCGCGCCGCCAGTTGTCGGCCGGCGTCTTGAACGAGACGGCGCCGAGCTGTTCGTCGGCGTACACGTCCCACACGCGCGTCGCGACCTCGATGCGTCCGTCGGGCAAGTCCCTGACTTCGGCGGCGACGAGCACCTGCGCGTTGATGAGGCGCCAGTCGGCGAAGCGCGGGCGGACGTTGACGCTGGTCAGGTCCTCGATATAGGCGCGCGGATCGATGACGGCGAAGAGGCCCGAGCGGTCGAGGTCGGCCTTCACCACGTCGGTGATGTCGCGCGAGATCCCTTGCGAGACCGCGCCGGCGGCGATGAATTCCGGCGCCGCGATCGGCATCGGCTCGACCGTGCCTTGCGTGATGTCGATGCGCACGCGCCCCTGCGCGGCGCCCGGGGCGGCGGCGAGCAGCGCCAGCGGGGCGATCAGGGTAAGGATCAATTTCAACATCTTCGTCATCGTCTCACTTTCATCTGCTGCGCGCCCCCGCGACAGTTAATATCCGGCCATCTCGCTCGGATCGAAGTAAAGCTCCATCTCGCGCCACGTGTTGTAGCGGTCCGGCGAGAGGAAATCATAGGGCTGGCACGACTGCACGGCGCGGATCGCCGTCTGTTCGGCGACTTTCCAGAAACGGTTGCCGGACATGTTGATTTGCATCGAATTGGCGACGCGCGGCGCGCCGGTGAGCGTGCCGTCGCGGTTGAGCTCGAACTGAAGCTGCACGACGAGCTTGTTGGCGTCGGGCGCGCCGGCGAGCGCGGTCACCGACCAGCAGCGCCCCACCGCCGCCTTCATCTTTGAAACATCGCTCGCGGTCAGCCGGTCTCCGGCGCCGACGGCGGCCTGAGGCTTTTCCGCCTCACGGGTTGTTTCCGACGGATTTTCCTGCGCCGAATTTTCTTTTTTCGCCTTATCGACGACAGCGGCGAGCTTGTCGAAATCGAGCTCATCAGGCTTGGGTTTTGGTTTCGGCTGTTCTTTCGGCTTTTCCTTGGGAGGCTCGGGCTTTTTTTCCGGAACGGGTTCGGGCTTCGGCTCGGGCTTCGCCGGCTCCGGTTCGGGCTTCGGCGCCTCGGCGAGTTTCGGCGGCTCGGGTTTGGGCTCTTCCTTCGGCGCCGGCGGCTCGGGCTTTACTTCCTCGGGCTTGGGCTTCGGCGCGGCGGCCGGCACGCTCGTCTTCTCGGCGAGTTCGGCTTCGCGAATAAGCTCTATAGGGATGATCGGTTCGGAAACGACTTTGGAGCGCCAGCTTTCGGGCAGCGAAACAAACGCGAGCCCCACCGCCGCGAGGTGGAGAAGAACCGAAGCGACGACGCCGAAACGCATGACTCTCGCGGTCCCCTTACCCTGAACCGTTCGCGCGAACGGTTCCACAAGCAACGTTGGCTTTTTCGATGATCGCGCGCTGTTTACGCAAAACCGTCTCCACTTTGCTGCGCGATCAGTTCGTTTCCGGATCGGAGACGAGGCCGATCTGCCTGAAGCCGGCGGCGTTGATGCGGCCCATCACGCGCATCACGTCGCCATAGGAGCGGGACTGGTCGCCGCGGATGTAGATGCGCTGCTCGTAGCCGGCGGTGGCGATCGCCTGCAACCGCGGCACGAGACTGTCGATGTCTACGGCGGTTTCCTGCACGTAGATGACGCCGTCGGCGGCGACGGTGACGGTCAGCGGTTCGCCCTGATCGGGGATCGGCTGCGCCGCGGTCTCAGGCAGATCGACGGCGACGCCGACGGTCAGCAAAGGCGCCGCGACCATGAACACGATCAGCAGCACGAGCATCACGTCGACGAACGGCGTGACGTTGATCTCGGCCATGGGGCGCACGCGCCCCGGACGGTGACGGTTGACGCCGGTGCCGCTGTCTGTGACGCCGATGGTCATCAGCGCGCCCTTTCGTCAAGCTGGCGCGAGAGGATCGCCGAGAATTCGTCGGTGAAGCCTTGCAGGCGCACCGCGAACGAGTTCACCGACGCGGTGTAGCGGTTGTAGCCGACGACCGCGGGAATGGCGGCGAGCAGGCCGAGCGCGGTGGCGAACAACGCTTCCGCGATGCCGGGCGCGACAACCGCGAGGTTCGTGTCCTTCGTCGCCGCGATCGCCTGGAACGCGGTCATGATGCCCCAGACGGTGCCGAACAGGCCGACGAACGGCGCCGCCGAGCCGATGGTCGCGAGCACGCCGAGATTGCGCTCGGCGATTTCAAGCTCGCGCGACACGGCGACGTTCATCACCTTGTCGATGCGCTGCTTGGCGCCGGCGGCGAGAATGTCGGTGCGCCCGCCATCCTTGGAGCGGCCCCACTCGGCCATCCCGGCGGCGAACACGCGCGCCATCGGGTGATCGCCCTTGTCGCCCATCTTGCGCGCCAGCTCGTCGAGCGGCTTGCCGGACCAGAACTGGTCCTCGAAGCGGCGCGATTTCGCCTTCAGCCGCCCGAACAGGAACGACTTGTCGATGATGATCGCCCACGACCACACCGAGGCGACGGCGAGAATGCCCATCACCGCCTTGACGACGAGGCCGGCGCTCCAGAACAGGCTCCAGAGGCTGAATTCGCCCCCCAGACCTGCGCCCGCCGCAATCGCGACATCCGTCTCCATAATCCACTATCCCCTGCGCATGCCCGCCGCGCGGGCTTTCAAGCGAAAGTTGCATGCTCTTGATTGAGCGTCTCTATAGGCAGCAGTTCACCGCGGCGGAACCATGCGCCCGCCGCGCTGCCGCAGCATCAGTAACATTGACGCCTGCGCCCGTGAATCCTTTTCTCGCCGCTTCCGCCGCGCACCATGCCACGGGCAATGCGGCGGTTTCTTGGCCAAAGGCCCGCCGCCGCCGCAGAACTTGCTAATTATTAAGGGCTGATCGGGGCAGGCGGCGTCCACACCGCGCCGCCTGCGCCCGACATTAGTCCTGACGCCGCACCCTGGCCGGCGCCTGCGCTGGCGCTTCCTGAATCGTCGCCCGGACGGCGGCGGGAGCGGCGGCCCGCCAGACGGCGGCGTACCGGGCGCCGCCGCCCGAATCGTAGCCGGTGACGACATCGGTCAGCATTCCAGCCTGCCGGGCGCTTTCGTACTCGTTCTGGTACTGCCCCCCGCTCAGGCCGTGGCGGGCCTTGCCGCCCGCGGGCGCGGCGGAGCTGAAAATCGCGGACAGATAAGATGCCCCTTCGTGCCGGTAGCCGTCGAGATAGACGACGCGGCGGCCAGCCTGCGCATTCTCATTGAAGACGTTTTGGTAGTCCGAGAGCGGGATCTGCGAACGCAGCGCCCACGAGCCGATATCCTTCTTCTCGTAAAGCGCCGTATACCGACGACCGCCGCTCGAAACGACGGACACCGACACGGGCCGGTAACCTTGGCCGGTGAGCTGATCAAAACGAGCCTGATGCTGCCCGGCGTCGAGACCGTGATAGGCGGCGTACTGCGGGCCCGAGGCTTTTTTGAACCATCCGGCGTAACGCACGCCGCCGCCCTGCCCGTAGCTTTCGATGACGGCGGGGCGGTAGCCGGCCTGCGTAAGCTGCTCGAACTTCGCCTGGTACTGAGCGCCCGTAAGGCCGTGGAAGCCTGATCCCTGACCCGAACGTTTTCGCGCGACGACATTGACGTAGATCTTGCCGCCTATGTCGAACATGTCGAGCCACACCGGCTCGTAGTCGGCGACCATCATCTGGTCGAAGAAGCACTGATAATCCGAGATCGGCATGCCATGGCGCGCGACCTCTGCGAGGCCCGAGCGGATGTTGCCGGGCGTTTTTTCCGCGATGTACGTCTCGCCGCTCTTGAATATCCCGCCGGGTATGTTGCAGATGCGCGGATCGCGATTGCGCTTTGAACCCGAATTGTCCTGCAGAAAGCCGCCGACGGTCGTAATCGGGTCCGCGTCGCGAGGCATGCCGACCTCGAAATGAAGGTGCGAACCGGAGGAACAGCCGACTGTTCCTTCGTCGCCGAGATAGGTTCCAGCCTTCACCGTGTCGCCGACCTTCAGGTTCGCCTTCACGGTCGTCGAATCCTTGCGCATGTGCGAATACTTCGTCCACTCGCCGTTCGGATGTTCGATCCAGACATAATTGTTGTTGCACTGCGGAGCGGTGTCGCTGTCCTGCTGCGCCGAGAATCCATCCTCGATAAAGCGGATGACGCCGTCGGCGGCGGCGACGATGCGGTAGGTCGACCCCTCGCGGCCGCCCATGTCGATGCGCCCGACCGGACTATGGTCCTTGGCGTCGTTGGTGACGCGCACCTTGGTGCCGTCTTCGTAAGGAATGCGGTAGACGCCGTCCGACTTCGGCGTCTGGGCGAATGCCCCGGCGCTGATTAGCGAAACTGCGAGAGCTAAGACGCTCCTTCTCAAGCCGATTGAGCACGTCATGTGAACCTCCCCTTCTGCAAACGGAATAATCAGCCGTTTGCCGCGCCGTGGGCAACCCCCAATCGGCGGCGCGTTCCGTCCCGATTAAACGGGACCTTACCGGCTTTAGCGCCGGCGAAGGGTCTCAAGAATGTCGGCGGGCAGACGGCGCGGCTTGCCGGCGGGAGTCATGCAGACCGCCACGACGTCGGCGCAGGCGATGAGCGTCTCCGCGCGCCGAATCTCCTGAACGAGCGGCATCCGCGCGCCCTTGATGTCAACGAAAGACGTCCTGATCTCCAGCAGATCGTCGACGCGCGCCGGAAGGGTCCACTCGGTCGTCATCTTTCTGACGGCGAAAACGAGAGGCTCGTCGCGCGCCAGAAGCTCCGTATGCGTTACGCCGCATTCCCTCAGCGCCTCGGTGCGCCCGCGCTCGAAGAAGTGCAGATAGCGCGCGTGATAGACGACGCCGGAAAAGTCGGTGTCCTCGTAATAGACGCGGACGGGGAAGAGGAATGTTCGGGGCTTGTCGGTCATCGGCTCGCAAAGGTCGGCGGCGCGGTCACTTTAGCGAAAATACAGCCGAGATCGAGCCCCCTCTCAGCCGCGCGCATAGATGATGATGTTCTGAAGCAGTCCACCGGCGCCTTTCTCGCCGAGCCAGAACATCGCCGCCATGCCGAGGGTGAACAAGGTCCACACGCCGCCGAAAATCAGCAGGAACAGGATCGACTGGTTGACGCCGAACGCCAGCACGGCGCGCGCCGGATCGCTTTCATCGTAGCGCACGGCGACCTGCGAACCCGCGGGCAGCGCCTCGTAAATCTCGCGATGAAACGCCCGCCCGCTGCTCGCCGAATAGCCGAACGCGATCTTGTCGCCCTCATAGTCGCGCCCGGCGACATTGTAGGCATAGCGCAGCTTGGTGCGGTAGGTGGTCCCGTCATCGTCCGTATCCGTCACAAAATCGGACGAGACGATCCGCCCCTGCGCCGTCGGCCACCCTTCCGCCTGTTTCGACAGGGAGAGCGAGCGCAGGCCGAAGCCGAGAATGGCGAGACCGACCGCGAGGAAGAGGCCGAAGAAAAGCGTCAGCAATACCGGCGCGCCGTTCATGATGTTCCTCCCCCGCTTACACGTTACTCGTATAAATTCCGCCTATGACACTTTGGCAACCAGCTTATAACTCAAGCGCGCCAAACCGGAAAAGCAGCGAGACAATCAAAATGACGAGCCCTGCGATGACGCCCAGAATGGGAACGACAATGTCGCCGCACTCAAGCGCAGACCGACGCGGGCGATTGGGATCGTAAATGACTTCAACTTGCGCGCCCGGCGCGTATTTCTCGCCAAGAAAATAGTCTTTGCGCAGAAACGGCGGCGCGAAGGTCATCATCTGCTCCATGCCGGGCTTCACGTTCGATGAAACATAAGTGTAATCGTCGACTTCAAAGGAATACAGCAGGTCTACGTTGGCGAAAAAGGGATCCCTAGGGTTTCGTTTAACGGTGCGCTCAATGATTCGTCCGGTCGTTTTCCGCCACTTCAAAGCCCGCACGCACGCATAAGTCTGCCAGCTAAAGACCAACAGCAACAGCACCCCTATCGCTAGCCACCAATCTTGCGCCTGCATTAAGCCCGCCAGTGCAACCTATTCCGCGAACAAATCCGCGCCGCTCCCCCTCGGCGCGGCCATGCCGAGATGCTTCCACGCGCTCGCCGAGAGCACGCGCCCGCGCGGCGTTCTCTGGATGAGGCCTTGCTGGAGGAGGAAGGGCTCGACCACGTCTTCGACCGCGTCGCGCGCTTCGGCGAGCGCCGCCGCGATGGTCTCGACGCCGACCGGGCCGCCGCCGAAATGCTCCGCGATCAGACGAAGATAGCGCCGGTCGAGCGGATCGAGGCCGAGGCCGTCGATTTCGAGGCGCTTCAGGGCCTTGTCGGCGACGGCGCGGTCGATCACCTTCGAGCCCTCGACCGTGGCGACGTCGCGCACCCGCCTCAAGAGCCTGCCCGCGACGCGCGGCGTGCCTCGGCTACGGCGCGCGATCTCCATGGCGCCGTCATCGGACATGGCTGTCAGCAGCTTGTCGGCGCCGCGCCGCACGATGGACGACAATTCCGTATGCGAATAAAAATCAAGCCGCACCGGAATGCCGAAGCGGTCGAGCAAAGGCTTGGCGAGGAGTCCCGAGCGAGTCGTCGCGCCGATCAGCGTAAAGCGCGGCAGGTCGATCTTCACCGAGCGCGCCGACGGGCCTTCGCCGATCATCAGGTCAAGGCAGTAATCCTCCATCGCCGGGTAGAGCACTTCCTCGACCACGGGCGAAAGGCGGTGAATCTCGTCGATGAAGAGAACGTCGCCGGCCTCGAGATTGGTGAGGAGCGCCGCGAGATCGCCCGCCTTGGTGATGACCGGGCCGGAGGTCGAGCGGAAATTGACGCCGAGCTCGTTGGCGACGATCTGGGCGAGCGTCGTCTTGCCGAGGCCGGGCGGCCCGTGAAACAGCACATGATCGAGGGCCTCGCCCCGCGCCTTCGCCGCCTCGACGAAAACCCGCAGATTGTCCTTCGCTTGCGGCTGACCGACGAAATCCTCAAGCCGCTTCGGCCGCAGCGCCGCGTCCGCGTCCTCCGGCTTCCTCGCGCCTTCGATGAGGCGGTCGTCTTTGCGGGCGGGTTCAGCCATTGCAGCGTTGTCCTAACAAGACTTACTCAAAATCCTCAAGCGACTTAGCGCTCGCCATGTATCCGGAAACCCAAAGCGTGATTAGCACTAGAAAGCTAAGCACAAAAACAAAAATCGTCACTGACACAGAAAGAGCAGGGAGAAGGCTTTCATCCGTAAACTGATCCATTAACCCGCAGAAGAGGGTTATTGCCGACGCGGCAATCAGGGCAATAAGTAAATAAGCGGCCTGGCGACTTTTTCGGTCATAAAAATCTGTCAACTGATGAACAGGGTGGTCATCGGGCGCATTTTTATACTTACTCATGAACTGGATATTGGAAGATTCAAACATCGAATGGAGAATCCAAAATGAGTACGCAAAAAATAAAAACAAGAAAGAAAACGCAATCAACGTACCTGCCGTGCTTTCTAAGTTTCCAAAACTAAGCAGGCCGATTTCGGCAGCCGATAAAAAATAGAGCAGCTTCTCAACATATTTCATTGCCTCATTATGTTCGCTTAGAAACATGCTGGTCGTATTAGGCATCGAATGTTGCATATTTCCTCGCCAATCTAAGCGGCCAGTTCCTTCAGGGCGCCTTTGATCAAATCCTCAACGCCCGCCTCTTCACCGAGCGATGTCGCGGCGGCGCCCACTGCACGTCTCGCGTCAACGCCGTCATAACCGAGATTGGACAAGGCCGAGACCGCATCGGCTCTTGCGCTCGCCGAGGGCGCCGCTTTCGCGGGACCGGCCATCTTGCGCGCAGTCGCTTTCAGCACAGCGCCGGACGCCGCGATGGCGCCGACTTTCGCGGCGAGCTCCGTCGCGATGCGCTGGGCGAGCTTGCGTCCGACGCCGTGAGCGCGCGACAAGGCGGTCACGTCTTCGGCGGAAATCGCGTCATAGAGATCGTCCGGCGGCAGGACCTGCAAGATCGCCAGCGCATGGCGCGCCCCGACGCCCTGCACCGATTGCAACAGACGGAACGCCGTGCGTTCGGCCTCGTTCTGGAATCCGTAAAGCCGGATCAGGTCTTCGCGGACAATTGTCTCTATAGAGAGCGTCGCCGCCTCGCCAACGGCGAGATGCTGCAACAGCCGCGCATGGGCGTAGATCTCGTAGCCGACGCCGCCCACATCGATCAGCGCCGTATCCTCCTCGATCGAAGCGACCGTTCCCCTGAGCCTGCCGATCATGCGTTCGCCCCTGTCGCCAGCATTTCGAAATCCCGCCGTCCGCGATGATGCGCGTGGCAGATGGCGACGGCGAGCGCGTCCGCCGCGTCGTGCGCCAGCGCGCCGGATGCGGGCAGCAGCACGCGGATCATCGCCTGCACCTGCGCCTTGTCGGCGTGGCCCTGCCCGACCACCGCCTTCTTGATCTTGTTCGTCGCATATTCGGCGACGTCGAGCCCGGAGAGCGCCGGAACCAGCAGCGCGACGCCGCGCGCCTGCCCGAGGACCAGCGCGTCGCGCGGGCTGGCGTTGACGAACGTCTCCTCGACCGCCGCCTCGTCCGGCGCGTGCGCCTCCATCAGGCCGCGCAGCGAAGCGAAAATGAAGGCGAGCTTGCCTGAGCGCGTCTCGGCGCGCGGCGGACGCAATACGCCGGCGGCGACAAAGGAGAGCCGGGGGCCGTCGCAATCGACCACGCCCCAGCCGGTCGCCGCCGACCCCGGATCGATCCCCAGAATGCGAATCACTGAACCCATGGGCGGCAGCATAGGGGGTTCGGAGCGGAACGAAACGGGAATATTGGAGGTTTTAGCGGTTAGTGAGGGTGGGCGCTTCCGGTCTCCCGGCGATCCCTAAAACCTAAAACCTCACTGCGCCGCCGCGGCGATGTCCGCCGCGAGGCGCTCGCGCAGGCCTTCTGCGTTAGCGCGGAACTCGCCGCCCATCTCGTCGGCGCCGAGCAGCGCGCGGTCGACCCAGCGGAGCGCGGCGCGAATGTCCTTCTCGCGACCGTCGCCTTCGGAGAGCGCCACCGCGTAGAGGAACTGGCCCTGCGGGTCGCCGGCGTCGGCGGCTTTCTCGAACCAGTCGGCGGGAAGCTCGTCTCCCTTCGCGCGCCCGTCATGGAGCATCAGGGCGAAGCCGACCATCGCCTCAGTGAGCCCCGCCTCCGCCGCCTTGCGCATCCAGTAGTCCGCCCCCTGAGCATCCGGCTTCGCCTCGCCATTGTCGTAGACGAGCGCCAGATTGTAGGCGGCTTCGGGATGGCCCTGCTCTGCGGCTTTCTTCAGCCAGTCGGCGGCGCGCTTGTAATTCTGCGCGCGGCCCTCGCCGCTCAGATAGGCGGCGCCGAGAAAGAACTGGCCGTCCGCTTCGCCGGCGCGCGCCGCTTTCTCGAACCAGTCCGCCGCCGCTTCAGTGGCGCGAGGGCCGGCTTCGCCGTTCATCTCCATCAGGCCGAGCTGCACTTGCGCGCGCGGATGGCCCTGCCCTGCGGCGAGCGCATACCAGCCGCGCGCCTTTTCCTTGTCTTCTTTCACGCCGTCGCCGTGATAGGCGAGATCGCCGAGGGCGAACTGCGCGTCCGCGCTGCCGGCGGTGGCGGCTTTGGCGTAATGGTCGAGAGCGCTGGCGAGATTTTTCTCCCCGCCCAGCCCCCTCTCGTCGAGATAGCCGATAATGTGCAGCGCATCCGCATCCCCCGCCGCGGCCAAGGGCGCGGCGACGGCGCGCGCAGCCTCATAATCTTTCGCCATCAGCCGCTCGAATGCGTCGGCGGCGGTCTGCGCGCGCGCCGGGAAGGCGATGAGCAACGCGGCGAAGAAGCATGATCTTATAGCGGACATTGCAGGCTCCCCAAATATGCTGCCGGTTAGCAGGATTCTCTGGTGCATGACCACTCTCGCGCTGTAACCTATCACCCAAGCACTCACCAAAAAGAAAGCAAGCGCGGATGGTCGGCAAGTTTCTCTGCTTTATTGGATTTCATGTGGGAGACTGGCTAGGCGGCGCAACACACCAAACGCGAACCTGCCAGAGATGCGGAACAATTGAGTCCCGATATACGCCGTGGGATGAGCCTTAAGAAATTCGCCGAGATTCAAATTCAGAGTTCGCCGCTTCAATCGCCGCCATAAACCGCTTCACCGCCGTCGCCGGCCCGTCTTCGGCGCCCCACACCGCGTTCGACACCGCGAGAAAATCCGCGCCCGCTCTGACGAGCGCGCCGCAATTGTCCGGCGTGATCCCGCCGATGGCGACGCACGGAACCGTCGTCGCGTGGCTCCACCATTCGAGAATGTCGGGCGTCGCGCGGGTCGGCGCGTCTTTCGTCCCGGTCGGATAGAACGCGCCGAACGCCACATAGTCGGCGCCGGCGGCGCCGGCTTCCAGCGCAAGGTCTTTCGAGGCGTGGCAGGTGACGCCGATGCTCGCCCTGTCGCCCAGAAGCGCGCGCGCCTCTGAAAGGCTCATGTCGGACTGGCCGATATGAGCGCCGTCGGCGCCGGCGCGCTTCGCAAGATCGGGCCGGTCGTTGATGAGGAGCGCCACATCGCGCGCGCGCGCAATCGGCAGCAGCGTTTCGGCGGCGCGAAGAATCTCGTCGTCCGGCGCCGGCGTTCCCGCGCGGTCCTTGAGCCGCAGTTGCAGGCAGGCGACATCGCCGGCGGCGAGCGCTTCTTCAACCGCGCGCGCGAAGGCGGCGAGATCGATCGCAGGCGGCGAGACGAGATAAAGGCGGCAGGACATGAGGGTTTGAGTGTTAGGTTTTAGGGGTTAGAGACAACGATCTTCGCACCGCTCCCCCTAACACCTAAAACCCAAAACCTGAAACCTACGCCGCCAGCGCCTTCGCCTCGCGCTCGGCCTGCGTCTCCTTGACCTTCGGCTTCAGGAGGCCGGCTTTCAGGTCCGCCGGCACGGCCTTGTAGATTTCCGGCGCGATCATGCCGAGCTTGCGGCGCGCTTCTTCGAGCGGCAGCGGCAGCAGCGCCTCGACATCGTGCTTCAGGATGAAGTCGGCGCCCTCGCCCATGCGGCGGCCTTCCATCACCGCCTTGATCAGCGGCGCGCGCATGGCCTCGCGCTTTTGCGCCATAAGGCCGATGGCGATGATGAGACGGAAGCCGGGGTTCCTCGTCTGCTGATAGGTGAAAGCGAGATTGCACAGCTCGCCGAGCGCGTCGCGGCCATAGCCGGTGAGCACATGCCAGAGATCGTGGCTGACGGAGAGGTGCAGGAACAGGCGCCGGAATTCTTCGAACTGGGTGTCGCAACCATAGTCGATGCCAGCCTCGCCCGCCGCGCCGAGCAG
>JAVJPA010000180.1:0-3696 GCA_040216495.1 Amphiplicatus sp. | reverse complement strand
CGCTTCAGCTCGGTGATGGTCTGCTTGCCGGCGTTGATAAGGTCGGGATCGATCTCGTCCTCATACGGAAACGGCCCCATGCCGAGCATGCCGTTTTCCGATTGCAAGGTCACATCGACGCCTTCAGGGATGAAGTTCGCGACCAGCGTCGGGATGCCGATGCCGAGATTGACGTAAAAACCGTCTTCGAGTTCGCGCGCGGCGCGCGCGGCCATCTGGTTGCGATCCCAAGCCATCGTTTTTCTCCTCGACCCTATGACGCTTCAAAGGCCTGTTTCAGCAATTTCTTCACCCCGGCGTCGACGTCGCCCGGCTTTTCAAGCATGGCGCTCGATTTCAGCCGCTCGGACCAGCCTTCGGCCGGCTTTGCGGTTTCAAGCCGCCTGTCCGAAGACGGAGGAACGGCGAGCCCGAGCCGCACCGCGCCTTTGTATGGCCGCGCCGCGGCGAACTGGAATTCGCGCGCGTAGGCCGTGTAGCCCTTGCGCGCCGTGCGGACGGCGCCGTCCAGCTTCATCGCCGCCGCGTCGATGCGCTCATAGACCTTCCGCGCCGCCTCATCCTTCCACAAGGCGGCGACCAGCGCGCCCGCATCGTTCCAACTGGGCTCTTCGCCCTTGAACGCTTCGCCAAAAATGACCGAGGCGCGATTCTGCAAGACGCCGTGCTTTTCCTTGAACCATACGAGCCGCGCGCGGTGTTTCGTCTCCGGGCATTTCTTCGCGATCTTCACCCATTCTTCGAGCGTCTTGCCGGTCTCGCGCTTCATGCTCTCGCGAATGGAGGCGAAATATTGCTGCTGGCGCGCGCTGAGGTTGGCGACCGGTTCGCTGGCCTTCGCCATCGCTACGCCCTCTGCCGGACCGTGCGCTGCTCGACGCGCTTTTCAAACTCGCCCTTGATCAGCCGCGACACGAAAATGCCCGGCGTGTGAATGCTGTCAGGATTGAGCGCGCCCCGTTCGACGATCTCCTCGACTTCCGCGACCGTGACCTTGCCGGCCGTCGCCATCATCGGATTGAAATTGCGGGCCGTCTTCCGGTAGACGAGGTTGCCTTCCGGGTCCGCTTTCCACGCCTTGACGATGGAAAGATCGGCGACGAGGCCGGTTTCGAGAATATATGTCTCGCCGTTGAAGACTTTCTCTTCCTTGCCGTCAGCGATCACCGTGCCGACGCCGGTCTTCGTATAGAAACCGGGAATGCCGGCGCCGCCGGCGCGGCAACGTTCGGCGAGCGTGCCTTGGGGGTTGAACTCAAGCTCAAGCTCGCCCGAGAGATACTGCCGCTCGAACTCCTTGTTCTCGCCCACATAGGACGAGATCATTTTCCTGATCTGCTTGTTCTTGAGGAGGATGCCGAGGCCGAAATCGTCGACGCCGCAATTGTTGGAGATGACGGTGAGGTTCTTCGTCCCCGCGTCGCGGATCGCCGCAATAAGGTTCTCCGGAATGCCGCAAAGGCCGAACCCGCCGGCCATGATCGTCATGCCGTCGAAAAGGACGCCGTCCAGCGCGGCTTTGGCGGACTCATATTGCTTATTCATTCGGCAGGCTCCCTGAACGCCGCCCCGACCTAGCGCAAATGCGACGGGGGGTAAACAAGACCTAAGTCCGAGGCGAAGGGCGTCCGGCCGGAACGCCCATTGGGCGCCTCGCCCGGCAAGGGCGAGCGAAAAACCGGCGTCGTTTTCAAACCGTTAAACGCCGAAATGTGCGCCATGAGCGACGAGCCGTGAGGGTTTTGCCGACATTCGATGAACCGTTCGCCGGGCGAGCCGAACGCAAGAGCCGCGGCCTTCCCTCCCGGCGAGCCCGCGCCTATCTCGGGCTGGTCAACAACAAAGGAGAGAGAAATGACAAAATTCGTTTCTGTACTGTTCATCACGGCGGTTCTTGCGGCGTCGTTTGCGCCGATGGCTTACACCTACGCCGCACTGGCCTAGCGTTATGATCGGCCAAAGCCGACTAACGCATCAGGCGACCGCCGCCCACAAACGAACCCCGGCGAAAGTTCAGCGACGCGCTGACCGCCGGGGTTTTCTTATGCTTGCGTCTAACGATTTTCCGTCCGCCGCCTGAACGCTTCGAAATCCTCCGGCGTGTCTATTCCGGGGGCGGCGGCATCGACGACCAGCGCAATCAGGCGCTCTCCCATTTCAAGAATCCTTAATTGCTCCAGCCGCTCGATCTTTTCGAGGCGGCTTTCCGGCGCGCGCGCGAACGTTTGAAGGGCGTCAGCGCGGAAGGCGTAGACGCCGATATGGAGATGAAACTGCGCAGGGTCGGCGGCGCCTTTCGCATCGCGCGGATAAGGGGCGAGCGCGCGAGTGAAATAAAGCGCTTCGTAAGCGTCTTCGGCCCCGAGCTTTCGTCCCAGCACGGCTTTCACCGCCGATGGATCTTCAGGGCGCGCGTCCGGAGGAAAAGGACAGGTGAGCGTCGAAGCGAAGGGTTTCTGCGCGCCCTGAAGCGCGATCAGCCGATCGATGCTGGCGGGATTGATCTCGGGTTCGTCGCCTTGCAAATTGACGATGATGTCGGCGTCAAAACCGCGCGCCGCTTCAGCCGCCCGCGCCGAGCCCGACGAATGCGCGGGATCGGTCATCGCCGTCTCGCCGCCGAAAGCTTTTACAGCCGTCTCGATGCGTTCTTCGTCGGTCGCGACGATGACTCGCGCCGCGCTTTTAACCTGGCGCGCGCGTTCATACGTATGCTGAATGAGCGGTTTGCCGCCGGCCTCGAGCAGCATCTTGCCGGGAAGCCGTGTCGAGGCGTAACGCGCGGGAATGACGATCACGGCTTTCACGCCCGCGCCCTCCACATGGTCAGCATGAGCCCGCCCGAAAGCGTCCCGGCGATCGCGCCGAGCGCATTGGCGAGCGCGTCGCTGATCTCGGGATCCCTCACCCCCATCGCGCCCTGCACGCCTTCCAGCGCAATCCCGTAGAGCGCCAGCGCGACCACCGTATAGACGGGCCGTCCGGCGAGGCGAAGTTGCGCCAGAGCCGCCGAACCCCCGAGCGAGGCGTACGCCATGAAATGCGCGACCTTGTCGCTGTAGGCGCTATCGCCGAGCAGCATCGCCGATATCCAGCGGGCGATGGCGAGGCTTTCCTTTGTGTCGTCGGGGTTGGGCGTCACCGTCAGCCAGGTGACGAGCACGAATAACAGCGCGAAGACGGCTCGCGCGGCGTTGATGAACATCATGGGCGTTTTCCGGGCTCGGCGGCGGCGAGACGCCGCTCCCAGTCGATCGCGGTCCGGACGATGAAGTCGATATCGTCGTAGCGCGGGCGCCAGTCGAGGGCCGCGCGAATCGCGCCGGTGTCGGCGATGAGCTGGGCCGGATCGCCTGCCCGCCGCGGGCCGATCTCGTGCGGCAGGGGCTTGCCGGTCACCCGCTCCACCGCCTCGATCACTTCGCGCACCGAACAGCCGCGCCCGTAGCCGCAGTTCAGGGTCAGCGCCGCCCTGCCGCGCCGAAGCCGCCCGAGCGCCGACAAGTGCGCGTCGGCGAGGTCGCTGACATGCACATAGTCGCGGATCGCGGTGCCGTCCGGGGTCGGATAATCGCCGCCATAGATCTGCAACGTCTCGTTGCGCGATCCGACGGCGATCTGCGCCGCAACCTTGAGAAGATGCGTCGGCCGCCCGATTTCGCCCGCTCTTCCCTTCGGATCGGCGCCGGCGACATT
>JAVJPA010000179.1:0-2672 GCA_040216495.1 Amphiplicatus sp. | reverse complement strand
GTTCCGCTGGGCGGCGTTGTCGGGCGATCCTGAAGACATCTACAAGACGGACGCGAAGGTGAAAGAGCTGATCCCCGATGATCCGCATCTTCATAACTGGCTCGATATGGCGCGCGAGCGCATCGCATTTCAGGGATTGCCGGCGCGCATCTGCTGGGTCGGTCTCGGACAAAGACACCGTCTCGGTCTTGCGTTCAACGAGATGGTGGCGAACGGCGAACTGAAAGCGCCTGTCGTCATCGGCCGCGACCATCTCGACTCAGGATCTGTCGCCAGCCCCAATCGCGAGACCGAAGCGATGAAGGACGGATCGGATGCGGTCTCCGACTGGCCGCTGCTCAACGCACTGCTCAACACGGCTTCGGGCGCCACATGGGTGTCGCTCCATCATGGCGGCGGCGTTGGCATGGGATTCTCGCAACATGCGGGCATGGTCATCGTCGCAGACGGGACGGAGGACGCGGCGCGGAGGCTCGCCCGAGTTCTCTGGAACGATCCGGGGACCGGCGTCATGCGTCACGCCGACGCCGGTTACGATATCGCCATCGACTGCGCGCGCGAGAAGGGGCTCGACATGCCGATGCTGGCTGAGCGGTGATCTTTTCCGGCGTGCAAACTTATCCCCGCATTTTCCAGCGCGTTTATGATCCGCCTTTATGATGACCCAAACTCTGTCCATCGAATCGACGCCTTCCGCCGGGGGGAATTCCGGAAGATTCCGCCCTTCGCTGCGGTGCAAAATCCGGAACTATCCTCTGGAGGCCGCATAAATGGAGGTGTGGTTTTTTCACGGCTCGCCTTGTTTTCCGGATTCGCCGTTGAGCGAATTCACCGGTCGCGGCGGGTTTCGCACGATTTTCTTTTGAAGAGAGAACAACGCCATGAACGATGCGCACATTGAGCTGAAACCGGGCGACGCGACGCTCGCCGATCTTCGCAAGATCTGGTACGGGGCTGGCGTTTCGTTGTCCGCGGGGGCGTATGCGGCCATCGACGCCTCGGCGGCGTCCATCGCCCGTATCGTCGCCTCGGGGAAAACCGTCTACGGCGTCAATACCGGCTTCGGCCTTCTCGCCAACAAGAGCATCGAGCCGGCGCGCCTTGCTGAGTTGCAGCGCAATCTGGTGATGAGTCACGCCTGCGGTCTTGGCGAGCCGCTGGAGCGTCGCATCGTGCGGCTGGTCATGGCGCTGAAAGTCGTTGGGCTCGGGCGCGGCCATTCCGGCGTCCGGCGCATCGTGGTCGACCAGATACTGGCGATGCTTGAGAAGGATGCTCTGCCGGTGATCCCAAGCCAGGGATCGGTGGGCGCTTCCGGCGATCTTGCGCCGCTTGCGCACCTTTCTGCGGCGATGCTCGGAGAAGGTTGCATACAGCTGAAAAACGAGACGCTTCCGGCAGGCGAAGCTTTGCAAAAAATCGGGCTTTCGCCGCTTGAGCTAGGGCCAAAAGAGGGGTTGGCGCTGCTCAACGGGACGCAGGTTTCAACAGCGATCGCGCTCGACGCTGCGTTCCGGGCGGAGAACGTCTTCGGCTGCGCGCTTGTCGCCGGCGCGATGTCGGTCGATGCCTTGCAAGGCTCCGACGCGCCATTCGATGCGCGCCTTCATGAACTGCGCGGCCAGCCGGGGCAAATAGCGGTTGCATCCTTTCTCAGAAAGGCGATGACGGGCAGCGAAATTCGTCAGTCGCATATTGAATGCGACCGTGTGCAGGACCCTTATTCTTTCCGTTGCCAGCCGCAGGTGATGGGCGCTGCGCTCGACATGCTCAAAGAGGCGGCGCGGACGCTTGAGATAGAAGCGAACGCCGTTTCTGATAATCCTATTGTTTTTCCCGATACGGACGAAGCGCTGTCTGGCGGCAATTTCCATGCGGAGCCTGTCGCTTTCGCCGCCGACAAGATAACGATGGCGCTGTGCGAAGTAGGATCGATTTCCGAAAGGCGCTTCGCTGTCCTGGTCGATCCGAAGATGAGCGGCATGCCGGCCTTTCTTGTAGAAGACGGCGGCGTCAACTCAGGCTTCATGATTCCGCAGGTGACGGCCGCTGCGCTCGTCGCTGAAAACCGCTCGCTCGCTTTTCCGGCCAGCGTCGATTCCGTGCCGACTTCCGCCAATCAGGAAGATCATGTGTCGATGGCGACTGGCGCAGCGCGCAAGGCGGGGACTGTCGCGCTCAACGCCGCCGGGATTATCGCTGTGGAACTCATGGCGGCGGCGCAGGGAATTGATTTTCACAAGCCGCACAGGACCTCGCCGGCGCTGCAAGCCGCCTACGCAAAGGTTCGAGACTGCACCGCCTTTCTTGAAAAGGACCGCTATCTCGCTCACGAGATGCAGTCGATGCAGCGGCTGGTTTTTGACGGCGAATTTTTTGCGCCGAAAGAGCTGCAGGCGATGACGCGCGCGTTGTTTGATCCTGCAAGGTAGGCGCTGTCAGGGACGGGCCAGTCCGTTGCGTTCTACTTCGAACTGCGGCGTCGGCCCCATGGCGAGCGTCTCTTGCGCGCGCGCCGGATCAAGCAGCGATACTGCGCCGAACTGGGTGAGGAACACGCGGCCCGTTAACGCCTCGAGAAAATGCGAACGTTGCAGCTTGTCCATCACCGGGCCTTTTACTTCTGAAAGGTGCAGCGTTACACCGGAATCTTTGAGCCGGTGATTGATCGC
>JAVJPA010000178.1:0-2531 GCA_040216495.1 Amphiplicatus sp. | reverse complement strand
TTGGCGATGGAGATTTTCGCTTCCTCATTGATCTGCCCCCACATCGACCCAGAGGCGTCGAGAATGAGCACGGCGTCTTCGGCCCGCGCCGGCGCGGCGAACGCCGTCATGCAAGCGATGATAATGGCGAGTATGGAGCGGAAAGTCATCGCGATCTCCCCCTTCGTGAATGACGGGTGAAACTAGCGCGATGCGAGCTGCGGCGGAACCCGGAAAGGGCGCCTCTAGCGCCCTGAATTATAAGTCAACTCAAGAAACACGTCTTCAAGGTCGGCCTCGACCGTCGAAAGGTCCTTGACCTTGATTCCGGCGGCCGACAGTCGTTCGAGAATATCCGCGACCTGCGCCTTCGATGGCTTGTAGGGAATGGCGATGCGGCCGTCCGGCTTCAGATCGCACTCGTAAGGCGCAAGATCCGGCGCGGCGGCGAGCGGTTCTAGCGGCGTCACCATGAGCGCCTTGTTGTCGAGCGAGGCGATGAGCTTTTCCGTCGGCTCGCAAGCGACCACATCGCCCTGATGGATGATGGCGATCTGGTCGCAGAGCTCCTGCGCCTCTTCGAGATAGTGGGTCGTCAGCACGATGGTGACGCCGGTCTTGTGCAATTCGAGCACATGCTCCCAGAGCTGTTTTCTGAGTTCGATATCGACGCCGGCGGTCGGCTCGTCGAGGATGAGGATCGGCGGCTGGTGCACCATCGCCTTGGCGACGAGGAGGCGCCGCTTCATCCCGCCTGACAGCATTCTCACATAGGCGTCGGCCTTGTCAGTGAGACCGAGCGCGCCGAGAATCTGCATGGTCTGGCGTTCGGATTTCGGGACGCCGAAGAGACCCGCCTGAATCTCCAGCGCCTCTTTCGGCGTGAAGAAAACATCGACGTTTATCTCCTGCGGCACAACGCCGATGGAGGCTTTCGCCTGACGCGGATTCTTGTCGATGTCGAAGCCCCAGACGGAGACCGCGCCCTCAGTCTTGTTCACTAGGCCCGCGAGGATGTTGATGAAGGTAGACTTGCCGGCGCCGTTCGGACCCAGCAGCCCGAAAATCGAGCCGCGCGGGATGTCGAGATCGATGCCTTTCAGCGCCTCTTTCGCCGGGGATTTCTTCGTGCCCGCGTAAACCTTTCTCAGGCCGCGGGCGGAAATTGCGATCTCGGCGGGCGCAGACGGCATGGCGGCGGGCTCGATCTTGGGGCGAATGTTCATGGAGACGATCCGGGGTGGGAAAGAATTGCAGCCTTAGCACAGCCGCAGCCATGCCCGCCAACCATATGGGGCTTCCGCCCTTGGCCGCCACCCTTGACGGGCGGGCGCCTGCGCGCCATTCAGCTTCACAATCGAGTGACGCCCAAAAGCGTTGAAGAAAGTTTCCGAGCCAGCCATGACCGACCAGCCCCTCGCCGTCCCCCCGCCGCCCGAGACCTTCTACGTGAAGACGCGCCGCGTCTCCTGCAACGGCAGCGGCGGCGCGCTCGGCCATCCGCTGGTCTGGTATTCGCTCGAAGACGGCGAAGCCGAATGCGGCTATTGCGACCGGAAGTTCGTGTACGATCCGTCCAAAGCGGCCTAGCTTTTTTCCTGTCGCGCAAGCCGCCACACGTCTCGCGCTTTCGGCGGCGAGGCTTGCAGGATGGCGTTCCGGAAAATCCGGCCCATGACGCGGATCAGCGCAACGGCGAAAGCGAGCATCAACGCCGTTGCGCCAATGATCTCCCACATAGGCGGATCGGACGCGGCCCGCATCATCACCGCATAGGGCGTGTAGATCGGAATCCAGGTGAGGATCGAGGCGATGAGGCCGTTCGGATTCTGGTAGACCATGATCATGAACGGCAACGGCAGGAAGACGAGCAGCATCACCGGGCCCATATAGCTCTGCGCGTCCTGCAGCGAGTTCGACACCGCGCCGATGGCGAGGAAGATCATCGCGAAAATCACGTAGGCGCAGAGGAAATAGAACAGGTAGATGAAGAGAAGATTGGACCCGATCAACGCCGACACCGCATGTCCGAGCCATTCGGACCCGCCCGCCGCGGTCAGCCCGATGACGGCGCCGCCGATGGCGAAGATCGTCGGCATGGTCAGGCCGACTGCGGCGATCCCGATCAGCTTGCCCATCATCAACTGGTTGGCGGTCACAGAGGAAAGCAGCACTTCCACGATCTTGTTGGAGCGTTCCTCGATCGTGTTGGTGAGGAGAAGATTGCCGACCCCGAAAATGATGACGAGCAGCATGTAAGTCATGACGGCGGGAAGCGCCGTTTCGATGCGGTCGCGCGCCGAGAGCTCCGCTTCGCCGTCGGCGCGGTCAGGCCGGAACGAGGACAGCGGCGCTTCAATCACGGCGAGGTCTTCGAGAATTTCCGGCGAAAAGCCGAGCTGCTCCACCGCGCGCCTCTGTAGCGCGTAGTCGAGGGCGTTGGAGACTGCGCCTTCAAGCGCCGGATCGGTGAGGTTGCGGCTCCAGTATTCCGCCGCCGGGGATCCTTCCCCGGCGGAAAAGCCCTCGGGAATGAGCACAGCCGCAAACAG
>JAVJPA010000177.1:0-6121 GCA_040216495.1 Amphiplicatus sp. | reverse complement strand
CTTGTAAAGCGCATCTTTCTCGGAGGCGCGGTTGAAGCTGATCTGGCCCTGATAGGTCGCGCCGTAACCGACGATCAGCCCGAAATCCGTTTCGTAGGTCGTCCATATGCTGAACGAGTGGTCCGGCGTATTGGCGAGCGGATCGCCTGCGATCAGGTTGTTGTTGCCGCCAAGCGCGCAGCCGGGCGCAGCCGGGTTGGCGAAACAGAAATCCGACACGCCCTGCAATATTTCCCCGTCGAGATAGGTGTAGTTGGCGAAGACGCTCCAGCCCTTGAGAATGGTTCCGGCAGCGCCGAGAGAAACGCCGTCGACGCGCGATGCACCATCGAGCTGCTCCTCCGGCGTGATCGGATCGTTGGAGTCGACCCTGTAATTGCTGCGCTCGTTGCGGAACAGAGCGGCCGTCAGCGACAAGCGCCCCTCGATCGCGTCCCACTTGGCGCCGATTTCATAATTCTCGGCTTCTTCCGGATCGACATTGCAGGTCGCTACGAGGTCGCACGATCCGTTGACGTTGGATTGCGAGGGGGTCTGCGAGTTGCCGTAAGCAATATACAAGCTGGCGTTCTCGACGGGCTTGTAGACGAAACCGATGCGATACGAGACGAGATCGTCATCGTTCCTGAATATCGGGTTCTGGGTGACGACGGGCGTCGCCGGCGGCGGCGGATAGGGCGTGGCGATGGAAGCGGTCGTTCCGCTCGCTTCATTACGCTCGTAGCGCACGCCGCCATTGATCTCGAAATGCGATCCAAGCTCGGCCCGATGGAAAACGTACGCGGCGCGATTGTCGACTTCGCCGTCGGCGGTCGCCGTCGCGATGAAATTGACCGGCCCCGCGTAAATCGTGTCGGGGTTGGAAATATCCATCGCCGGCAGCGTCGGATTCGGCGTTTCGCCAAGCGGGTTGCGGAGCGAACTGCCGTTCACGCGCTCATAAGTCTCGTGCGAAAACACGAAACCGGCGACGGTCGTATGATCGATCCAGCCCGTGCTGAACGTGGCGGTCAGGTCGGTCTGGTTGATCAGGATTTCATTGACCGTGTCGCGCGTCGTGCCGCGCGGACCGCTTGGCTGGTAGGTTCCCGGCGCGGCGCACGCGTCGCCCGTCCATGGATTGATGCCGCTGTCGATACACCACGATCCCTGCGGCGGATTGACGATCGAGAGCTGCGACACGCGCTGCCAGCGCGACAGGTTGCGCACCGACAAGGCGTTGCTGAATTCGTGCTCGAAGGTCGCCGTAACGGAGTCGACCGTAATCTCCTGCCTGTCGACATTGCTGTAGCCGTAATAATTGCTCGGATCGACGCCGGGCAGCGGGCCGTCGTTGTGAGGCCCGAGCGCATATGGCACGCCGTATTGCGGGATGTTCTCGTCTTCCTGATGGACGTAGGCGAGCGTGAAGCGGGTGGGCGAATTCATGCCGAACGTGATCGACGGCGCGACGCCCCAACGCTTGTATTCCTCGACATCCCTGCCCGGCGCGTCGTTTCTGTGCGTCATGCCGTTGAGACGCACGCCGATATTGTCGCCTATCATCCGGTCGGTATCGACGGTCACACGGCCGTAGGCGGCGCTGCCGCCGCCCGCCGTCAGGACGGTCTCGCCGCTGCCGCGCGGACGCTTGGAAACGAGGTTGATCGAACCGCCGACCGAGCCGGCGCCCGCGTAAACCGAGTTCGCGCCGTTGACGACTTCCACCTGCTCAAGATTGAACGGGTCGGTGCGGTTATATTGCGCGCTGTCGCGCACGCCATCGATGGTGATGTCGCTGTTGGCGGAATAGCCGCGCAGGTTGATGCTGTCGCCGTAACCGCCGCCGCCCTCGCCGGCCCCGAAAGTAATCCCCGGCAACGTCGAAAGAATGTCGCGCAGGTTGAAGAGATTCTGCTGCTCGATGACTTCGCGCGGAATGATGGTGATCGTCTGCGGCGTGTCGATGAGCGGCGCGGTGTATTTCGGATTCTCCCGCTCCCACTGCTCGCCGACGACAGTCACGGTATCCTTTTCCGGGCCGGACGAACGCTGCTCGGCGCTCGGTTCCGCAGTTGCAACCTCAAAGCTCTGCTCCTGCGCCAGCGCGCCGCCCGCGGCGAACGCCCCGAGGGCGAGGCTCGACAGACCAAGCGCGGGCATGTTGAGCGCAGCTTTGGACACGCTGCGCACGCAGTTTTCTTCCTTCGATCTCATCGTCGCCCCTCGGGTTGGCTGTTTCGCGCGCAAATTACCGAGCCTGAATCAGGAGTCAATGAGATTGCGAGTTATTCTCATTATATTTTGAACCCGACCGCGAGGCGGTTTGCCGACACCCGGCGTACAGTTGGATGGCGAAGCGATTTGCGGGCGCGCTTGAAACCACGCCGCTGCGCGCCCGAATTTTCTCGCCTAGAGGAGACTGTGTAATCCGCGAGCGTGTCGTGGGCATCAAACGCCAGAGAGAAACCGTCAGCGCGGGTCAAAGGCCCAACGGCCCGCTCGTTCGCGCGGCGGAACGCGCTGCCTTCATCCGCCGGCTGCGGGCTCACCCAGCTGCTTTTCCTGCCGGTTCCGTCCGGCGCGCGCGCCTGGTTTTCGGACTCTCTCGCAGAAAGCTGCGATCACGCGCTCCGGAGCCTCAGATCCGCCGAGGCCGCAAACGCTCATAATGCGCCTTATATCGGCAGGCGCAGCGCCGGCAAGCGCAAGCCGGCGCGTCTCGCGCCAACAGAACTCATCAAGGCAGTCTTTCTTCGCCATCGCAATTGATCAGTTTTCGGACGGTTTGAGGCGGAGAAGCCGCGCCGGGTTGGCGACTAGAATCGCGTGCAAGTCGTCCTCGGTCGCGCCGCGAGCCCGCAAGTAGGGCGTTACGTCGGTTAGAACGTAATCAAACCCTTTGCCGCCATGCGACTCGTGCTGGATTTTCGTGCAGACGTCGTGAGAGAGCAGAATGTTCGCCGCAAAACCTTTCGCGAGAAAGGCGACGACAGTATCGGCCATCACCCGATTATCGAGATGGGGCGCGTCGAGATAGAAGGGCACGCCGAAAAGATCGAATTCAAGCGTAACGCCGCGCTTTATCGCCTCTTCAAGCAGCGGCATATGAGCGGCGGCGTCGCCCCCGACATGACCGACGATGACGCGCGAAAGATCCGCCCCCTCCGCCTCCAGAATATCGAGCGTCTTCATCAGGCTCTCGCCGCCGCGCAGCCATTGGTGGAGCGTTATGGCGGCGCCGGTGAGCTGGCTGGCGCGCGCCGCGGCGCGCAATTGCTTCACGTCGTCCGAATCGGCCGGATCGGTCACGATGGTCATCGCAGGAATCTCGCCGATGATTCCAGCCTTCACGCCGGAACCGTCGACGCCGACGACGATGTCGCGGACAAGCTCTTCGGTGAGCGACTCGACGCTGCGCGCGCTGAACGAGGCCGGCCTCCAGGCGTCGCGGTACCAGCCCGCGCCCATGACGATGTTCAGTCCGGTTTCACGCGATAACCGCTGAAGCCTGCGCGGATCGCGCCCCAGCCCGTTGTTTGTGACGTCAACGACCGTTGCGCCGCCCGCTTGCGCGAAGCGGCTGATCTCCGCGCGCACGGCGCCGAAATCGTCGACGATCAGCGCTTGCTCGACAGACCAGATGTTGTCGATCACATACGCGAGGTTGCCGAGCCCGATCCGCGTGCGCCAGAGTCGTTTCTGCTCAGGCGTTTCGGGAAAGACTCTTTCCGCGAGCGTCCAGCGTTGCGGTTCGTCGAGCGGGAGACGGAAGTCGATGAACAGATGTTCGTGCGGGAGCGTGACGCCCGCATCGCCGGCGTCTATCGGTCCCAGCACCGTCATGATCTTTCCGGCGGTCTCCGCGCGGAACCCGGCGAGCGCCCCGGGATCGGCGGCCCGCCCCTCCTGCGCCGTCAGCGACAGCGCGACGACAAGAGTGACGAGCCGCATCACCGGATCAGAACTCCAGACTGATTTGCCCGCCATAGGTTCTCGGTTCGCCGAGCGCATAGAATGACGAGAACACAGGCGGGAAATTGAGATTCTGGTATCTGGTCGCGTAGCGCGTATCGGTAAGGTTCCTGCCCCACAGCGCGACGGACACCCGATCGCTGAGCGCGAGAGCGACCCGCGCGTCGAGAAGGCCGAAGCCGTCCTGCATCCCGAGCGGATCGTTGCCGTACCCGCCGAAGGAAGTCAGCGCCTGCCGCCCGGTGTGAATGTACTCCACCCGCCAGATGAGTTCGCCGAGCGGGGACTGGTGCGCGTAGCGCGCGCCGCCGGAGAGAGTCCATTTCGGCGCGAACGGAAGCCAGTTGCCGGGCGCGATATTCGGCTCCGCGAGCGGATCGTCCGGATCGACAGGATCGCCCTCGGTGAATTCCGTGTCGAGCACCGCCGCCGCGCCGAACAGTTCAAGTCCTTTGACGGGGCGCGCGTGGAAGTCCATCTCGGCGCCGATGGATCGCGCTTTGCCGAAGTTTCCGGTGAAGACGCCGAACGTCGGCGTCCCGCCGCGGTCGACCGTGCCGAAGCCGGCGATCTGGATGTCGTCCCACTTCATGTAGAACGCGGCGACGTTGATCCACAGGCGATTGTCCGCGAGGACGGTCTTCAGTCCGCCCTCATAACTGAGGACATATTCGGGATCGAACGAGGGATTGTTCGGCGAACCCAGGCCGTCGTTGAAGCCGCCTGCCTTGTAACCGCGCGCCGCCTTGACGTAGGCCATCGTCGCATCCGCGAGATCATAGGAGATCGTCGCGTCGCCGGTGAACTCAGTCCAGCTCGCCTCGCGCGAATAGGGAGCGACCGCGCCGACAACGCCGCCCGACTCGTCGGTCTGCTCATAGTCGATAGCCTTGCTGTCGTGGGAGACGCGCGCGCCGACAGTCAGGCGCAGGCGCTGCGTCGCTTTGAACTCGCCATGCAGGTAGCCTGCGATGCTGTCAGCGGAGACGATTCCGTTGCCGCGCGCGAACAGATCCGGGCTTGTCGGCGCGCCGAGAAAAGCGAGGATGTCTTCGCCAAGCCGCACAAAGCTTTGATTGTCCGTATATTGATGGAAATAGTAGACGCCGGCGATCCAGTTGAGGCGCGCGTCCCCGGTCGAGGCGAGACGAAGCTCCTGCGAGAATTGCTCCTGCTGTTCCGGGTCGCCGTCATAGGTCCACTTGATCGGGGACATGTCGGTGTCGACTTCCTGGAAATAATCGTGCGCCCGGTAAGAGGTGATGGAGGTCAATTCTACGGGGCCGAGCCCGATGACGGCGTGCGCCGCGACGCCCCACGCCTCCATCGTTTCGACGCTGTCGCCCTCGATGCTGACCGAGAAATTTTTCGGATCGCCGTCGCTGGTGAAATCGAGACCGGGTATGCCTGCATCGAACAGAAAGTTGTCGAGAACAATCTCGCGCGTCGGCTGACGGTCCGCCTCCCGGTAGTCCGCCGACAGGTTGATGTCTATATCCTCGCTCGGCGTGAACCGCACCTGTCCGCGCAGCGACCAGCCCGACTCCGCATTTGTGCGTTCGCCGAGATGGACGTTCTCGGTCAGCCCGCCGCGATCGTAATAGGCCCCTGAAATCTTGGCGGCGAGCTTCCCCTCAATGATCGGCATGTTCGCGAGCGCCTGCACGCGTTTCATATTGTAATTGCCGAGATCGGCGGTCACCTGCGCGCGCGGATCGTCGTCAGGCTTGCGCGTCGTGAAGCTGACCGCGCCGCCGGTGGTGTTGCGGCCGAACAGGGTGCCCTGCGGCCCGCGCAGCACTTCGACGCGCTCCATGTCGAACAGCTCGAACTGGGCCGCGGCCGCCGTGCCGAGATACACCTCGTCGAGATAGACGCCGACCGCCTGGTCTTCTCCGCCGGAAACCCCGCCGGCGACGCCGCGGATCGTCGCAGGCTTAAGCTTGAGATCGCTTGAGCGCGTATACTCGAAGTTCGGCGTGCGCGACGCCAGATCGTCCAGCGAACTGGCGCCGATCTCCTTGAGCTCTTCGGCGCCGAACACCGACATGGAAATTGGCACGTCGATGACGGACTGCTCGCGTTTTTGCGCCGTCACAGTAATTGAGTCGTATTCCTGAGCCGCCGCGCCGCCCGTCATGAGCGCGGCCGTCGCCGCGCCCGCCAG
>JAVJPA010000176.1:0-8462 GCA_040216495.1 Amphiplicatus sp. | reverse complement strand
GCGCGCGCTCGATCGACGTGCGGGCGCGCTGAACGTCAAGGTTGTTGCCCACCCCGGTATCGACAAGCTGCTGGGTGAGATCGCGCGAGGCTTGTTGGCTTTCGAAAGTGTTGCGGGCAAGTGCGAGCAATTCGCGGTCGGCGGCAAGTTGCAGATAGGCGGCGGCGACTTCGGCGACGAGAGAAATTTGCGCCGCTTTGCGCGCTTCGTCAGTGGCGAAATAGGTTTCGAGCGCCTGCCGGTTAAGGCTCCTGACGCGTCCGAAGAGGTCAAGTTCATAGGCGCTGACGCCGGCGGTTGCGCTAAACTGCTCGATCGTTATCGGACCTGAACCTGAAGAGGGAGCGCCGGCTATCCCGGTCGATGCGTTTTCTCCGAAACGTTGGTTTGAATAGTCGCCAGACGCCGCAACACTAGGCAGGCTGTCGGCGCGCTGGATGCGGTAGAGCGCGCGAGCGCGTTCGACATTCAGCGTCGCAACCCTAAGATCGCGATTGTTGACAAGCGCCGTCTCGATAAGGGCCTGTAAAGTGGGATCGGAGAACACGGAGCGCCATGAAACGAGAGACGCGATTTCATTTGCGTCGCCATCCACATAAGGAAGAACGTTTGCAATAGGCGCTTTAGGCCTATTGTAGTCTGGAGCCATAGTCAGCGTCGTGCAGGCCGAAAGAGAAACGCCGACAAGCAATAAGGACGTCGCTCTGGAAATAAAAGAGGAAGGCATTTGCTCAGGCTCCGGATGATTGCGCGCCGTTCGCGTTCGCAGTTTCGGATTGCGGCTTTCTGCCTGCGAAAAGGCGCCGCACCAGCACGTAGAACAACGGCGTGAAGAAAATGCCGAGGAACGAGGCCGCGAGCATCCCGCCCAGAACGGACGCGCCGATAGCTGTGCGCCCCGCTGCTCCCGCGCCGCTGCTGAGCACGAGCGGCGTCACGCCAAGACCGAAAGCGAACGAGGTCATCAGGATCGGCCGCAGCCTTGTGCGCGCAGCTTCGATTGCGGCTTCGATCGCCGTTCGGCCTTGTTTTTCGAGCGCTTGCGCGAACTCGACGATGAGAATGGCGTTCTTGGCGGAAAGACCAATAGTCGTCAAAAGGCCGACCTGGAAGAAAATATCGTTAGAAAGCCCCGTCAGCATCGCCGACGCGACGGCGCCCATGACGCCGAGCGGCACGATCATCAGCACTGAGATCGGCACTGACCAGCTCTCATAGAGAGCTGCAAGACACAAGAAGACCACCAGAATGGAAAGCGTATAGAGGATCGGTGTCTGTGCACCGGTTTCACGCTCCTCGATAGAGATGCCAGTCCACTCCACTCCGAATCCGCCAGGCAACTGGCTCGCGATCTTCTCGATCTCCTTCATCGCAGCGCCGGAACTGACGCCTGGCGCAGCGCCGCCAAGAATTTCGATAGCTGGCACGCCATTATAACGTTCGAGTTTGGGCGAACCGGATATCCATGACGTGTCGGCG
Organism: Amphiplicatus sp.; assembly: GCA_040216495.1. Classification (GTDB taxonomy): domain Bacteria; phylum Pseudomonadota; class Alphaproteobacteria; order Caulobacterales; family Parvularculaceae; genus Amphiplicatus. Next base: position 6,983 of record JAVJPA010000176.1, on the reverse strand, counting down.
AAGGCTGAGAACGGCACGAGCTCTCCGGAAGCGTTTGGTATCCGCCAGGCGTTAAGATCCTCAGGCGCCATGCGATAGGGCGCGTCGGCGGCCACATAGACGCGCTTGATCCGCCCGCGGTTGAGAAAATCATTGACGTAAAGACCGCCCATTGCAGTCGTGAGGGTCGAATTGATCAATTCCGGCGCAAGCCCCATCGCCTGCGCCTTGTTGTGATCAATATCAATTTTGAGTTGCGGCACGTCGTCGAGGCCGTTTGGACGAACGCCCATCAGGGCCGGATTCTGGTTCGCCTCGGCGAGCATTTGGTTGCGTGCGGCGACGAGCGCGTCGTGGCCGCTGCCGACTCGGTCCTGCAGGAAGAAGTCAAACCCGTTCGCCTGCCCCAGTCCAGGTACGGAAGGCGGGGCGAAAGCAAAAACTTGCGCGTCACGAATTTGGGAGAATGCGCCAAACGCTCGGTTTGCGATCGCTTGAGCGCTAGCGTCTTTCCCCTTGCGATCTTTCCAGTCTTTCAGCGCCACAAAGCCGATTCCGGCATTCTGTGCGGCGCCGGCGAAACTGAAACCGGCGACGGTGAAATAAGAATCGACTGTTTCGCTTTCATTGTCGCGAAGGTGCGCCTCCACTTGGTCCAGCACAGCCATTGTACGTTCGAACGTTGCGCCGGGAGGCAATTGCGCCTGAAACAGTAGCAGCCCCTGATCTTCGTCCGGAAGGAAAGATTGTTCGATGCGTGCGAAGGCGAACATTGTGACGCTCGCTAGCGCCAAAAAAATAAGGAAGAAGCGGGGCGCACGGCCGATAATGCCTCGCACGCCGCGCTCATGCTGGCGAGCAGCGTAGGCGAATCCAGAATTGAAAGCGCGAAAAGGCGACATAAGGCGGTAACGAAGCGTGCCCGGCATTGGCCCTCTGTCCGGATCGTGCGGCTGAAGCAATGTGGCGCACAGCGCAGGCGTCAGAATAATCGCTGTCAGCACGGAAAGGATCATCGCCGAGACGATAGTGACGGAGAACTGGCGATAAATCGCGCCTGCGGTGCCAGCGAAGAACGCCATCGGCACGAAAACCGCTGAGAGCACAGCCCCGATGCCCATGAGTGCGCCAGTGATCTGCGACATAGCTTTTTTCGTCGCTTCGGCAGGGGGGAGGCGCTCTTCCTCCATAACCCGATCGACGTTTTCGATGACGACGATCGCGTCATCGACAAGCAACCCGATGGCAAGCACCATCGCGAGCATGGTGAGAGTGTTGATAGAAAAGCCGAAAGCTAAAAGAAGCGCCATCGTCCCGAGTAACACAACCGGCACGGTAATCATTACAATCGCAGTAGCGCGGAAATTCTGCAGGAATACGAACATGATGAAAGTGACGAAGATGGCGGCCTCAACGAGTGTCTTGACCACTTCGTTGATAGATTCTTCGACAAATGGCGTCGTATTGTAGGGAAATGCGTACTCGTATTTCGCGGGGAAAAACTCGGAAAGTTCTTCCATGCGCTTCTCAACGGCCTCTGCAGTATCGAGCGCGTTGGAGCCAGGGGCGAGCAGAATTGCGAAACCCGACGCGGGGCGATTCTTGAATTCGCCGATCGTCGCGTAATTGTCTGCGCCGATTTCGACGCGGGCGACGTCCGCGATTGTCACTTGCGAGCCGTCCTGGAGTGTGCGCAGAGAAATTGCGCGGAACTCTTCGGGCGTTTGCATCAGCGACTGGATAGTAATGGTGGCGTTAAGCTGCTGGCCCTCGACGCTTGGCCCGCCGCCGAGTTCTCCTCCAGCGACCTGCGTATTCTGAGCGCGGATAGCGTTGGCGACATCCTGAGTGGAAAGACCATAGGCGGCGAGAGCATGCGGATCGAGCCAGATGCGCATGGCGTATTGCGCCGCGAAAAGTTGAACGCCGCCGACTCCGTCTACGCGGCTGATCGGATCCTGGAGATTGCTGACGACATAGTCAGCAAGGTCGACTTCGGGAACCGATCCGTCTTCGCTTGTCAGCGCTACGACCATCAGAAAGCTCGACTGTGCTTTGTTGACGACGACGCCGCGGCGTTGAACTTCCTGAGGAAGAAGCGGGGTAGCGAGCGAAAGTTTATTTTGGACTTGAACCTGCGCGATGTCGGGATCAGTTCCCGCCGCGAAGGTGAGCGTCATAGTCATCGTGCCGTCAGAGCTCGAAGAAGCGGAGATATAGCGCAGATTATCGATGCCTTTCATCTGCTGTTCGATCACCTGCGTGACGGCGTCCTCGACAGACTTTGCTGAAGCGCCAGGATATATTGCAGTGACAGAGATCGCTGGCGGCGCAATCTCCGGATATTGCTCGACTGGCAGATTGATAATGCTGATGACGCCGGCCAGCATCGCAATGATGGCGAGGACCCATGCGAAAATAGGGCGTTCAATAAAGAAATTCGCCACGAAAACAGTCCTTTTATTCGGCGACGGCGCAGTGATTTTAACGCACGCCCGACTTTTCTTGATTCTGGGGCGTTTGTTCGGAAGCGTCGGCGACGCGCGCGGTTTCCACCGGGGTGACAGGATCTCCCGGGCGGAATCTCTGGAATCCCTCGACGACGATGCGGTCTCCCGGCTTCAATCCGGCAGAGACGATCCACTTGTCGCCGACGGCGCGTTCGGTTTTGACGATGCGCTCCTCAGCCTTGTTCTCGGCGCCGATGACATAAGCCACGCCGTCGCCCTGTGGATTGCGGGCGATGGCTTGTTGCGGCACGAGCATCGCGTCGTTGCGAACGCCCTCGGCGATTTCGGCGCGCACGAACATTCCTGGCATCAGCAGACCGTCCGGGTTCGGAAACACCGCTCTCAGCGTCACAGCGCCGCTCGAAGGATCGACAGCGACTTCGGTCAGCTCCAGCGTTCCCTTTTGCTCGTAAGCGCTGCCGTCCTCAAGGGTAAGGGCGACGCCGAGCTTTTCGCCTTGCGTCGTCTGTAATTCTCCGTTCGCCTGTTTGCGTTTCCAGCGAAGAATTTCGGCGCTGGATTGCGTGACATCCACATAGATTGGGTCGAGCGCATTGATGACGGCGAGTTCCTGTTGCTGGCCGGCGCTAACCAGCGCGCCGGTAGTGACGAGCGTGCGGCCGATGCGCCCGTCGATTGGCGCGGTGATAGTCGTGCGATCGAGATCGATCTTGGCCGCATCGCGCGCGGCGCGGGCGGCGGCGATGTCGGCGCGCGTCTGCGAGGCAGCGGCGAGCGCGTCGTCATGGTCCTGCTTGCTGACGGCGTTGGTCTTGACGAGTTCGGCGAAACGTTCAGCGCGATTCGCCGACGCTTTGGAGAGCGCTTCGGCGCGCGCGAGCGCTGCGACGGCGCTGTCGTAGGCGGCCTGATAAGGCGCGCTATCGATTTTGTAGAGCGGTTGGCCCGCTTTCACAGCGTCGCCTTCCTCGAAAAGCCGCTCCTCGATCAGGCCGGATATCTGCGGGCGGACCTGCGCCACGCGCCAGGCGGTCGTACGGCCCGGCAGCGTCACCGATACCGCGGCCCGCTCGACCTCGACGGTGTGAACAGCGACTTCGGGCGGCGGCGGCGGGGCCCCTTGCGTCTGGGATCGCCCGCTACAGCCGACAACGGCAAGAGCGCTTACTACAAGTCCGATGCTTGCTATTTTTCTGTGAGGAAACAAAGGCATGAGTGTTCCTGGCGTGTTTTTTTAGACGTTGGCTGCAGCCGCCTAAGGCGGTCTTGATTAGAATGAACGTTTATTCTATGACCGACTATGAAGAGTCAAGCAGGTAGAAATTAAAACTTTCTGCCATGCGGAATATTCCCCTAGAGGAGAACGAATGTCTCAAGCGCCAGCGATGAAACCCGAGGACAAGCGCGAAAAGCTGTTACAGGCGGCGGAGCGCTGTTTTATTGAAAGCGGCTTTCACGGTGCGCGCATGGCGCAGATCGCCAAGCAGGCTCAAATGAGCCCCGGACACATCTATCACTATTTCGAGAGCAAGGAGCAGATCATCGCCGAGATGGTGCGCGCCCATGCGGACGAAAAACTTTGCGCGTTGGAGAAGTTCAAGGATGCTGGCGACCGCATCGTCGATATGATGCTCGAGAATATCGAGGAAAGCGTCGACTCCAACACGGAGCCGTTTTGGTCGGCGCTAATGCTTGAAATGACCGCCGAAGCGACGCGCAACGCCGAGATCGCCTCAACCCTGCGGACGGTGGACGCCGATATGAAGGCGCGCGTCATCAATTATCTCGGCGCCGGCGTCAATCAGGAGAATATAGGCGCGCGACTTGAGGTGCTGGTCGCGCTGCTGCAGGGGATCGGCATCAGGAACATTCTCAATCCTGACCTCGATAAAGCGGAAGTTTTGCGATTGGTGCGAGGAATTGTCGAAACGCTGTTTCGTGAGCCTGAGCCGCCAGATCATCCTTAAAGTTCAGGTCGCAGCCGGAGGGTTGAGAACGCTCAAGCGGTTTTTAGCCGTTCACGGACAATCCGCCATTCGCCTTCGATCTGGCGCCAGATATGATCAACACGCCATCTGGGCGCAGGAACGATCAACGCGCCGTCGTCACGCTCCGCTTTCGCCGTAAGCTCAAAACTGATGACGGCGCGGTCGTCAGAGACGCGGACTTGAGGTTCGCCGACAAGTTCGAATGTCAGGCTCTCCAGGTCGTCAATCGCCGCGCGCCATTTATCTTTGTACTCCCTGAAGCTGCTCGCCGTGATGGCGACGCCGAAAGCTTCGTCCTCGACGTCGATGGCGCCGTCGCCTTCAGCGAAAATTGAGACGAGGCTCAGCGTCGCGTCGGGTTCGCCGCATTCGTTCCACGCCTTCAGCCAGCATTTCAGCAGGCATTGGACGATATTCGAACTCTTTTCGCAGGCTTCAACCATCGTATTTCCTCCGCAGCTTTTCCTGGCGCGGCTTCTGCGGCTGCGCTTCAGTCAGGCCGTCTCAGCAGACACAGTCGCAATTCCCGGGCTGAAGATAAAGCCCGGCAGACAGCAACAGGCGCGCGGGGCGGGCGGTACGGGGAGGGCGGCCCCGCGCGCCTGTCGGAAAGCGGCGTGAGGCCGCTTGTCGGTTTAAGCTTTGACTTCATGGATCGAAGGCTCCGAACGCCAGCCCGCGCCGAGCGCCAGATAAACATTGATGTATCTGGAAGCGACGGCGCTCTGGCTTTCAGCGAGGGAGGCTTCCGCTGCGAGCTGCCGGCCCTCGGCATCGAGCACATCGATGAAATCGTCGGCGCCGGCGTCGAAGCGTTCACGCGCGAGAACAGCGGCTTCCCGGGCCGTAGCGGCGGCGGCGTTAAGGGCGTTGAAACGGACCCGCTCCCGGCCATAGGCGGAAAGCGCCGTCCGGGTTTCTTCGAGCGCAACCAGGACCGTCTGTTCGTACGCGGCGAACGCCGCATCGGCGCGCGCGTCGGCGGCCTTCACCTGCGCGCGGACACGGGGAATGTCGAAGCCTGACCAGGCGAGAGAAGGCCCGACGCCGTAGCCGAAAGACCCGTCGCCGCCGACGCCCGACAGGGTCTGCGCCGAGGCGCTGACGGCGCCGACAAGCGTAATGCGCGGAAAGTAATCAGCTTTGGCGACGCCGATGCGGGCTGTCGCGGCGGCGAGCGTGCGCTCGGCGGCGCGCACGTCGGCGCGGCGTTTCAACAACCCTTCCGCATCGCCGATGGCGAGCGCGTCAGGGGGGAAGGGAAGTGCGGTTTCGGCTTCACCAAGGAGCGCAGCAATCTCGCTGACGGGCGCGCCGGTTAGCGTCGCCAGCCGGTTTACGGCGGCGGTTTCGGCTGCTTCGAGCGGCGGGATGGACGCCTCGGTGGTTTTCGCCTGCGTCTCGGCGCGGGCGACATCGAGCCGGGTGCCAAGGCCTTCCTCGAAACGGGTCTGGGTGAGCGAGCGCGTCTCGCTCTGGATCTCGAGGTTGCGCTTGGCGACAGCAAGACGCGTCTGCGCGCCGCGATAGTCAATATAGGCGCGGGCGGTTTCGGCGGCGACCAGCGCTTCCGCGTCGCGGCGCAGATACTCCGCAGACTGCGCATCGGCGAGCGCCGCCTCCGTTCCGCGCCTTACGCGGCCAAAGAAGTCTAGTTCCCAGGCGGCGTTGAGGCCGACATCGAAATAATCCGTATCGTCGAAGCTCGCGCCATCGGCGCCGAAGGAAGCGCCGGACAATCGCCGCCGTTGGTAGTCGGCGCCCGCTTCGCCGGTCGGGCGCAGATTGACGCGCTCCAGCCTTAGTGCGGCGCGCGCCGCTTCGACATTGGCGGCCGCGACCCGCAGATCGCGGTTTTCAACGAACGCTCTTTCGATAAGCGTATTGAGCGCTTTGTCTTCAAGCGCCGTCCACCAGGATTGCGCCGGCTCCGTCGCTGAAGCATCGACGGCTGAATCGCTTTCAAGCGTTCCTTGCATAAACTGGTCGGTTGGAGGTTGCGCATAGTCCGGGCCGACGCTTGCGCAAGCGGCTACGGTCATGGCTGATGCTGAAGCGAACAGGGTCTTGATCATGGTCATAAGAGTTCTCCCTTAACGGGCTTTCTGTTTAGGCGGCTTTCTCGGCCGTCTCGTTTTTTACGAACAGGGCGCGGACTTTCTCGCCGAGCGCGCTGGTGACGATGTAGAACACGGGCGTGAACAGCAGCCCGAAGACAGTGACGCCGAGCATCCCGAAGAACACGGCGGTGCCGAGCGACTGACGCATCTCGTAGCCGGCGCCTGACGCGATCATCAGCGGGACGACGCCCGAGATGAACGCAACGGAAGTCATGACGATCGGGCGAAGGCGAAGCTGCGCCGCTTCGATCGCGGCTTCCGTCGCGGACATGCCCGCATCCTGACGCTGCTTGGCGAATTCGACGATCAGGATCGCATTCTTGGCGGCGAGGCCGATCAGGACGACGAAGCCGATCTGAACGAGAATGTTCACGTCGAAACCGCGGAACAGGACGCCGGTGATCGAAGCGAGCAGCGACATCGGC
>JAVJPA010000175.1:0-71663 GCA_040216495.1 Amphiplicatus sp. | reverse complement strand
CATGCACGCGCTCATTATCTATGACGACCTCTCCAAGCAGGCCGTGTCGTACCGCCAGATGTCGCTGCTGCTGCGCCGCCCGCCGGGCCGCGAAGCCTATCCGGGCGACGTGTTCTATCTCCATTCGCGCCTCCTGGAGCGCGCGGCGAAGCTCAACGACAAGCACGGCTCCGGCTCGCTGACCGCGTTGCCGATCATCGAAACGCAGGCGAACGACGTGTCGGCCTACATCCCGACCAACGTCATCTCGATCACCGACGGCCAAATCTTCCTTGAAACCGAACTGTTCTATCAGGGCATCCGTCCGGCGGTGAACGTCGGCCTCAGCGTCAGCCGCGTCGGTTCGGCCGCGCAGATCAAGGCGATGAAGCAGGTCGCCGGCAAGATCAAAGGCGAGCTTGCGCAGTACCGCGAGCTTGCGGCCTTCGCGCAGTTCGGTTCCGACCTCGACGCCACGACGCAGCGCATCCTGAACCGCGGCGACCGCCTCACCGAGCTGATGAAGCAAGGCCAGTTCTCGCCGCTTCAGGTCGAGGAGCAGGTCTGCGTGATCTTCGCGGGCGTCCGCGGCTATCTCGACAAGGTCGCGAAGAACCGCGTGCAGGAGTTCGAGAAGGAGTTCCTGCGCCATCTTCACGCCGACCATGCGGACCTTCTCAAAACCATTCGCGACGAGAAAGCGATGTCGGACGCGACAGAGAAGAAGCTGATCGGGATTCTTGATTCGTTCGCCAAGAAATTTGCGTAAGGATTGATCGGCGATGCCGAGCCTCAAGTCCCTCAAAAACCGGATCGCGTCGGTAAAATCGACGAAGAAGATCACCAAGGCGATGCAGATGGTCGCCTCGGCGAAGCTTCGTCGCGCGGAGGAGGCCGCTCGCGCCGCCCGTCCCTATACGGAGCGGATGGAAGCGGTGATGGCGAACCTCACCGCGTCCGCGAAGGACAACCCGAACGCGCCGAAGCTTCTTTCCGGTACGGGAAGCGACAAGACGCACCTCCTCATTGTCGCGACCGCCGACAAGGGACTGTGCGGCGGCTTTAACTCGTCGATCGTGCGGCTTGCGCGCGAGCGCATCGTGAAGCTGCAGGGCGAAGGCAAGACGGTGAAGATCATCACCGTGGGCCGCAAGGGCAACGATCAGCTGAAGCGGCTCTACAGCCATCTCATCATCGGCAAGAGCGATTTTCTCGACGTCAAGCAGATCGGTTTCAGCAACGCCAGCGACATCGCCGAAAAAGTTCTCAAACTGTTCGAGGCTGGCGAGTTCGACGTGGCGACGCTGTTCTACGGCCAGTTCAAGTCGGTGATCAGCCAGGTGCCGACCGCGCAGCAGATCATCCCCGCGAAGGCGCCGGAAGGGGTCAAACCGCCGGACCTTAAGGGCGCAATCTACACATACGAGCCGGCGGAAGAGGAAATTCTCCAGACGCTCCTGCCGCGCTTCATCGCCGTGCAGATTTTCCGGGCGCTGCTCGAGAACGTCGCGTCGGAAATGGGCGCGAAAATGTCGGCCATGGACAACGCCACGCGCAACGCTGGCGATATGATCGACAAGCTGACGCTGCAATACAACCGCGCGCGGCAGGCCCAGATCACCAAGGAACTCATCGAAATCATCTCCGGCGCTGAAGCGCTGTAGACGGACGAATAGACAAGGAAGTACGCCATGAGCAAAGAAGGTCGCATCAGCCAGGTCATCGGCGCCGTCGTCGACGTCGTGTTCGACGGTCACCTGCCGGCGATTTTGAACGCGCTGGAAACCGACAACCACGGCAATCGCCTGGTTCTCGAAGTCGCGCAACATCTCGGCCAGAACACGGTCCGCACCATCGCCATGGACTCGTCCGAAGGTCTCGTGCGCGGCCAGAAGGTCACGGACACGGGCTCCGCGATCACTGTGCCGGTCGGCGAAGCGACGCTCGGGCGCATCATGAACGTCATCGGCGTGCCGGTGGACGAAGCAGGCCCCATCAGCGCCGAAGCGACGCGCGGCATCCATCAGGAAGCCCCGCCCTTCGTCGAGCAGTCGACGGAATCGGAAATCCTCGTCACTGGCATCAAGGTCGTCGATCTGCTTTGCCCTTACGCCAAGGGCGGCAAGATCGGTCTCTTCGGCGGCGCGGGCGTCGGCAAGACCGTGCTCATCCAGGAGCTGATCAACAACATCGCCAAGGTGCACGGCGGCTACTCCGTATTCGCCGGCGTCGGCGAGCGCACGCGCGAAGGCAACGACCTCTATCACGAGATGATCGAGTCGGGCGTGAACAAGGACCCGCACAAAACCGGTTCGGCCGAAGGCTCCAAATGCGCGCTGATTTACGGCCAGATGAACGAGCCTCCGGGCGCGCGCGCGCGCGTCGCGCTCACCGGCCTCACCGTCGCCGAGCACTTCCGCGACCAAGGCCAGGACGTTCTCTTCTTCGTCGACAATATTTTCCGCTTCACGCAGGCGGGCTCGGAAGTGTCGGCGCTCCTCGGGCGCATCCCGTCCGCGGTCGGCTATCAGCCGACGCTCGCGACCGACATGGGCCAGATGCAGGAGCGCATCACCACGACCACCAAGGGTTCGATCACCTCGGTGCAGGCCGTTTACGTCCCCGCTGACGATTTGACCGACCCGGCGCCGGCGACCTCGTTCTCGCACCTTGATGCGACGACCGTCTTGAACCGCGCGATTTCGGAAAAAGGCATCTATCCGGCGGTCGATCCGCTCGACTCCACCTCGCGCATCCTAGACCCGCGCATCGTCGGCGAAGAGCACTACAACGTCGCCCGCGGCGTGCAGAACATCCTCCAGCGTTACAAGTCGCTGCAGGACATCATCGCCATTCTCGGCATGGACGAACTTTCGGAAGAAGACAAACTCGTCGTCGCCCGCGCCCGCAAGGTCGAGCGTTTCCTGTCGCAGCCCTTCGATGTGGCGCAGGTGTTCACCGGCTCGCCGGGCGTGCAGGTGCCCGTCGCCGACACGGTGCGCTCGTTCAAGGGCCTGATCGAAGGCGAATACGACCACCTGCCGGAAGCGGCGTTCTACATGGTCGGATCTATCGAAATGGCGATTGAAAAAGCGGGACGGCTCGCGGCGGAAGCAGCATAGGGAATAGTGCGTAGTGCGTCGTGCGTAGGGTTTCGCTTTTTCCTACGCACGACGCACTACGATCTACGCACTTACAATGAACAAACTCCACTTCAACCTCGTCTCGCCCGAGCGGCAACTGATGTCGGAAGATGTCGATCAGGTCGACGTTCCGGGTGCGGAAGGCATGTTCGGCGTGCTGCCGAACCACGCGCCGTTCATGGCGACGCTGTCGCCCGGCGTCGTCAAGGTGAAGAACGGCCAAACCGAAACGCGCATCTTCGTGCGCGGCGGGTTCGCGGAAGTGACGCCCGCAGGGCTTACGATCCTCGCGGAAGAGGCGATCCCAGTGAAAGAACTCGATCACGCCGCCATCGCCCAGCGCATCAAGGACGCCGAGGAAGACTTGCGCGACAACGACACCGCGCCGCAGACCCGCATCCTCGCCGAGCGCGAGCTGCGCGAATTGAAAGAGCTTCAACTGGCGCTGTAAAGCGCGGCGCAATCCGTGCATGATTGTGGGCGCCGCCGAAGCGGCGCATTTTCCCCTCTATCGCGACAGCATAGGGGGAGAGACCATGCGTATCGCCGCTTTCAATGTTGAAAACCTGTTCATGCGGGCCAAGGCCCTCAATCAGGATACATGGGCCGAGGGAAAGCCCGTGCTGGAGGCGCATGCGCGCCTCAACAAACTGTTCGAAGAGAAGAAGTACACCGCCGCCATCAAGAAAAAGATCCTCGAGGAAATGAAATTCCTCGGCATCTTGCGCAGCGACGAGAGCGAGTTCGTCATCCTGCGGCGCACGCGCGGCTCGCTCGTCAAAAGGCCGAAGGGCGGCAAGCCCGTCGAGGTCGTGGCGGAAGGCCGCGACGACTGGATCGGCTGGCTCGAACTGAAAGACGAGACCGTCAATGAGATCGCCATCCGCAATACCGCGCGCGTCATCGCCGACGTAAAGGCGGATATGCTGGCGGTGGTCGAGGCGGAAGACCGCGTCGCGCTTTGCAGGTTCAACGATGACCTCCTGAAGCCCGAGGGTTTCCTCTATCAGTCGATCATGTTGATCGACGGCAATGACGGGCGGGGCATTGACGTCGGCCTGATGACGCGAAAAAACTTCGTCATCGATCTGATGCGGAGCCATGTGGAGGATGCCGATTCGAAGGGCGTCATCTTCAGTCGCGACTGCCCAGAATATTTCGTAACGACGCCCTCGGGCGAAACCATTCTCCTGCTGATCAATCATCTGAAGAGCAAGGGATTCGGCTCGCAGGCGGATTCGAATGGCAAACGCAAGCGGCAGGCGAAGCAGATCAGGAAGATCTACGATGCGCGGCGCGCTGAAGGCTTGAAGAACATCATTGTTCTTGGCGACTTCAACGACACGCCCGAGAGCGCGCCGCTCGCGCCCCTCCTGAAGGAAGGGTCCGATCTCAAGGACGCGAGCGAATTCGCCGGGTTCGACGATGGGGGGCGCCCCGGCACCTACGCCAACGGCACTGCGTCTCAGAAAATCGACTTCCTTCTTCTGTCGCCGAACCTTTTCTCGAAGGTGACGGCCGCAGGGCTCTTCCGAAAAGGCGTGTGGGGAGGGTCGACCGGCGACAAGTGGTGGCCCATCTACGACACGATGACAGGCCCGCACCACGCCGCTTCTGATCACGCCGCGATCTGGGCGGATATCAATATCTAGGCAGGCTGCATGCCGGCGCGCTCTAGCATTGTCGTCATAGTTTCTGGCGGCGTCGCTTCAACGACAACCGGCTCCTTGTTCGCCGAAATCGGAATAATGATGCGGCGCGCGTGCAGCATCATCGGCGCGCGCCGGTTTTCCTCCGTATCGGCGCCGTAGACGCCGTCGCCGACGATGGGCGCGCCGATGGCGGCGAGATGGACGCGGATCTGGTGCGTGCGTCCGGTCTTGGGTTTGGCCTCGATGAAATAAAGGCCGTTTGCGGACGAAAGGGTGCGGTAGGTCGTCGCCGCCTCCTGTCCGTCGGGCGCGGTTATCATGCGCCAGCCCGTGCGGCTCATCTCCTTTTTGAGCGGCAGCGCGATCGTACCGGACGGCTTTTCCGGCGCGCCTGCGCAGATCGCCCAGTAAGTCTTTTCAACCCGGTTCTGCTGGAACAGCTTGCCGAGCTTGGCGAGGGCTTTGCGGTGCCGACCAAGCGCGAGGCAGCCCGACGTGTCGCGATCGAGTCTGTGAGCGAGCGCCGGCGGACGCGGCAGGCCGAACTTCAGCGCGTCGAAATAATTCTCCAAATTGTCGCCGCCGCCGGGACCGGCATGAACGGGCAAACCCGCCGGCTTGTCGATTACCAGCATCAGCCCGTCGCGGTAGAGAAGGCGTTCGAGAAGAAAGTCGGGCGAGTATGCGTTCATTTCTGGGAGCGCAAAAAGTCGCGCAGCGGCGTGAACGCGGCGACAAGTTCTTCGTAGACGGCGCGTTTGAACGGCACGATCAGCGAAGGCGCCTCCTCAAGTTCGATCCAGCGCCAGTCGTCGAATTCCTGTTTTTCGTCCGCTTCAAGATCGATTTCCGATTCCGGTCCCTCGAACAACATCGCCGCCCATTTCTGGCGCTGGCCGATCCAGTTTTTCTTTTTGTAACCAGCCGGGAAATCGTAAGGCAGCCAGCCTGGCGTGAGGGCGAGAAGGCGCGCCGACGAGACGCCGGTCTCTTCCTTCAGTTCGCGAAAAGCCGCCTCGGCGGCGGTTTCGTCGCGGTCGATTCCGCCCTGCGGCATTTGCCATCGCCAGTCATTCGGCTGGTCGGCGAATTCGCTAAGGTCGGAAAAATCGCCGACGCGGCGGCCCATGAACACGCGCGCGTCCGCGTTGAACAACGCGACGCCGATATTCGGACGGTAACGGGCGAGAAAATCGTCGATGGACATGCTTGGCTCCGGCTGCGGGTCTAGCCGAAAACCCGGAAATGCGAAACCGCCAGCGCCTGCGACCCCTAAAGGTCGCGGGCGCGTTCCTGAACGATGGCGGAGGCAGGGGCGAGGGCGACGCCGGCGGCTTCCATCTCGTTCGCCCAGCCGATGATAGCGTCGATGGTTGCATCATAGGCGTAGGCTTTGCCGAGCGCGTCGCCGCTGCGTTTAGCGGCGTTTGAGAGCGCTTTGAGGTCCCGTTTTGCGGCGTTGACATCGGCGCCGTCTGCGCCCGGCGTGACCATGCGGTTGACGATCGCGAGGGGGCCGGCGCCGGACCCGATCCGCCGCGCCGCGCCGGTGTCGTCCACATAAGCGACGCCCGCCGCGGCGAGATGAGCGAGGACGGGATCCATCGCCTCGCGCTCGGCGGAAAACTTGCCGCCGAGATAATTCGTCGCGCCGAAATAGGCGCCGAAGCGCGACATCAGCCAGTCAAGGCGTTGAAGGTTTTCCGCGCTCGAGCGATCGGAAAGCAGGGCCGCAGGTCCGAGCGCGGACGAGTCGCCGCCATGAGCCTCCATCGGCAATTCAAGCATGATTTCGTGACCGGCCTCGCGCGCCTGCTGCGTCCAGCGATCAAGATCCTTCGCATAAGGAGCAAAAGCGAGCGTCACCTCCGGCGGCAGTTCGTTGATGGCGCGTTCTGTCAGATAGGGATTAAGTCCGAGCCCGCCGACGATCAGGCCGACAACGGGTTTGCCTTTTTCTTTTTCGAAGGGGCGCGCATAGAGACGCGACGCGCGCCTGCCGTCGCTGGCGATTTTCGGGCGCATGCCGAGCGGCGTCTTCAACAATAGCGCCGGATCGGCGCCGGGAATGCTGATCGCAGGTTTCGTCAACGATATGGAGGCGACAGTTCCGGCGCCGGATCTGCTAGTTCCGCCGCCGTCTATGGTGATGACGATGGCACCCTCCGGTTCGTCATCCGACGCGAGCATGGGCTGCTCAAGCGTAGCGAGCTGTTCGCCGGCGAAGACATCGTCCGTCTCAGCGGAGAAAGCTGGTTCGTCGCCGCGGACAGTCAGGCGTTCGGGTTGGGTCGAAGAAGCGCGATTGAGAACGGATGCGGTCGCAACGGGCGCAAGTCGTTCAATGTCGCCGGAGAGCGGCAACGCGATGCGCGCGGGGCTGTCGAACATGTCCCCGGCGATGAGCGCGTAGGCGCCGAACCCTCCGCCCGCCAAAGCGAAGGCCAGCCAGGCCCAGGCCAGCCTGCCAAGGACAGGCGGACGGAATCTGCGGCGAACAACGGCTCCCATAATCCCAATATTTCAGGCGCAATGCGCCCTTCGGCGTCTGTGAAAGTCTCGCCGAACCCTAGATAGGACAGGGTTAATGGATCGGTAATGCCGAGGATCGAGTTGCGCTCAGCGCAAAGAAAAACCGCCCCAATGGCTTGGGGCGGTCTTAACGATCTCGATAGATTGCTATTGTTGCCTCGCCCCGGCGGCGCTGGCGAGGGCGGAACGATACGCGGTCGTGTCAGCGAGAATTTCGAGCGCGCGTTTAAGCTGGCAATCCTCAGGATCGCCATTCTCCTTTTTACCGCAGTGAACAGGTTCGACAGCCGGTTTTTCCGCCTCGCCTGTCACTGCTTTCGCGGCCGCCGCCTCAGCGGCGCTGTCGGCGGCGAGAGCGCCGGGAAGATCGGCTTCAGCGGGGCGCTCTGCGATTTTCTCTTCGCCCGGATAGAGCACCGGCATATCGATGTCGGGTTCGATGCCTAGCGCCTGAATGGAACGGCCCGACGGCGTGTAGTAGCGCGACGTCGTAAGCCGCAGCGCGCCCTGAAGGCCGTTTTGCAGCGGGATGACCGTCTGAACGCTGCCTTTGCCGAAAGACTTGGTGCCGAGCAGCAGGGCGCGGTTGCGGTCCTGCAATGCGCCGGCGACGATCTCCGACGCTGAGGCGCTGCCGCCGTTAATCAGTACGACGATCGGCTTGCCGGCGGTCTTATCGCCGGGCGTTCCCATTTCGCGCAACGTATCCTTCGGCCGCCTGCCGCGGGTGGAAACGATTTCGCCGCCTTCAAGGAAAGTGTCCGAAACGGCGACGGCCTGATCGAGGAGCCCGCCGGGATTGGAGCGAAGATCGAGCACGTAGCCCTTCGGGCCGCCGGGAATATCCGTCGCGAGCGTTTTCAGGGCCTTGTTGAGCCCTTCTTCCGTCTGCTCGCTGAAGGTCGAAATGCGGATATAGCCGAACTGGCCTTCGACGCGCGCGGTCACCGATTGGACAGTGACGATATCGCGCACGAGAGTCATGTCGAACGCCGGCTGCGCGCGGTCGCGCAGAACGGAAATTTCCACCTTGGTGCCCTTGTCGCCTTTCAGCTTCCCGATAGCCTCATCGATGGTCTTGCCCATGACGGGGTCGCCGTCGATCGCGACAATGAGATCGTTGGTCTTGAGGCCGGCGCGAGAAGCGGGCGTGTCGTCAATCGGCGCCACAATCTTGACGAGGCCCTTATCGGGTCCTTCATTTTCCATCACGACCTGAATGCCGAGACCGGCGAAGGTGCCGCGGGTCTGCTCCTGCATGGTGCGGAAGTCTTCGGCGGTCATGTAGTTCGAGTGCGGATCGAGTTTCGACATCATGCCGTCGATCGACCCTTTGATCAGGTCGCCGTCGTTCGGCTCAACGACGTAATTTTCGTGCACCTGTTCGAAAACCTCTCCGAACAGGTCGAGCTGGCGGAAAGTATCGGCGGAAATGGTCGGCCGCGCGAAACCGGCGCTGAGGAGCGCGGCGGAAACGAGCGCGCCGCCAAATGCGGCGGCGGCGAGCGCGGCGGGCGAGGCGCCGCCTCTGGCGCGGGACTTCCGGCGGAACTTCATCTTCGACATCGCTTCACTTTCCTGCAGTCGTTGGTCTTTGCATCGCCCGAGCACGCTTTGAGGCGAGGATCGCTACGGGTTCAAAGCACGTTCACATTCACGCCCAGCATGCGCTTTTAGGATCTCAGATCAACACCCTAGCGCCAGAATGCGCCAATCTTGCGGCCAAATCTCTGGCGGGGTCCAGACCCTTAACCAATGAAATCGGTGCCTTCCGGTTCCTCAAAGCGCCATTTCCTCAACACTCTCGCGTGAGAGCCACAAAGAGGGGTTAACAGGGTCCCCATTCTTGCGAATCTCGAAGTCCACATTCGCTTCATTTTCGTCATCAGGGGCGGAAACCGATCCTAACGGTTCCCCGGCGGCCACTCTCTGGCCTTCCTGCACGAGGAACCCGCCGACTCCCATCATTAATATATGGTAGCCGTCGCCCACATCCAGAACGAGAAGGTTGCCGATCGGTCCCCACGCCCGGGCGAATGCGATACTCGCCTCGTAGGGAGCGGTCACAATCGCCTGATCGCGGACCGCGAATCGCAGCCCGTCAAAACGTCCGCCTTCGGGCTTGGGGCCGCCGAACGTTCCGGCGATGCGTCCGACCACCGGCGGCCTCAACGCGCCCTTGGCGGCGGCGAAGGGACGGGACGGCTTGAACAACTCCGAGGTGCGGACTGTTGGGCGCGGTGATGGCGCCGCCGAGAGAGCAGGCGCGTCGGGGCGCGGCGGCGCCGGTTTGAGACGCGGCGTGATCACGCTCGCCAGACGCTCAAGCCGGCGTATCACTTCGCGCAAGGAGGTGGCCCGGGCGGCGAGCGCGGCCGTCTCGCGCTGGGCGGCGAGCGCAAGGCTCGCGGCGACGTCGCGTTCCTGCATCTTCTTTTCCAGAAGCTCGGCGAGAATGGCGCGCCGGTCTGCGATATCGGCGTTGGTTCGTGCAAACGCCTGGCGCTCGCGATCGCGTTCGGCGCGCACGCGCGTCAATCCGTCAAGGGCGATCTTGAGCGCGCTGGCGCGAGATTCGAGCGCCGGCGCCGCGCCTGAAAGAAGCATCGCCGCGCGCGCCGCCTTGTTGGCGTCGTTTGGCGACACGAGCAGTGCGGGAGGGCGTCCCATCTCAAGGGACTGCAGCGCGGCGAGCACGTCGCCCAGATTGCCGCGCTCGACGAACAGCGATGCGGCGATGGTCGCTTCTTCCTCGTCGAGCCGGGCGATCTCGTCGGCGATTTCTGTGATGCGCTTTTCCGCCTGCTGCAACGAATTGGCAGCCTCGACCATCCGGTATCGAAGCGCCTGCACTTCTTTTTCGCGCGCCTCCGCCTCGTTCTTGAGGCGGCGCTCTTCTTCAGCGCGGGCTTTCAGCCGCGCTTCAATGTCAGCGAGTTCTTTTTCGCGCTGCGCCGTCTGGCGTTCGCTTTGCTGAGCGGCGGCCCCGGGGGCCGCGCCAATCAGCGCGCCCACAGAGACGGCGAGAAAAAACAGCTTCATACGCGGTGATAGGGATGTCCGGCGAGAATCGTCATGGCGCGGTAAATCTGCTCGCACAGCATCGCCCTGACAAGCATGTGCGGCCATGTGGCCGGCCCGAACGCCATGAGCCGGTCGGCCCCTTTGCGAATCGAATCGGCGTGCCCGTCCGCGCCGCCGATGACGAAAGCGACGGCGGGCGCGCCCTGATCGCGCCAACCGCCGACCAGGGCGGCGAATTCCTCGCTGCTGAAGGATTTGCCTTTTTCGTCGAGAACGATCCGGCGCGCCGCGTCCGGAATCTCCGCAGCGAGGAGGCCCGCTTCGCGCGATTGCCGCGCTGCGCCCTCCATGCCCCGGGGGGCTTCGACTTCCGCGAGGTCAAAGCTTGAAAAACCGACGGCGCGTCCGCCTGCGCGGATGCGCGCCGCATAGTCGTCAATCAGGGCCGCTTCAGGGGCGTTTCTCCGCCGCCCGACGGCGGCGATAATAAGCCGCATAGATCCGCCTCCAGCGGCTCGCTTCGGATCAGGCGTCGACGATCGTCGACGGCGAGCGGGCAGCCTCCGACCAGATGCGCTCCAGATTGTAAAAGGCGCGCACTTCCGGCCGGAACAAATGAACGATCACGTCTTCAGCGTCGATCAGCACCCAGTCGCAGGCCGGCGCGCCTTCCATGCGAGCGCGGCCGAACCCTTCTTCCTTGAGAAGGCGGACGATCTTGTCCGCCATCGCGCCCACATGGCGCGCTGACCTGCCCGATGCGATGATCATGGCGTCGGCGATATCTGACTTTCCGCCGAGATCGATAGTGACGATCTCTTCGGCCTTGTCGTCGTCGAGTTCGGTCAGGATGATTTCGAGAATGCGCCGGCTGCGCTCTTCAGGAGGGAGAGCTTCAAGCCCTCGCCCGCCTTCGCCAGTCTCGCCGTTGCTTGCGGCGCCTGCGACTACTTTCAGTGCGGCTTTACGGGTCGCCGCCATACCGGGCTGAGAATTCAGCGCTTTCCTCCTATATGTTGCGCGGACCCTCGTCCGCAGTTGTAACCCTACCGTCGTTCACAGACCGGGCCAAGCGCTTCGCCGGGCCAGGATTGTTGCTCAAAAGGCACGTTCCGGGCTCTCTGTGCGCTTTTGAAACACCCAAGGCAATCTGGCGGTTCCCAGTCGCGAATTACCGGCCTTTCCGCAGTTCTGTTGAAGAGATGGGGTTGGCGGTCGCCGAATAGAAGGCCCAGGCGGGCGGGTCGGCGTCCGCAAGGCGTCCGCCTTCGCTTTCGGGCAGACGGAACAAGGCGAGTTCCGTGCCTGCTTCGCTGGTCTCTGCGGCGGTCTCAAATCCAGGCCGGCTGAACACCGCCAACGGGGCGAGGGTCGCGATGGTTTTCCAGTCCTTCCAGAGATGGAAGGTTGCAAGGCTGTCGGCGCCCATCAGCCACACAAAGCGGATTTGCGGCCATAAGTCGGTGACTGCGGCCAGCGTATCGACCGTATACTGAAGGCGCCGCCGTTCTTCGAAATTCGAGATCACGATGCTCGGATGGTCGGCGATGCGCCTCGCCCGCCACAGCCGCTCTGCATACGGCATGTAGGTGTCAGGGTCTTTCAGCGGATTGCCGGGACTGACGAGCCACCACACTGCTTCAAGCCCCAGCCAGTCGAGGGCGGCGAGCGAAATTTCGCGATGGCCCCGATGCGGCGGATTGAAGGAGCCGCCGAGCAGTCCGATTTTCGAATGAGCGTGGCGCTGCGGGATCATGCGAAGCGTTTAAGGCGTCCAAGGTTCGGCGCCAGCCTCGCCCGATTCTTCCGTTGTGGCTTCATCGTCAGCCGCTGCCTGCGGGTCGAGCTTGATCGTCATCAGATCGCGCAATAAAGCGGGAAGTCCCGCGCCCGCGACGCCGGAAATTGCGCGCGCGGGTCGGCCCGCGGCTTTCGACAGCGCCTTCAGCTTCGCCTTCTGGTCTTCCGGCGACATGGCGTCGATCTTGTTCAGGCAGACGATCTCGCGCTTCTCCCCAAGCCCGCCGCCATAAGCGTTAAGCTCGCCCCGTATGGTTTTGTAAGCCTTGGCGACATCGTCCTGCGTTCCGTCGACCAGATGCACGATCGCCGCGCAGCGCTCCACATGTCCGAGGAAACGGTCGCCGATGCCGGCGCCTTCATGGGCGCCTTCGATGAGGCCGGGAATGTCGGCGATGACGAAGCTTTCGCCGTCGCCGACACGGACGACGCCGAGGTTCGGATGAAGCGTCGTAAACGGATAATCGGCGATCTTAGGTTTCGCCGCAGACACCGCCGCGAGAAAGGTCGACTTGCCGGCGTTCGGCAGTCCGACAAGGCCGAAATCGGCGATCAGTTTCAAGCGCAGCCAGATCGTGCGCATCTCTTTCGGCTGGCCGGGATTCGCGTGGCGCGGCGCGCGGTTAGTCGACGATTTGAAATGCGCGTTGCCGAAACCGCCATTGCCGCCCTTGGCGAGGATCACGCGCTCGCCGGGCGTGTCGAGGTCGGCGATCAGGGTCTCCTCGTCTTCCTCGAATATCTGCGTGCCGACCGGCACCTTGATGACGATGTCGTTTCCGTCGGCGCCGGTGCGGTTCGATCCTTCGCCCGGCCGGCCGTTATCGGCCTTGAAATGCTGCTGGAAACGGTAGTCGATCAGCGTGTTGAGGTTTTCGACCGCCTCGGCCCAGACATGCCCGCCGCGCCCGCCGTCGCCGCCGTTCGGGCCGCCGAACTCGATGAACTTCTCGCGCCGAAACGACAGGCAGCCGGCGCCGCCGGCGCCGCTTTCAATGTAGATTTTCGTGCGGTCGAGGAATTTCATGGCCGTTATATAGAGGTTTTTTCGGCCTGCGCCATGCGGGGCCTGGCTGCGCCCGAGGCGTGCCAATGCCTTTCAGCGCCCCTATGGTCCTGTCGATTTCCGCTTTCCCAGAAAGGACGCAGCCCGCCCATGGCCCTCTCCACCGATATTCTCTTCAAGCCGTTCAAATATGGGACGCTGGCTCTGCCGAACCGCATCGTCATGGCTCCGATGACGCGCTCATTCTCGCCGGGCGCCGTCCCCGGCGAGAATGTCGCCGATTACTACCGCCGCCGCGCCGAGGGCAGTGTCGGCCTCATCCTTTCCGAAGGCGTCCACACCAACACGGCGACCGCCATTGGCACGCCCAATGTGCCCAACATCGTTACGGATGAGGCGAAAGCCGGCTGGAAAAAGGTGATCGCCGGAGTAAAGGCCGCCGGCGGACGCATGGGCATCCAGCTCTGGCATGAAGGCCCGTTCCGCAATCCGAAGAAAACCAGCGCGCCTGATGTCCCTTCCTGGTCGGCTTCGGGTCTGAAAATGCCGGGAGCGCCCCTGTGGGCGCCCATGAGCGAGGCGGAAATAGAAACCGCTATCGAGGAATATGTAGCCGGCGCCGTCGCCGCAAAGGAACTTGGCTTCGACTGCGCCGAGTTCCACGGCGCCCATTCCTACCTCATCGACAGCTTCTTCTGGGCCAAAAGCAATCTGCGGGCTGACAAATGGGGGGGCGATTGGGCGGGCCGCACGCGCTTCGCCTGCGAGATCATTCGCCGGACGCGCAAGGCGGTGGGACCGGACTTTCCGCTTATCATCCGCCTGTCGCAATGGAAGCAGCAAGACTTCGATGCGAAGAACGCCGAGACGCCAGTGGAATTCGAGCAATGGCTGACGCCGCTTGTCGATGCCGGGATCGACATTTTCCATCTCTCCCAGCGTCGTTTCTGGGAGCCAGCCTTCGACGGTTCCGACCTCAATGTCGCGGGTTGGGCAAAGAAGATCACCGGCAAGCCGGCGATTTCCGTCGGGTCGGTCGGTCTTTCCGGCGAGTTCATCGCCGCCTATGCGGGCGAAGCGTCCAAGCCCGCCAGTCTGGACGGTCTTGTCGAGCGGATGGAGCGCGACGAGTTCGACCTCATCGCCGTCGGCCGGGCCCTTTTGAAAGACCCTGACTGGGCTAGCAAGGTGCGCGACGGCCGGATGGATGAGCTTGAGGCGTTTACAAAAGACGCGATGGCGACATTGTACTGACGCCGTCCACAAGAGGTTGGAATGAAAATAGAACCGGCGAAGACTGCCGATCATGCCGCGCTGCTCGCCGTGTGGGAGCGCGCGGTTCGCGCAACGCATGATTTTCTTTGCGAGGACGATATCGTCAGCATTCGCGACGCCGTGCGCGACCATGCGTTACCTGCGCTGGAATTGTATGTAACTCGCGACGATGAAGGCGCGCCGATTGCTTTTATGGGACTGGCCGGCAACGTCGTTGAAGCATTATTTGTCGACCCTTCTTGTCATGGGCGCGGCGTTGGCCGGGCGTTTCTGGATCATGCGCGCACCCTGAAGGGTTCCTTGAAGGTTGACGTGAACGAGCAGAATCCGCGCGCGACAGCGTTCTATTTGAAGTATGGGTTTGTCCAAATCGGCCGCTCGCCGCTCGATTCGGACGGTCGGCCGTTTCCCATACTGCACCTTGCCGAACCTGGCGTCGAAAAAGGAACCGCCGAATGATTCTCGTCCACCATCTCAACAATTCGAGATCGCAGCGCGTGCTTTGGCTGCTCGAGGAGCTGAAGCTGGATTATGACATCAAGCATTACGAACGCGACAAGACGACCATGCTCGCGCCGCCCGAATTGAAGAAAATCCACCCCCTCGGCAAGTCGCCCGTCATTGAAGACGGCGGCCTTGTCATCGCGGAGACCGGCGAGATCATCGAGTATATCGTCGAAACGCATGGCGGCGGCCGGCTGACGCCGGCGCGCGGGTCGCTGGAATTTCTGCGGTATCGCTATTGGCTGCATTTCGCCGAGGGCAGCGCCATGCCGCCCCTGTTGCTCAAGCTCTTCTTCGTCCGGATCAAGGAGGCGAAGATGCCCTTCTTCGCCAAGCCGATTGCGAAAAGCATCGCCGATCGGGCGCTTTCCTCGTTCATCGAACCGAACCTCAAGGCGCAGCTCGACTATCTGGAGGGCGAGCTTGGCAAGAGCGAATGGTTCGCCGGGCCGGAATTCAGCGCCGCTGATGTGATGATGAGTTTTCCGCTTGAGGCTTCGGCGCAGCGCGCCGGACTAACGGCGAAAACCTATCCGAAGCTTGCGGCGTTTCTTGAAAAAATCCATGCGCGCCCGGCGTACAAACGCGCGCTGGAGCGAGGCGGCCCTTACGCCTTCGCATGAATGCGCCTGAAACGGAAACGGCCGCTCCGGGGAGCGGCCGTCCTGTCGCCCTAGCCCCCCAAAACGGGGTTTTATTTCTTGAGTTCCGGCGCGAGATCCCCGTCGGTTGACGTGTTGATCGCCGATACCGGGGCGCCGAGCGCGATCGGGGCGCTTGGGTCGCGCTGTTCTTCCGGCTTCGGCTCTTCTTCAAGTCTCGGCAGCGGCTTGGGCGCGACGGAAGGCGCGTTCGGCAGCGCCGGCGCGGGGGCGGGCTCGTCGAACGCAGGCGCTTCGAAATCGCTAGCTGCGAAGTCCTGCCAATAGGCCGGCTGGTTCATCAGGGAGCGGAAGAACTGCACGTTCTGGTTGGCGACCTGCGGCGGCAGGTCCGAGCGGGCGAGGCGTTCGGCTTCCTTGAGATCGCCTTTCAGCGCCAGCACGAGCGCGTAGTTCTGGCGGATGCGGGCGTCGCCCTTGCGGCTGGTCGCCGCCGCGCGCATGACATTGACGGCGCTCGAAAGATCGCCTGAAAGCGCGAACGAGAGCCCTTTGTTGCTCAATACGCTTGCCGCCTCAGGGGCAAGCGCGAGCGCAGCGTCATACTTTTGACGCGCCAATTCATGCTCGCCGATCTGGTCGAGCGAAACGCCGTAAGCCGAAAGCGCGCGCCAGTCGGTTTTGCGCGTTTCGAGAGCGGCTTCGAAATAGCGCACCGCTTCGAATGAGCGACCGTCTTCGACGAGCGCTTTTCCATACTCAAGATTGACGTCGGCGTCGTCAGGATGACGCTTCGACGCTTTCGACATGACCGAGACGGCCTCCTTGGTCGAACCGATTTTGCGCAGGGCGCCTGAGTAACGCACGGCCATCTCGGCGCTCTGCGGTTCGCGGTCGAAGCGCGTGCCCCAGAAAGCGGCGGCGGCGATCGGGTCCAGAGAAGAAGGATCGGCTTCGGGATTCGTGAAGACGCCGATGGCTTCCTTGTATTCCTTGCCGCCGGGACTGGCGACGTTCGCCTTGCCCCCGCTTGACGCGCAGCCCGCCATCAGGATGGCGCAAAGCCCCGCAGCAGCGTATTTAGTCATTAAACCGGCGCTTCCGGCGTTGCGGACGGCCATAGGTCTCACCTCGATCAGAGTCGATATTTCGGCCGCATCATCCGGAAATACGTTCAAGAAATGTTTAACCGTAGGCCGCGTGATGTTCAGGCCCGGGAAATAAGAAGTTAACGGAGCGTTCCATGCGGCTTGATCTCTTGCGGGACTATGACAGCGAAGCGGCGAAAGCGGCGAAGCCGATTTATCGCGTCGGCGACAAGATTTCCGTCAGCGACGCCGGCGCGCCGGAAGAGCTTGCGGCTCTGGCGCGGCTCAACGGCTTTCAGGGCGAAGCCGGCGGGGTGCTTGTCGGCGACGAAGGCGTTCTGCTTGGCGTTGGCGACGACAGCGATCCGTTTGTCGCCGCGGCCGCGGCCGAACGGTTGCCCGAGGGCGATTATGTTTTCGCCGTCAAGACGGAACAGCCCGCCGCAGACGCGGCTGCGCTTGGCTGGCTGTTCGGCGCCTATCGTTTCGATCGCTACAAGAAACAGAAGCCCGTCGCTGCGCGCCTCATCGCTCAGCAAGGGGTCGATGTGACGGCGGCGTTGCGTGCGGCCGAAGCGACCGGACTGGTGCGCGACCTCGTCAATACGCCGGCCGGCGACATGTCGCCGGCGAAAATAGAAGATGAGACGCGACAGATCGCCGGACGCTTCGGCGCCGACATCGAGTGCATCGTCGGCGAGGAGCTTCTTGCGCGCAATTTTCCGATGATCCATGCCGTGGGCCGCGCCGCTGCGGTGGCGCCGCGCCTGATCGATCTCACCTGGGGGCGCGAGGATGCGCCTAAAGTGACGATCATCGGCAAGGGCGTCGCGTTCGATTCAGGCGGTCTCAATCTCAAACCCGCATCCGGCATGCTGCTGATGAAGAAAGATATGGGCGGGGCCGCTAATGCGCTCGGGCTGGCCCAGATGATCATGGATGCGGGCGTCAATGTGCGTCTTCGGGTGTTGATTCCGGCTGTCGAGAACGCCGTATCCGGTTCCGCCTACCGGCCCGGCGATGTTCTCAAAAGTCGCAAAGGACTCACCGTCGAGATCGGCAATACGGACGCGGAAGGGCGTCTTGTCCTCGCCGATGCGCTCAGCTATGGCGGCGAAGAAAAGCCGGCGATGATGATCACCTTGGCGACGCTGACCGGCGCGGCGCGCGTGGCGTTGGGGCCTGATCTGCCGCCATTTTATACGGACGACGAAACGCTCGCCGCCGCCATCGCCGAAGCCGGCGCCGCCATCGCTGATCCCATCTGGCGGCTCCCGCTCTGGCGGAACTACGACTCCATGCTTTCGTCAGGCATCGCCGATCTCAACAATTCCGCCACAGGCAGCTTTGCGGGCTCGATTACGGCGGCGCTGTTCCTGAGGCGCTTCGTTCCGGAGGATGTTTCCTGGGCGCATTTCGACATTTTCGCATGGCGGCCGAAGAGCGCGCCCGGCCGGCCGGTGGGCGGCGAGGCGCAGGCCATGCGGGCGTTGGATCGGGTCATCACAAGACGGTTCGGGACAGGGTGAGGGCTCGGGCGGCAGTCAAACCCGGTCGCTCGCCTCTTGCCCTTTCCCGGCGAACAGTTGCACCGTCCAAGGCTTAAAGCGCTGGGTCCTCAGGGGCCTGCGGCAGGGCGATTACTGGACCGATGGCGTCGATCGACATTCTTGGAAGCTGGCGCGACGTGATGGCGGACGCCGTGCGCGCGGAAGGTCCTGACCTGTCGATGCGGCAATGGGCGATCCTGATGACGGTCTACCTGAATCCGGGACCGCATACGGTTCGCGGGTTGGCGCGCGATCTCAATGTGCCGAAGCCGGCGATTTCGCGCGCGCTCGACGCGTTGTCGATCCTCGGCCTCGTGCGCCGCATCCGCGACTCCAAGGACAAGCGCATCGTGCTTGTGCAGAAGACGCCGGACGGGTCGCTTTATCTCGACCGTTTCGCGCGCATCGTCGAAGAGCGCTCCGATGCGCCGGCGCTAGGCAAGCTTTACGGCTGAGTTTCAAGACTTAATCGGATACGCGGCAGATCGGCGATTTTTACGCCGGCGATGCGCGCTTCGCCGTTTTTGAGCGCGACAGGTCCGCGGATCCTGCCGCCGCCGGCGATGGCTGCGAGGGTGAGCGCGGCGGAAGCTTGTTCCGCCTCCTGCGGCGAAAGCGCGCCGAGCTTTTGCAGCAGCAAGGCGAGACCGGACGGGTTTGCGATGTCGGCTTCAAGCGCGCCTTCCGGATAACCGGCCTCATCAACGCGAATGTTTCCCTTAAGGAGAATCTGCGCGCCCTCGGCGTCAACGATAATGCGGCGGAAGTCGAGCGCGGGTCCGGCGGCGGTTTGCGAGATTTCTACAAATGCTTCTATCCGCGGCGCGTCAATGACACCCTCGCTCAATGCCGTCGAGAATTTATCAACGACCAGGCTCGCCTGGATGTGTCGGCGATCGTTCGCAGCCGGCGCGACTGACAGCAGGAATTTCTCGGCCGAAAGCGAAACGAGGCCGTCGGCGCGTTCGATCGAACCCGGTCCGGATTCGACGTTGACGAGCCAGTCGCGGCTGTCGTCATTTTCAATGCTTGCGCGTCCATTGTCAGAACGCAGCGACCAGACGCCATGCGCGCCAAGATCGAGGGTCTGGGGATTGGTCGCCGAGAAAACGAGGCGATCGAGCGCATAGGGCAGGGTGTCGATGTTGAGCCTTTCCGCGCTCCATCGCCACCGCCGCGCATCGCCGATAACGGCGTTCGTGGCGGCGCCGCGCAGAAAAAACGGAAAACCCGAAGCGCTGACCTTGTCGTAGGAAACGGTCAGGCCCGCGGCGCGCTGGTCCTCCGCCCACGCATCGACAGCGCGGCGCATCGTCTGCGCTCCCTCGCGCCAGACGACGTAATAAGCGACGACAAGCAGGGCGGCGAGAACGAACGGCGCCCATAAAAAAAGCCGTGAGAGTTTTGACGGTCGGCTGCTCATCAGGCGTTCCGCTTCGATGCGCACGCCGTCCGATCCGGTTCCGGGTGTTCAAGATCAGGCCGCGCAGCATCGATACGCTCGCGCAGGGTCGAGAGAAAGGTCTTCCGGTCAAGACCGGGCGCAATGGCGGGCAGAATCGTCAAGGTGATGACGCCCGGGACTTTCAACGGGCCGGGGTGGCGCCAGAAACGCCCGGAATCGTGCCCCGCCGGCACGCACGGCGCGCCCGTCGCGAGATAAATGCCGGCGATGCCAGGTTGCAACGGCGCGCGTTCGCCCACGGGGGTCCTCGTTCCTTCCGGGAAGACGATGATCTGCGCGCCGTCGGCGATTTGCCGCCGCGCGTGCTTCGTCATCAGCCGGATCGATTTCACCCCGGCCGCGCGGTCAATGGGAATAGAGCCCGCGCGCGCGCCCCACCAGCCGTAGAGCGGCACCTTGAGAAGCTCGGCTTTAAAAATTGCGACCGGATTCGGGAGGATCGCGAAAAAGATCATCGTCTCCCACATTGATTGATGATTGGAGGCGACGATCGCGCCGCCTGCGGGCAGATTTTCAGCGCCGATGATCCTGTGGGTGACGCCGCAGATGTTTTTAAGACCGAACAGAACCATCCGCGCCCAGATTTTGACGAACGCGCGCGCCGGTTTTTCGCCGATCAAAGGCGCGGGAATGCAGAAGACGCCTATGAGGATTGTCGCGAAAACAAGATAGGCGAGGAAAATCGCGCTTCGGATACGGGTCATTGCGCGGTCGGCGTCACGCGGTGATGCGCGCGAATGTTTTCGCGCGCGCTGCTAAATATTTGGAATACTCGATGGCGAGTATCCGCCACGCATCGACAGAAACCGGCCGATTGGCTCCGTCCAGCAGGTCGGACGCGACCGCGTAGGAAACGATGTCGACCGCCGGCAACCGCGCATGGGTTTCCACCAGCGCTCGCGGCATATGGTAGTCGGAGGTCACCAGAATGAGGCTCGCAAAGCCATGTTCGCGCGCCCAGTCGCTGACTTCCGCGGCGTTGCCTTCCGTGGTGCGCGCCTGGGCGCCGAGATCGACGCAGCAATCGAAGGTTCCGGCGGCGCCGGGCCACATCTTGCCGATCTCGTCGCGCGAGATATCGGGGTTGACGCCGGAGATGAGGAGGCGCTTGGCCGCGCCTTGGTCCATCAAGGTCATGCCGGCCGCGATGCGCGCGCCGCCGCCCGTATAGACGACGACCCCGTCAGCCGCCGCGACGGGTTGGGGGTCGATTTCAGGAAGCTCGGTTACGAAAAGAACAAGCCCTATGGCCCACACAAGAGCGAGGGCGAATAGTCCCAAAAAAATACGCGCCGCCAAAACCGTATCCCTCCACGCCCGCAGCCCCCGAGTAGTGACGATAGCCGGATTTCCCGAAGGGGGTCCAGTCGGCCCAAGGATGCAAGGGAGAAGGGTTCAGAGCTCCTTGGCGAGAGTTCGCAGGACAGTGGTTCGCGCGGTCGCCGCCGTGACGAGACAAAGCGCGAAGGGAACAACCAGAAGCGGCAAAACGAGGCTCGGCCCCAGTTTCAGCTCGGGCAGGAAATCGGCCGCCCCGCCGCTCGCTCTCAGCGCCAGCGCGGCGAGCCCGAGCGCGAGCAGGGCGCCGAGCAGGCCGGTCAGCGACCCGCGAACGCCCAGAACCAGAAAACGCCGCTGCACCTGACCGGCGATGAAGTCGTCCGTTGCGCCGACAAGGTGTAGGAGGGAGACGATCTCGCTGTTCGCCGCCAGCCCCGCCCTTGCCGCGAACATCGAAATTGCGAAGGCCGCTCCCATGATGAGCACGAAGACGGCGAAAGCGAGCGCCTGACCCGAGCGCGCCGCCGTCGCCAATCGTTGGTGCCATTCGCCGTGATCGTCGATGACGGCGCCGGGCGCGGCCGCGTCGAGACGTGTGCGCAGCAGCCCGATATCGCGGCGCAGATCGTCGGTGATTTGCACTTCGATAATTGCGGGAATGTTGAGATAGGCGCTGACATTGCCCTTCCCAAGCCACGGTTCGAGCAGTTTGGCGGATTCTTCGGGACTGAGCGCGCGCGCTTCAACGACGCCTTCCGTGGAGTTAAGCACTTCCATCGCCGCTTGCGTCAGCGAGACGATGGTCGCGGCGTCGGCGCCTTTTATTTGAACGGTCAGCGCGCTTCTGAGCTCGCTCGTCCACGCGCCGGCCGCGCTCGCTATGATGATGAAAGCAGCGAGCGCCAGCGCTGCAAGAAACGACATGACGGCGATGACGGCCGTCAACGGCGCGCCGCCGGCGCCGGCTTCGGGCAACAGGGGTTCTGCGCGCATTCTGCGGAAGAGCCCCGGCGCAGGCGGGCTTTCTTCTCCGCCGCCGTCGTTGGCGAAACGTTCCGCGATAAGTTTCGTGTCGCTCATCGGCGCGCTGTCTTGCGTTGCGGTTCGCTCCCATCGGGAGAAAGCCGGCCTTCGCGAAGCACCACGGTCGGCTTGTCGAGGGCGGAGATCAACGAAAGGTCATGGGTCGCGACGATCACCGCGGCGCCAAGCTTATTCAACTCGACGAAGAGTTTCATGATCTTCTCGCCCATCACCGGATCGACGTTGCCCGTCGGCTCGTCGGCGAGGATCAGGTCGGGTTTCGTCACCAGCGCCCGGGCCAGCGCCACGCGCTGCTTCTCCCCGCCGGAAAGGGTCGGCGGGCGAGCGTTTATGCGGTCTCCAAGCCCGACCCAATTTAAGAGTTCCCTTACGTCTTCCCGATATTGATTTTGGTTAACGCCGGCGACTTTCATCGGCAACGCGACGTTTTCGAAGGCGGTCAGGTGGTCGAGGAGACGGAACTCCTGAAAGACGACGCCGATGCGGCGGCGCAGCGCAGGCAGCGCCTCGCGCGGAGCGCTCGTCACGTCTTCGCCGAACAGGGTGAGCCGCCCGCGGGTCGGTCGGTGCGCCAGATAGATCAGCTTCAAAAGCGAGGTTTTTCCAGCTCCGGAGGGGCCCGTGAGAAACCGGAACTCGCCTTCGCCCAGGGTGAACTCGAGATCGGCGAGGATCTCAGGCTGCCCCTCATAGGCGAGGCCGACATTTTCAAAGCCGACGATCACGTTCGGCGCTCCATTGCGGGATGCGGCCAGCGGCACAGCGCGCTTTCAGCCCAGCAAAACCCTGATTCTGCCCGGCCATGATAATCACCTGCCCAGAATGCGCCACGCGGTACGATGTGGACGACGAGCGCTTCCACCCTGATGGCCGCTCGGTCCGGTGCGCGGCGTGCGGCGAAAGCTGGTTTGTGCCGGCGCCGTCGCCGGTTGAGGAGTTAATGACTGTCCGGAGGCCCGGCAAGCCGCGCGAGGAGACCGCAGATCGCTCATCCGACAATGCCGGATACTGTGATTCTGAGGTTTCAGAGCGCCAAAGAGACCGCCGCAAAGACGACGAGCGGCTGTTCGGGCGAGGCGCTGAGCGCATCGCCGCAGCGCGCGAGACGCCAGTTCCTGAAGAGACAGAGCGCCGTCGCTCCGAGCAGGGACACAAGGGGCCGCAAACATCCGTCGCCGGTAAAGGAGACCCGGACTGGCGCGGATTTTTCGATCGCCACGACGAACCGCGTCCGGAAGATCTACGCAGCGCCTCGTCCCGCATTCCGGAACCGGAAGACGATGAGGACGACCGCCTGTTCGCAAGGACGCCTGAAAAAACGACGGAGAAGCCTTCCCGGTATGCGCGCGATGGCGATGATCGAACCAGCCGCGGTGAAAATCGCAACAGTCGCGATGACCGCAGCTTGCGTGACGAGGGGCTGCGCTTTGTCGATTCAGCGCGCAACGATGCGCCGAACCCGGCAGAGGCGGTGATCGTCGACGCCGATTTCGAAGATGTCGATGGAGAGGATGCGGATACGGAACGCGGATTCGGCAGACGCCTGCGCGCCGAACGTCGCCGCGCCACGGCGTTGGCGCGGATCGAGGATCTGGAGCCGGTTGCTGAACGCTTGTTCAATGACGAATTCTTCGCCGCGCTGCGCGTACAGCCCAAAGAGCTTGAGCGCGCCATTCGCAAAGCGCGCCGACGCGCAGAGGCGCGTGAAAAGAATCGCATGACGCCGCTGCGGGCGCTCGGCTGGTCGGTATGGATCGGCATTGTCGCCGCAACATGCTTCGTCGCCTACGCCTACCGCAACGACATCGTCGCCTTGTGGCCGAAGGCGGCAGGCGCCTATGCGGTGATCGGAATCGAAGCAAACCCGCACGGGCTCAGGATCGAGCAGGTC
Source organism: Amphiplicatus sp. (assembly GCA_040216495.1). Classification (GTDB taxonomy): domain Bacteria; phylum Pseudomonadota; class Alphaproteobacteria; order Caulobacterales; family Parvularculaceae; genus Amphiplicatus. Next base: position 47,827 of record JAVJPA010000175.1, on the reverse strand, counting down.
GCGCACCGTTTCGCCATGTCCACCGGCGGCCCCACCATCGAGATCACCGGCGTTTTGAGGAACGACAGCAGTGCAGGCGTGCCCGCGCCGTTGATGCAGGCCGAAGCGCTCGGACCCAAAGGCGAGCTTCTGGCGCGCTGGACGTTCGCCCTCGACGCTGCTGAGATCGGCAAGGGCGCAAGCGCCGACTTCGTCACGCGGGCGCCTGCGCCCGAAGGCGTGGTCGAAGTGGCGCTTTCCTTTGCGCCAGACGCGGCAGGACAGGCGCGCATCGGCGATATTATCCGCCGCCGCGCCAACTAATTCCTACTCCTTGCTCGACCGCGCCGCAAAGCGCGCTAAACTCGCCAATCAGACTGCGAGGGGCCGATCATGCGCACGCTCTACAGCGAAACAGAGGTGAGGGCTCGCATCGATGCGCTCGCCGACACGATCGCCGGCGACCTGCCGAAAGATTTCCTGATGGCGCCGGTATTGACCGGCGCGTTCATTTTCGCGGCCGACCTGTTGCGCGCGCTCCATGCGCGCGGCGCCGACCCGCTTGTCGATTTTGTGCAATTGTCGAGCTATGGCGGCGCGCGCGCGTCCAGCGGCGTCGTGACGCTGCTCAAGGATTTCAGCGTCGAGTTGCAGGGCCGTTCGGTGCTGCTGGTCGATGATGTGCTCGACACGGGCCGCAGTCTGCACTTCGCGCGGGAGATGGTGCTTGCGCGCGGCGCGCGCGAGGCCAAATTGTGCGTGCTGGTGCGCAAGGCGACCGGGCACAGCGTCGATATCGCCGCCGACTATGTCGGCTTTGAAGCCGGCGCCGACGATTTTCTGATCGGCTACGGCATGGATGATGACGGACGCAAGCGGGGCGTGCCGTTTATCGGGGCGGCGTGACCGACGGGGAGATGTTCAGTAGAGAAAGGAAGTGCGCTGTCTCGGATTTTTCGGGCTAAAACCTCTCCAGCAAGCGCTCCAGATATTCGATCTCTTCTTCGCTGCGTTTGCCGTCGGACAGTCTTCGCCGCAATTCGTTGAGAACGTCGCGTGCGCGCTGCCCTTCGAGACCTTCTGGCACATCGACGCCGCCGCTCGCTGCGTCGCCGATCGGGCGTCCGAGCGGATCGACGGCGGGTCCGGACTGTCCTTCGCCGCGCCCTTCGCGCGCTTGCCTTGCTTCTTCCTGCGCCAGCGCTTCGGCGCCGTCGCGCAGGCCCGCAATGGCGCGCTCCATGGCGGTATTGGCGGCGCCGAAATCGCCGCCTTCGAGCGCTTCTTCGGCGCGGCCCATTTCCGTTAGCGCTTCGCCAAGAGCGCTCGACGCTTCGCCACCCGGATCGCTCTCGCCGGCGCGAAGCTGGTCGAGAAGGTTTCTCAAATCGTCCGACAGCGCGCCTTCTTCTCGTGCAAGATCGTCGCCTGTCGCGCCCGGCTCGCCGCTGCGTTCAAACGAACGGTTGGCGAGGTCGCGCTGGCGGCCGATGAGATCGCCGGCCGCGCCAGCCGGACCGCCTTGCCCGGATTGTCCCTGACCCTGCTGTCCCGGATTTTGACCCTGGCCGCCGCCGCGTGACGAGAGGCGCAGATTGTTGAGCAGGTTTTCAAGATCGCTGAGCGCCTGACGGGCGGCGTTCTGCGCGCCGGACTGGGAAAGGTCGCGGATCGAATCGAGCATCTGTTCAAGATCGCTTTCGTTCAGAGATTGACCCTGACCGCCTTCCCCTTCCGCCATGCTTTGCCCGGATTCGGCGAGCGCCTGCAGATACTGCCGCATCGCCTCGCGCAGTTCCTCGACAAGGCGCGACACTTCGCTGTCGCTTGCGCCGCGTTCCAGCGCTTGCCTAAGCGCGTCTTGCGCGGCTTCAAGACGGCGGCGCGCCAGCTCAAGCGCCTCGTCTTCGAGTTGGAGAGCGAGGGGCCAGAATTCAGAAACGGTTTTGGAGAAGTCTTTTCCGCCCTGACGCATCACTCGCCAGAAGGCGGTCCGTACAAGGAGATAGTCGGTCGGCCGCTCGTAGAAGGCTTCAGGCGCGAGCGTCAGCGCGTCGAACGAGCGTCCGGCGCGGTGCCACTCGGCCGGGGCCACGGCGAGAGTTTGGCGTTGCTCGACGACCGCGCGCGCGAGCGGATTGAAGAATGGCCGCGCCGGCAAGGCGAACGCCGCTTCTTCTGTCGCGCCTTCCTTGCCCGCGCCGTCGCGGACGACGAGACGGCCGATAACCTTCAATCCCGCCCACGGGTCCGCCTGCAAATCGAGATCGAACCGGCGTTCGCCGGTCTCGCCGGCCAGGCCGTCCAGTTCGATCACCCGCTCCGCGCGGATGGAGGCTTCGTCGAGCGCCGGCGCATCGAGCGGGCGGGGCTGATCCGGATCGAGCTTCAATCGCAGCGAGGCGCTCGCGATTCCGTAATCGTCCTCCACCGCGACTGCGATGGCGAGGCGCGCGTCGTCGGTCGTCGCCGGCGGCTCGATAAAGCGCGCCAGGGGCGGCGTGTCAGCGATGACAGCCACCGGCCAGCGTCCTTCCGCGCCGCCGATCCGCATGCGGACGAGGCCGCTTTTGAGTGGAAGGCGGAGCTGGCCGTCAGCTGCGACGGCTTTCGTCTCTTCGTCGGAAGTAGTGATGCTGAGGCGCACGCCGCGCAGGTCAGCCGCGGTCGCAATGACCTTGGAGCCTTCCGGCGCATCGATCTGCGCGCGCGAGCCGGAGACGGCGCCGCCGGAGCGCAGGAGAAAAATGGGCGCCTTGCCGGTGTAGGGCGGCGGCTCGATCCACAGATCGGCGACTGCGCCGCCGCCCTTGAACGCGGCGTTCGGCGTGAGAGCGCTCGCCAGCCGTGCGTCGCGGTCGGGGCCGGCGACGACGAGGGCGACGATGAAAAGGCCGATTGCGGCGAAGCGCAGCGCGTGGGGGTCGCGATCGTCGGCGGTGGCGCGCGGCGCGCGCAGCCGCGCCAGCTTCGCGCGCCGCGCCATATCCTGAAGATGCGCGCGCCAGAGCGGGCTTTCCTGAGCGCCAGCGCCGAAGGGGCGGTCTTCGAGCGCCTGGAGCGGCGCATGCGCGACTGCGCCGTCGCGTTCCAGCCGTTCGAGCGCCTCCCGACGGGTGGGGAGAGAGGCTTCGCGCCCATAGCGAATCGTCGCCCCGACGGTTACGGCGCCGGCGGCGGCTAAAGCGAGCCAGTGCAGCCAGGACGGGACAGCAGCGAAAACGCCGAAAAGCGCCAGAATGAGGATGATGAATCCGGGCGCCAGCGCGGGGAGAAGGGCCGGCCACAGCCTTTCCCAGAACAGGACGGCCCGCGCAGCGCGCACCGCCAGCGGGCCTGGGCGCGTTCGCGATTTTTCGCCCTCGCGCCCCTTGCTTCCGGGGCCGGGCTGTCTCAACTCGATCGTCATACTTTTTGCAATCTATCGCGGACGCCGCCGCCCGTCGATTGGCCGGGCCGCGCTTTATCGTGAGTAAACCCCGTCAGGGCGCAAGCCGGGCGGGGCAAAGTTAACGGAGCGCCGGCTTGGTCTGGTCGATCATATCCTCAAAGCGTCGCAAAACGCTCTCGAAGGACGCATCCGAATCCCGCCTCAACGAGGTCAATCTGCTCGTCGCATGGACGCTGGTTGTTTTCTACAATTTCGTAGGGATCGCCGACATTTATTCGACGCTTCTCGGCGTTCATTCCGGCGTGGCGGAAGAGGTCAATCCGGTTCTGCGCGCCGCGATGGACAATATCGGCCATGGCTGGGTCGCCGCGAAGCTCCTCCTTCAAGGCGTCATCAGTTTTATGGTCTTGTGGTTTCCGCACCGTGTCGTGCTCGGCATTTTTATCGCGGCGATCATTTTCAACGTCGGGATCGTCATCAATAATCTTCAGATCGTGTACGGATTTTAGCCGCTATCCCAGCGCTTTCGCTGTCGCGCACGCGGCTGAGGCGATCGCTTCCTCGGCGACGGTCGAAAATGCGGTGAACGAAAAGAAACCGTGAATCTGGTCGGGATACTCGACATAGTCGACAGGAATCCCCGCCGCCTTAAGCGTTTCCGCATAGTCGCGCCCCTCGTCGAGCAGCGGATCGAATCCGGCGGTAATCACCAACGCCGGCGCAAGCCCCGCGGGCGGCGGCGACAGCAACGGGGATACCCATTCGTCGGAAGGGTCGAAATCCTTGCCGAGATAGTGATCGCGGAACCAACCCATGGTTTCGCTGGTGAGGAAATAGCCGGCGGCGAATTTTTCCCGAGACGGCGTCGCCCGCGCTTCCTGCACCACGGGGTAAATCAGAAGCTGAAACTTGAGCGCCGGTCCGTCCGTGCGCGCCGCATGCCTTGCGGCGATGGTGGAGAGGCAGGCTCCGGCGGAGTCGCCGCCGATCGCGAGCCGGGCCGGATCGGCGCCATAGCGCGCCGCCTTGGTCGCGATCGATTCGAGCGCTGCGATAGCGTCGTCGACCGGACCGGGAAAAGGCGTTTCCGGCGCCAGTCTGTAATCGACGGCGATCACGCGCATCCCGCCATGCGCAGCAAGCCGCCGGCATAACGGGTCGTGGCTATCAAGATCGCCGTAACAAAAGCCGCCGCCATGGAAGTAAATCAGGGTTGGGCGGTGCTCTCCCTCCAGCGTGTCGTAAATGCGCGCTTTCAATGATCCGGCGGCGCCGTCGACATGCGTATCGAGAATGACGGGAAGCTCCGGAGACGTCGGGTTGATCAATGCCCGCCCGCGCGCTCTCCTTGCGCGGAAGTCACTGACGCTGGTTTCGCTGAGCGGCGGTTCGCCCAATGCGGCGATCATGTCGAGCAGCATGCGGGTTTTCGGATCGACGTCTGTCATGCGGCGAAGATGTGCCGGGCGGACAGAGCTTGGCAAGCGTTCAGCGCAGCGTCAGCTTAGCCAGTCCGGAGCCGCCTCTCCCGCGATCATTTCTTCAAAGCTTGGGCGCCTGCGGATGATGGCGAAACGCTCGCCGCTGGCGAGCACTTCCGGTGTCGCAGGCCGGGTGTTGTATTGCGAGCCCTGCACCGCGCCATAGGCGCCGGCTGACATGAAGGCGATGAGATCGCCGGACTTCAATTCGGGCAGCGGGCGCGCTTTTGCGAAGATGTCGCTCGATTCGCAGACGGGACCGACAACGTCATACTCCACCGTCGGCGCACCGCTTTCCGCTTCGCGCACGGGCTCGATTGCATGGAACGAGCCGTACAGGGCGGGGCGGATCAGATCGTTCATGCCGGCGTCAAGAATGAGAATCCGTCGCCCGTCCGCGTCCTTGTCATAGACGACGCGCGCGACGAGCACGCCCGCATTGCCGACGATCATCCGTCCCGGCTCGCAGATGAGCTGTACGCCCAGCGGTTCGGCGATCTTGCGGATGAGCCGGGCGTAATCGTCCGGGTGCGGCGGGTCGACGATGCCGTCTCCATAGGGAATGCCGAGGCCGCCGCCCACGTCGACGCGCTCGATGGCGTGGCCGTCGGCGCGCAAGGTTTCGACCAGCCCCGCCACCTTGCGGAACGCGGCTTCGAACGGGGCGAGATCTGAAATCTGCGAGCCGATATGCACATCGACGCCCTTGACCGCGATGCCTTTCAAAGACGCCGCGCGGGCGTAGAGTTCCTGCGCCCGGCCCCAGGCGACGCCGAACTTGTCGCCAGCCTTGCCGGTCGAGATTTTTTCGTGGCCGCCCGCTTTGACGTCGGGGTTGACGCGGAAGGCGATGTGCGCGCGCGCGCCCTTCGACAGCGCGACCTCGTTCAGCGCCTCAAGTTCCGGCGCGGATTCGATGTTGAATTGGTGAATGCCCACATCAAGGGCCAGCGCCATTTCCTCCCGCGTCTTTCCGACGCCGGAGAAGACGATTTTCGTCGCCGGTATGCCCGCCGCGCGGGCGCGGCGAAGCTCGCCGCCGGAAACGACATCAGCGCCCGCGCCTTCGCTCGCCAGCACTTTGAGTACAGAGATATTGGAATTGGCTTTCACCGAATAGGCGATCAGCGTTTCAAGTCCGTTGAAGGCGTCGCGGAAAACGCCCACATGCCGACGCAGCGTCGCCTCGCTGTAACAGTAGAAGGGCGTGCCCACCGAAGCGGCGACCTGTTCGAGGCTCGCATCCTCTGCGTGGAGAACGCCGTTCTTGTAAGTGAAATGGTGCAAGGGAAATTCCTCTGGCGCTGAAACGTCAGTCGATATGGTGCAGCGAGCCATCGTCCGGAAGCAACACCCAATGATGCCGCCGCGCCTCGTAAACTGAGACTTGCGGCGCCGGAAAAGAAGGGTCCGCGAAAGCGCCGACCGGGATGGCGATGAGATCAGGTTGATCGCGGATGGCGTAATGCACGATCGAGCCGCAGGCCGGGCAGAAATGAAAATCCGCGCCGACGCCCTCGTCTCCAACGCGCGTGTAGGTCGTAAACGCGCCTTCCATCGAAATCACCTGATCGCGGCGGAAGCGGGCCTGAGCGCCGAAGACGCTTCCCGTCCGCTTCTGACACTCAAGGCAGTGACAGATGGAGACGCGAACGGGGTCGCCGGAGACGGCGATGCGGAGCTTTCCGCAACTGCAGGCGGCGGTCCGTTCGGTCATGGCGCACAGCGCTTCGCGCTACGGTTCTACAAAGCGCGAGTCTTCGCCCGGCCTGTCCGAGCCCGGCGGACGCAGCGGCGCTTTCTTGCCGCAGGCGGAGAGGAACGTCAGGGCGGCGAGGGCGATCAGGACGAGTCTCATCGGCGTCTCCCTTAAGCGAGTTCGGCGCGCCAGCGCGCAATCTGGCGGCGGACATTGTCGGGCGCGGTTCCGCCGTATGATGTGCGCGAGGCGATCGAGGCGTCGACGGTCAGCACAGAGAAAATTTCGGGCGTGATGCGCGGTTCGATCTTTTGCATCTCTTCGAGCGACAGCGCGTCTAGCGTCGCGCTTATCTCCTCGGCGAGGGCCACGATGCGCCCCGTCACATGATGCGCGTCGCGGAACGGCATGGCGAGCGTTCGCACCAGCCAGTCGGCGAGATCGGTCGCGGTCGAATAGCCGCCGCCCGACGCCGCCCGCATCGCGTCTTCGTTCATGGTCATATCGTCGATCATGCCGGCCATCGCGGCGAGCGCTAGCGCGAGATCGTCGAACGCTTCGAACGTCTGTTTCTTGTCTTCCTGCATGTCCTTCGAATAGGCGAGCGGCAGGCCCTTCATAACGAAGAGAAGACCGGCGAACGAGCCGGCGATGCGCCCGATCTTAGCGCGAACGAGTTCGGCGGCGTCCGGGTTTTTCTTTTGCGGCATGATCGAGGAGCCGGTGGAGAAGGCGTCGGTCAGCTTCGCAAAGCCGAAATGCGGCGAGGTCCACAGCACGATCTCTTCAGCGAGGCGCGACAGGTTGCTGGCGCTAATGGCGGCGGCGGCGAGCGCTTCGAGCGCAAAGTCGCGCGAAGAAACTGCATCCAGCGAGTTCGCCATCGGCCGCGCAAATCCGAGCGCGCTTGCGGTCGCCTCGCGGTCGATTGGATAGGGCGTGCCTGCAAGTGCGGCGGCGCCGAGCGGGCACTCGTTCATGCGCGCGCGCGCATTGGCGAAACGCGCGCGGTCGCGCGCGAACATTTCCACATAGGCGAGACAATGATGCCCGAAGGTGACAGGTTGCGCCGTTTGCAGGTGGGTGTAGCCGGGCATCACCGATGCGGCGTGCTGTTCTGCTTTCGTCAGCAACGCCGATTGAAGGCCGCGCAGCGCTTCGCCCGACTCGTCGCAGGCGCGCCGCACCCAGAGGCGAAAATCCGTCGCCACCTGATCGTTGCGCGAGCGAGCGGTGTGAAGTCGGGACGCGGGGTCGCCGATGCGCGCCTTGAGACGGGCTTCGATGTTCAAATGAATGTCTTCGTATGTTTTTGAGAAAGCGAACTCGCCGCGCTCGATTTCGCCGGCGATCTCGTCGAGCCCTTTGAGGATAGCCTCGCAGTCCGCCTCAGAAACGATCCCCTGCTTGGCGAGCATCGTCGCATGGGCTTTCGAGCCGGCGATGTCCTCGCGCCACAGCCGCTTGTCCACATCGATGGAAGCGTTGATTTCCTCCATGATGGCGGCCGGGCCGCGGGCGAAACGCCCGCCCCACATTTTGTTTTTTTCTTCGCTCGCCTTATCTGACATCGGGCAGGCCCCGCAGGATGGAGACAGTTTTCGTGAACGCGCTGAAAAAACCCGGCTTTTGGTTGTTCGCTTGGGGCGGCGTCGGCGCGCTCGTCGTCCTCTACGTCATCATTGCCGCCAGCGTCCAGAGCGGGCCGAAAACGGCCCGGCCCGCGCAGCCGAACGATCCTGCCTTGCTGGTCGGAGAGATGGCCGATTTCGAGTACGCCTTTCCGCCGCGCGGCATGCCGCTGGCCCCTTTCGAGCATGACGGCGCAGCGCTCACGCTCGAAGACTTTCGCGGTCGGGTCATTCTCGTCAATTTCTGGGCGACCTGGTGCGCGCCGTGCCTGAAGGAGTTGCCCTCGCTCGATAAGCTTCAGGAGGCGCTGGGCGGCGAGGATTTCGAAGTCGTCGCCATCGCCGCCGATCCTCGCGGGCCGCAGGTTGCAGGCGACTTCCTCAAGAAGCTCGATATTGCGCATCTCAAACTCTACGCCGATCCGCGCCTCAGGTTGGCGAGTTCGGTTGGCGGCGGTTCGGTGTTGCCTGTCTCGATCCTTTACGACCGGAAGGGGCAGGAAGTCGGCCGGCTGGTCGGCGAGGCGGACTGGCAAAGCCCAGAGGCGAGGCGGCTTGTGCAATCGGTCATAAACCGCCCCTAGGAAGCGGCCTGGCGCGCTTGCGCCGCAGGATCTTTCGGGCCAAGAGGGTCGGCGCAACTCGGCCGGCGGGCATGACGGTCCCGGCTGGAATTTACACAGAGGGGAGCCTTCCAATGTTCAAGCGGTCACTTCTTCTGGCGGGCGTCGCGGCGCTCGCCCTCGGCGGCTGCGGCAAGAAAGACGGCGCCGGCGCGCCTGAGACGAAATCGAGCGCCGCAGCGGCGCAGACCAACGCCGGCTCGCCGCTCGATGCGCCGTTCGCCTTGAAGGGCGCTGAAGCCGTCGAAGCCGATGCGATTTTCGCGCTGCTGCCTGAAGGCGGCCGCCCGACCTATGAAACCGCCGCCTTCGACGAGAAGCTCGGCGCTACGGTTGTCACCGGGCTGGTCTTCAGCGACGATGACGACGGATCGGACGAAAAGCTCCTTGTCGAGCGCGCCGAGTTCTATGGCGTTGACCTCGACGCGATCGAGCGCGCCAAGACCGGCGTCGGCGCGATCGATGCGCCTTTCGAGAGTATTTTCCAAAAAGTGCGTCTGTTCGGCCTGACAACCCAGTCGGCGGATGAGAACGATGCGGACGCGAGCATCGGCGCGGTCGAAATCGACCGGTTCCGCATCCGGCAAGGCGGTTTCGCCGAGGATGAGGAGAACGCAAAAGGCGTTGGGCATTTCTTCAACGCGTTCGATTTGGCGGGGCTTTATTTCAAGGACATCAATGTCGCCGGCGAAGATTCCGAAGAGGGCGGCAAGCTCGCCTTCAAGGCGCCGGACCTGCGCTTTGTGGGACTGGGGGGCGGCAAGCTCGGCGCGATGATCGTCAAGAATGCTGAATACGAGATCGTCCAGACGCCCGAGGCGCGCCAGGCGATGGCGGAATCCTTCGGGCCGCAGGGCGCCATGCTTCTCAACGGTCCCCTGGCCGCATTCATCGCGCCGGCGAACCAGCGTGTCACAATGAAGTCGTTCGAGTGGCGCAGCGTCGACCTCTCGGGCTGGATGGGCTACGCGCTGAAGGATGAGAAGCCGCCGCTCACCGCGCGCAATCTCATCAATCTCGGCACGATGAAGATCCTCGACACGACGACGCATATCGACGGCCGCAAGGCCGCGACCGTGGCGGAGGCGACGGTCTCCGCCGCGGAGTTCACCTGGCTGATGCCGTCGAAAATCCGCACCGAGACGAAAGGCGCCGTCTACGACTTCTCCGCCTATCTTCCGCCGGAAGAAGAAAAGGCGCTGGAGATCGTCAAACGTCATGGGCTGAACAACGTAAAAGGAGCCGGAACCTTCGCGTGGGACTGGGATGCGGACAAGGGCGGGGCGGCGCTCGCAACCGACTTCGACACGCAGGGTCTCGCCGATCTCGATTTCGACATGGCGCTCGCCGGACTGGAGCTTGAGAAGATCAACAAGGCGATGGAAGCCGGGCAGAATGATGCGGTCGCCGAGTACGGGGCGTTCAAAAGCTTCACCATGACGATCGTCGACGAAAAGCTGCTCGACGCCGTCTTCGATATCGCCGGCTTGCAGATGAACCAGTCGGGCGCCGATCTTCGCGCTTCGGCGCCGGCGATGATCCGGCTTTCCGGCATGCAGGCGGCGGCGCTTTCTCCGCGCATCGCCGACTATGTCGAGGCGTTCGCAAGCTTTGTCGCTGAGGGCGGAGCGCTCAACATCGCTGCGAAACCCGCCGAGCCCGTGACGTTCAAGGCTCTCTCCGAGATCGGCCAGACCGGGCCGCAAGCGGTTCCCGATACGATTAACCTGACAGTGACGCACAAAAAATAGGGCGCTTCAACGCACTCAGGGAAAGAGCCGCCCGAGGGCGGCTCTTTTCGTTTATGCGGCTTTGCGGACCACCACCGAGCCGGCCGAATAACCGGCGCCGAACCCGGAAATCACGCCAATATCGCCCGGCCTGAAGTCGGCGCGGTGCTTGTGAAAGGCGATGATCGAACCGGCTGACGAGGTGTTGGCGTATTCGTCAAGGACGACAGGCGCTTCCTCGCGCGTCGCGTCGCGGCCTAGCACCTTGCGGGCGATGAATTCGTTCATGGCGAGGTTCGCCTGATGCAGCCAGAAGCGTTTCACGTCAGCCGGCGCGATGTCGAGATCGGCGAGGTGGGCGAGGATCATGTCGCCGACCATCGGCACCACGTCCTTGAAGACCTTGCGGCCCTGCTGCTTGAACAGCTTGTCGGTCGACGGGGTGCGCTGCGGATCGGCGGGCTCGCCGGTTTCGCGCTCGCAGTGGTTGAGGAAGCCGAAATTGTTGCGGATGTTATTGGAGAATTTCGTCTTCAACCGCGTGCCGAGAATTTCATAGGATTCGCTTCGCGCCGATCCGTCTATGCGCTCGAGAATAACCGCCGTCGCCACGTCGCCGAAAATGAAATGGCTGTCGCGGTCGCGGAAATTGAGATGCGCCGAGCAGATTTCCGGGTTCACCATCAGGATGCGCCGCGACCCGGCCCGGATGAGCCCGAGCCCGGTCTCGATGCCGAAGGCCGCCGAAGCGCAGGCGACATTCATGTCGAACCCGAAGCCTTCGATGCCGAGCGCGTCCTGGATTTCGACCGCGATCGCCGGATAGCCCCGTTGCAGGTTCGACGCGGCGCAAATGACGCCGTCAATGTCCTTAGAGCCGAGATCGGCGGCGCGCATCGCGTCGCGCGCGGCGTTGACCGCCATTTCGGCGAGGATCGACAATTCTTCGTTGGACCGCGCAGAGAAGTATGGCGCCATGCGCGCGATGTCGAGAATGCCGGCCTTGTCCATGACGCGCCGCGACTTGATGCCGGATGCTTTCTCGATGAAGTCGGCGGAAGAGGGTTGCAGCGGCTCAATCTCGCCCTTCGCGATCGCCGGCGCATTGTCGGCGTTGTAGCGCTCGACATAGGCGTTGAAAGCGATGACCAGCTCCTCGTTGGAGATCGAGTGCGGCGGCGTGAAAAGCCCGGTCGCGACAATGCGTATATCGGGGCTGGAAGCAGCGGTCATGGCGGAAACTCGCGCGCGGTCAGTAGTTTATGGTTGCGGCCAGTCTGCGCTTATCGGCAAGGTCAGGCAACCGCCCGGCGCTTTTTCTGCACCGCCTTGTGGCGCGGACACCGCACTTCGTGATCGTTGACCATGCCCGTCGCCTGCATGAAGGCGTAGACGATGACAGGCCCGCAGAACTTAAAGCCGAGGCGCTTCAATTCTTTCGCCATCGCTTCGCTTTCCGGCGATTTGGTCGGCGCCTGCCGAAATTGCGTCCAGGCGTTCACTTTCGGTTTGCCGCCGACAAAGTCCCAGAGCAGCCCGGAAAACCCGTCTTCGCGCTTCTCCATAATATCAAGATAGGCGCGGGCGTTGCCGATGGTCGCGTCAATCTTGGTCCGCGACCGGATGATGCCCTCGTCCTGCATCAGTTTTTCGATCTTCTTCGGCGTGTAGCGGACGATCTTTTGCGGATCGAACCCGTCGAAGGCGCGGCGGAAATTCTCGCGCTTGTAGAGAATGGTCCGCCACGAGAGTCCCGCCTGAAATCCGTCGAGAATCAGCTTCTCGAATAGCGCCCGGTCGTCATACTCGGGGACGCCCCATTCCTCGTCATGATACTGACGATAGAGCGCGTCATCGAGCGGCGCCCAGGCGCAGATCGTATCGGCGGTTTCGGTCATGGCGATCAGATATGATGGAACAGTTTCAAAAGCCAGACGATCAGGATCACGATCTGCACAAGAAACAGCGCGAAACGGATGAGCACCGCCATATTGCTGGTCGAGACGACATGCGTCGCCGATTGCAGGATGCGCGCGCCGATAAAGGCGTAGGCGAGCGGGTCGGTAAGCGCCGTCTGGCCGGTGGCGATGGCGTAGAGCAGGATAACGCCGGCGACGGGAAGGTTCTCATAGCAATTGGCGTGGGCGCGGGTGAGGCGCTGGCCGAGCCCGCCGAGATCTTCGCCCGACGGGCTGAACGTGTTGGCCTTCTTGCCCTTCGTCATCGCGATGCTGGTGCGGAAGACGCCGAGCGACATGACGAGAAAAAGCGTCCAGGCGGCGAAGCCGAGAAGCGCGGTTGCGGTTGGCGACATGGGGTTCTCCCTCCCTTGTTTTGAGGGACGCTAGCGCTGTTCGAGCCAGCCGGGAACCGAGATGCGCACCTCTCGTCCGTCAGCCGTAAGAGCCGATCCCGCTTCGCGCGCGGCCGCGAGGCGGTCAATGCGGATCAGGGCGAGCGCCGAGCCCGTAGCGCCGGAGAGCGTTTCGCCAATGGCGTTCTCGCCTGCCATCACGGGCGTTCCCTTGGGCGGGGGCGGACCGTCCAAGCTCAAGGCTAACGTCCGCTTGCGGACTTCCCCCTTGCGCTTCATGCGGCTCGTCACTTCCTGTCCGACGAAACACCCTTTTTTGTAATCCACGCCTTTGAGCGCGTCGTAGTTCACGTCGAGAAGAAAGACCTCGTCGCCCCCGAAATCGCGCCCAAATTCGGGAACGCCGAGGGCGAGACGGTGCGCGTCATAGAGGGGCTCGGATTTTTGATCTGCAATCGCGAGGACCGTTTCTTTTTGGCCGATGACGCGCTGGCCGAGGGCTGCAAGCCGCGGGTCCATGAAAGCAACCACGCCGGCGGGCGCATTTTCAAGGGCGCCGTTCCAGGCGGCGCCGACCGCCAAGCCGGGCGCTGCCTCAATCGTCACCTTGGCGCGCAGGCGATACAGCGACAGGCGCTTGGCGAGACTTTCCGCCGCCTCGCTGGCGCAATCGACCAGAAAGCCGTCGCCGGTCGCGACGAGAATGAAATCGAACAGGATCTTTCCCTGCGGCGTCAACAGCGCCGAGAACGCCGCTTCGCCCTCCTTGAGGCTCTCCACATTCTGGGTGGCGATCCCTTGCAAGAAGGAGCGGGCGTCAGGGCCTGCGATTTTCAGAACGGCGCGGGAAGCGAGGAAAGCGGTCTGGGGCATGGGTGGTGATTTAGGCGCGGCGGGCCTCGCCGCCAAGCCGGATAAAACCCTGTTTGCGGGCTTGTGAAGGACCGACTAGAACCCCTTCATGGCCAAAACCTTCGATCTCATCCTAAAGGGCGGAACCGTCGTCAACCATGACGGCGAGGGCGTGCGCGATGTCGGCGTGACTGGCGGGCGCATCGCTGAAGTCGGCTCTCTTTCCGGCGCCTCGGCGGGTGAGACCATCGACTGCGCTGGCTTGCATGTGCTGCCCGGCGTCATCGACAGCCAGGTGCATTTCCGCGAGCCGGGACCGACCCACAAGGAAGACCTTGAAACGGGAGGCAAGGCGGCGGTGCTCGGCGGCGTGACGGCCGTTTTTGAAATGCCGAACACCAACCCGCTGACCACCACGAAAGAAGCGATCGAAGATAAGCTCGCCCGCGCCAAGGGGCGAATGTATTGCGACCACGCTTTTTATGTCGGCGCGACGCATCACAATCCGCGCGACCTCGCGGAGCTTGAGCGCCTGCCGGGCGTCTGCGGCGTGAAGATTTTCATGGGCGCCTCGACCGGCGACCTTCTGGTTGAAGACGATGACGGCGTGCGCGAAGTGTTGCGGCACGGGCGCCGGCGCGTCGCGATTCATTCCGAAGACGAGTTCATGCTGCGCGACGGCAAGGCGCGCGCGCGCGAAGGCGACTGGACGTCGCATCCCGACGTGCGCTCGGTCGAAGCGGCGGTGTCGTGCACGAACCGCCTGCTGCGGCTCGCGCGCGAGACGGGGCGGCGCATTCATGTGCTGCATATTTCGACGGCGGACGAAATTCCGATCCTCGCGGCGGCGAAAGACATCGCCACCGCCGAAGCGACGCCGCAGCACCTGACTCTCGCGGCGCCCGGCTGTTACGAAGAGCTGAAAGGCTTGGCGCAGATGAACCCGCCAGTGCGCGACGCGCGCCATCGCGACGGGCTGTGGCTCGGCGTCGCGCAAGGGGTGATCGATGTGATCGGCTCCGATCACGCGCCGCATACGCGCGAAGAGAAAGCCAAGCCCTATCCCGCATCGCCTTCCGGCATGCCCGGCGTGCAGACCTTGCTGCCGGTGATGTTGGATCATGTGGCGAATAGACGATTGTCGCTGGCGCGGCTGGTCGATCTCGTCTGCCACGGTCCGAATCGCATCTTCGGCATCGCGGGCAAAGGCAGATTAGCGGTCGGCTACGACGCGGATTTCACCATTGTCGATCTGAAAAAGCGCCACACGATCACCGACGCCGAACAGGCGACCCGCAGCGGCTGGACGCCCTTCAACGGCATGACGGTTACCGGCTGGCCCATCGGGACGATCATACGGGGGCGGCGGGCCATGTGGGACGGCGCGCTGGTCGGCGAGGCGAGGGGTGCGCCGTTGCGCTTTCAGGAAGCCCTCTAGGCGTCCCGAAACGGCACGGCCTTGCGCGCCTGGCGTGGTCGAAGTCTTGCTAACCGATTGTATTGTAACCTCGCCAGGGTGGCGCGGGGAGCGGGCCTATAGTAAGGCCGGGCGCAACGGAAAAAGCGGAAACGGGCGCGTATGAAGATCTTGGTCACCGGGGGAGCGGGCTTCATCGGCTCGGCGGTCGTGAGGCAGGCGGTCGCCGCCGGGCATGACGTGCTCGTCATCGACAAGCTGACCTACGCCGCCAATCTCGACAATCTGGCGCCGGTCGCGGGCTCGAACCATTACCGCTTCGAAGAAGCCGATATCTGCGACGGCGGGCGGATGCGCGCGCTGATGGCGGACTTCCGCCCGGACGTCGTTATGCACCTCGCCGCGGAGAGCCATGTGGACCGTTCCATCGACGGGCCGGCGGCGTTCATCGAAACCAACATCATCGGCACCTTCCGCCTTCTGGAAGCCGCGCGCGATTACGTCGCCGCCGGCGAGGCGCCGGAAGGGTTCCGCTTCCACCATATCTCGACCGACGAAGTCTTCGGCACGCTGGGCGCCACGGGCGCCTTCACGGAAACCTCGCCCTATCGTCCGAACTCGCCCTATTCGGCGTCGAAAGCCTCGTCCGACATGCTGGCGCGCGCCTGGGGCGAGACGTTCAAGCTCCCCGTCGTTGTCTCCAACTGGTCGAACAATTACGGGCCGTACGAGTTTACCGAAAAGCTCCTCCCCGTCGTCATTCTCAACGCCGTCGCCGGCAAGACGATCCCGGTCTACGGCAAGGGCGAGAATGTGCGCGACTGGCTCTATGTTGAAGACCATGCCGACGCGCTCCTTCTCATCGCGCAGCGGGGCGTTCCCGGCGAGACCTACAATGTGGGCGGGCGCGCCGAGCGGACGAATATCGATCTGGTGCGGATGATCTGCCGCATCCTCGACGATCGCCGCCCGAACGCGCAGGCTGGCGGGCATGAGAGCCTCATCAAATTCGTCACCGACCGGCCGGGCCACGACCTGCGCTACGCCGTCGACTGCTCGAAGATCGAGCGCGAGCTTGGCTGGACGCCGAAGATGACCCTGGAAACGGGCCTAACGAGCACCGTCGACTGGTATCTCGGCAACGCCGACTGGATCGCGCGCATCCGCGAGCGGGGCTTCGATGGCGCGCGCATCGGGCTCGGCGAGGCCAAGCAAGCGGCCGGCGCGGCGGGCTGATCGATGCGCGTTCTCGTCTTCGGCTCGAATGGACAGGTTGCGCGCGAACTGCGCCGCCGCGGGCCAGAGGCGGGGTTCGACATTATCGCATTGGGCCGTGACGCTTGCGACCTGATGCAGTCTGGCGCCGCGGAGGCCGCCATCGACAAGACCAAGCCGGACGCCGTCATCAACGCCAGCGCCTACACCGCCGTCGACAAGGCCGAGAGCGAACGGGATACCGCCATGCGGTTGAATGGCGCTGCGCCGGGCGAGATGGCCGCAGCCTGCGCAGCGCTCGGCGTTCCGTTCATCCATTTCTCTACGGACTATGTGTTCGACGGCGCCGGCTCGCGGCTCTATCGCGAGGAAGATCCCGTCGCGCCGCTCGGCGCTTACGGCGAAACGAAGCTTGAAGGAGAGCGCCGCGTTAAAGAAGCGGGCGGCGTCTTCGCCATCATGCGGCTTTCATGGGTGTTCTCCGCTTATGGCGCGAACTTCGTGAAGACGATGCTGCGGGTCGGCGCCGAACGCCCGTCCTTGCGCGTCGTCGCCGACCAGCGCGGCAAGCCGACGCCGGCGTCCTGCGCCGCTGACGCCGCGCTTGTCGCCGCGAAGGCGTTGCGCGCCGATGCGGGCAAGGCAGGCGTCTATCATTTCGCCGGCGATGAAGAGACCTCGTGGGCGGGGTTCGCCGAGGCGATCATGGGCGCCGCGAAGCTTTCGACGCCGGTTGAGCATATCGAAACGAAGGATTATCCGACGCCCGCGAGACGCCCCGCTTATTCCGGGCTCGATACGCGCAAGTTCGAGCAGGCGTTCGGGATGAAAGCGCCGTCATGGCGCGACGAACTGAAAGAAGTCGTGCGCGAATTGTCCGCGCCGACGGGGGAGAATTGACGATGAAGGGCATTGTTCTCGCCGGCGGGTCCGGCACGCGGCTGCATCCGATCACGCGCGGCGTGTCGAAGCAGCTCCTGCCGATCTACGACAAGCCGATGATCTACTATCCGCTAAGCGCGCTGATGCTCGCGGGCATTCGCGACATTCTCATCATAACGACGCCGGAAGACCGCGCCTCGTTTGAGCGCTTGCTGGGCGATGGCGCAGAGCTTGGCGTCAACATTTCCTACGCCGTGCAGCCGTCGCCGGACGGGCTCGCGCAGGCCTTCATCA
This sequence comes from Amphiplicatus sp., assembly GCA_040216495.1. Taxonomy (GTDB): domain Bacteria; phylum Pseudomonadota; class Alphaproteobacteria; order Caulobacterales; family Parvularculaceae; genus Amphiplicatus. The sequence goes on along the minus strand of JAVJPA010000175.1, from coordinate 30,319 downwards.
TCGGCGAGGAATTCATCGGCGGCGACAAGTGCGCGCTCGTTCTCGGCGACAACATTTTCTTCGGCCACGGCCTCGCCGAGATGCTCCAGAAAGCCGCGAAGCTGAAAAGCGGCGCGGAGATTTTCGGCTATCAGGTCGCCGACCCCGAGCGCTACGGCGTTATCGAGTTCGGCAAGGACGGCGAAGTGCTCTCCATCGAAGAGAAGCCCGCCAAACCGAAATCGCGTTATGCGGCGACGGGGCTTTATTTCTATGACGAGACCGTCGTCGAACGCGCCAAACGCGTGAAGCCCTCCGCGCGCGGAGAGCTTGAAATCACGACGCTCAACGAGATGTACATGCACGACAAGGCCCTGCGCGCGCATGTGATGGGCCGCGGTTACGCCTGGCTCGACACGGGCACGCACCAGTCGCTCCTTGAAGCCGCGCATTTCGTCCAGACAATCGAGGACCGGCAGGGGCTGAAGATCGCCTGTCTCGAAGAGATTTCCTTCCGCCTCGGCTATATCGACAAGGCGCAGCTCGAGGCGCTGGCGAAACCCCTTCTTAAGACCGGCTACGGACAATATCTCGCCCGCCTCGCCGCCGAGAGCGCGTAACGGACGGTACGAACCTGTTGAACGAAAGGGCGGGGCCGCCTATCTCCTTGCCGAGCCTCCCGCTGAAAGAACCACGTTGATGACGTCGCGGCGCCCTTCTTCAAAAGCCAGAAAGCCAGCCTCAAGCGCGGGCAATCTCTACAAGCACGGTATGGCGCGCCTTGCGATCTGTTCGCCCAAACAGACGCCGGGGGATCCAGCCGCCAACGCCGCCGAAATCATTAAACTTGCACGCGAGGCCGACAAGCGCCGCGCGGCGCTCGCGCTGTTTTCAGAGCTTGGGGTTTCATCTTACGCCATCGACGATCTCCTGTTGCAGGATGCGCTGCTTTTAAGCGTTCAGGACGCGATCGAGACCATCCGCGCGGCGAGCGAGAAACTCCTCCCCGTGCTGATCGTCGGCGCGCCGCTCGCGGTCGGACCGGCGCTTTATAATTGTGCAGTCGTCATCCATCGCGGGCGCATTCTCGGCGTCACGCCGAAAACCTACCTGCCGAATTACCGCGAATATTACGAGAAGCGCCATTTCGGCCATGGCGACGAAGCCGTCGAGCGCACGGTAAGCCTCTGCGGCGATGATGTTCCGTTCGGCGCCGACCTGATCTTCCGCGCGAGCGACCTCGCTGACTTCATTTTTCACGTCGAAATCTGCGAAGACATGTGGGCGCCGATCCCGCCCTCGACATTCGGCGCCTTCGCGGGCGCGACGATCCTCTGCAATCTTTCCGCGTCGAACATCACCATCGGCAAGGCGGAGGAACGCAATCTTCTCTGCGACGCGCAATCGCGGCGTTGCGCGGCGGCGTATCTTTACTCGGGCGCGGGGCACGGCGAGTCGACGACGGACGTGACATGGGACGGGCATCTCGCGGCGTTCGAGCTTGGCGAGAAACTCGCCGAGAGCGACCGCTTTGCGACGGATAGCGCGATGATCACCGCCGATGTCGATCTGGACCGCTTGCGGCTTGAGCGCTTGCGCACCGGCACCTTCCGTGACGCCGCCGCGCGTTGCCGCGACAAGGTCGCGTCTTTCCGCACTGTCGAGTTCGACCTGAAGCCGCCGCTTGTGGGCGCCGTTCCGCTGGAGCGCGCCGTGCCGCGTTTTCCGTTTGTCCCGGACGAGCCGGCGCGGCTCGATCAGGACTGCTACGAAGCCTATAACATTCAGGTGCACGGCCTGATGACGCGGATGCAGGCGGCGAAGATCGAGAAGTGCGTCATTGGAATTTCAGGCGGACTGGATTCGACGCAGGCGCTGCTGGTGGCGGCGCGGGCTGTGGACCTGATGGGTCTGCCGCGCAAGAACGTCATCGCGCTGACCATGCCCGGCTTTGCGACGAGCGCGGGAACGAAAGCCAACGCGCTGGCGCTGATGAAAGGGCTCGGCGTCGACGGGCGCGAGCTCGATATCCGCCCAGCAGCGAAACAGATGCTCGCCGACATCGGCCATCCTTACGCCAAGGATAAGCCCGTCTATGACGTGACCTTCGAGAACGTGCAGGCGGGCCTGCGCACCGATTATCTCTTCCGAATCGCCAACCATGAAGGCGGGATGGTGATCGGCACCGGCGACCTTTCCGAGTCCGCGCTCGGGTGGCAGACCTACGGCGTCGGCGATCACATGTCGCATTACAACGTCAACGCCTCGGTGCCGAAGACGCTGATCCAGCATCTGATCCGCTGGTGCGTTTCAAACGGCGATTACGACAAGGCGACGGCGAAGACTTTGCTTGCGATCCTTAAGACTGAAATCTCGCCAGAGCTTGTGCCCGCAGGAAAAGACGGCGCCATTCAGAGCACGGAAGAAAAGATCGGCCCGTACGCGCTCGCCGATTTCGCGCTTTATCATCTGACGCGCTACGGGCTGAAACCCTCGAAGATCGCCTTTCTCGCCGAACATGCGTGGAGCGATAAAAAGCGCGGGGCTTGGCCGGCGAACATCGACGAGGCGGACAGGGTTCAGTATTCGCGCGCTGAGATTCGCAAATGGCTGAAGGTTTTTCTCTACCGCTTTTTCACGACCAGCCAGTTCAAGCGTTCGGCGATGCCCAACGGGCCGAAGATTTCCTCCGGCGGCGCGCTTAGCCCGCGCGGCGACTGGCGCGCGCCGAGCGACGGCAACGCCAATGCATGGCTTGACGAGCTGGACGAAGCCGACTGATTTCTCCGCGCAAAGAAAAAGGAGGAAAGCTTGCGCTTTCCTCCTTCAAAATCCGGTCATTGAACCGATCAGCCTTCCGGCGTGATCGAGACGACGTTGCGGCCTTTGGCTTTCACGGCGTATTTCACGCGGCCTTCGATAAGGGCGAAGAGCGTGTGGTCCTTGCCCATGCCGACATTGTCGCCAGGATGGAACTTCGTGCCGCGCTGGCGCACGAGGATGTTGCCGGGGACGACCGTCTGGTCGCCGAACTTCTTAACGCCGAGGCGGCGGCCTTCGGAGTCGCGTCCGTTGCGCGATGAGCCGCCAGCTTTCTTGTGCGCCATGAGAAATCTCCTCTAATTCGTGTACTGACTATTCTTCTTCCGTGCGGGCGCGGTCGCTCTTGGCGCGCGGCGGCTCGCCGGCGATGAGCTCTTTGGCCTGCTCGACCCACTCGTCGCGTGTTGCGCGGCCGTGCAGTTCAAGCTCCTCGTCCATCTTGGCGAGGGCTTTCTCGCTCAATTTGGCGATCTGCTTCAGGGAAGTGATCCCGTAGCTTTCGAGCTTTTCCTTCAGCACCGGACCGACGCCGCCGATCAGCGACACGTCATCGATGAAATCCGCGGCCGGCTCTTTCGCCTTCGGGGCTTCGGCCTTGGCGTCCGCCTTGGCTTCGGCTTTCGCCGGCTTTTTGGCGGCGGCTTTCTTCGCGGGCTTGGCGCCGTCGGTGAGGATGTCCGTCACCTTGAGGACCGTCAGGTGCTGGCGATGGCCGGCCTTGCGGCGATAGTTCTGCCGGCGGCGCTTCTTGAAGACGATGATTTTGTCGCCGCGGGTCTGCTCGACGATCTCGCCGGCGACCGAGGCGCCGTCGATGAAGGGCGCGCCGACCGTGACGTCCGCGCCGTCGCCAATCATCAAGACTTCGCCGAGGGTCACGATCTCTCCGGCGTCGCCCTCAAGGCGCTCGATGCGGATAAGATCGTCTTTGGAAACGCGGTATTGCTTACCGCCAGTCTTCACGACTGCGTACATGCTCCGACTCCGTTGGCGCACTGTTTGCGCCTAGCGTCCTTTTTGGCCCCGGTTTCTTTCGTCCGGTTGTGAAAATGGAGGCGCTCCCTAGCCCGGGGGCCTGATCCCGTCAAGCGTCCCGTCAAAGTCAGGGCCTTCCGATCGAGTAATAGCTGAAGCCCCGGTCGGCCATCTGGGCCGGACGGTAGATGTTCCGGAGGTCCACCATAATCGGGGTTTTGAGGAGGGATTTGACCCGGTCGAGATCGAGAGCGCGGAATTCGTCCCATTCGGTGATGATGGTCACGGCGTCCGCCCCGTCGAGGGTTTCATAGACGCCGTCGCAGAAGGTCACGCCCTTGAGGAGCTTTTTCGCCTCGTCGGCCCCTTCCGGGTCGAAAGCCCGCACCGCCGCCCCGGCGGCCTGGAGGGCCGGGATAATGTCGAGCGAAGGCGAGTCGCGCATGTCGTCAGTGTTGGGTTTGAAGGTGAGGCCGAGCACGGCGACGGTCTTGCCGGCCACCGATCCGCCGCAGGCCTCGATGACGCGGGCGGCCATCGCCTTCTTGCGCCGGTCGTTGATCCCGACCACCGCCTCGACGATGCGGGTCGGGGCGCCGACGCTCTCGGCGGTCTTGACGAGGGCGAGCGTGTCCTTGGGAAAGCACGAGCCGCCATAACCCGGGCCGGCATGAAGGAATTTGGAGCCGATGCGCCCGTCGAGGCCGATGCCCTTGGCGACTTCCTGGACGTTGGCGCCGACCTTTTCGCAGAGGTCCGCCATCTCGTTGATGAAGGTGATCTTGGTCGCGAGGAAGGCGTTGGCGGCGTACTTGATGAGCTCCGACGTCGCCCGGTTGGTGAAGACGATGGGCGTCTCGTTGAGATAGAGCGGGCGGTAAAGCTCGCGCATGACTTCCTTGGCGCGCTCGTCCTCGGCGCCGACGACGACGCGGTCCGGGCGCTTGAAATCCTCGATGGCGGCGCCTTCGCGCAAGAACTCCGGGTTGGAGACGACGGACACTTCGACATCGGGCCTTGTCTTGCGGATGATCGTCTCGACCTCCGTGCCGGTGCCGACCGGCACGGTCGACTTGGTGACGACGACGGCGTAGCCGGTCAGCGCCTTCGCGATCTCTTCGGCGGCCGCATAGACATAGGAGAGGTCCGCGAACCCGTCGCCGCGCCGCGACGGCGTGCCCACCGCGATGAACACGGCGTCGGCATTGGCGATGGCGGGGACGAGGTCGGTGGTGAAGGCGAGCCGGCCCGCCTTGACGTTTTCCTCGACCAGTTCCTCAAGCCCCGGCTCGAAAATCGGGATCTCCCCGGCTTCGAGTCTCGCGATCTTGCCCGCGTCCTTGTCGACGCAGATCACGTCATGGCCGAAATCGGCGAAACAGGCCCCGGAAACGAGTCCGACATAGCCAGTACCGATCATCGCGACGCGCATGGCTAGGCTCCTTCGGCCGGCAAACTGAGGCCCGTAATCGCTGGGGTTTCCGCCCCTGATTTTGCGCCTGTGCCATACCGGTCGAGGCGGTCAAAGGCAATGCGCGGGCGCGAGAGCGCGGGCCGCGAAGGAGGCAGGCTTGTTTTAACCAGCGCTACGCTAGAAGTAGGGGCATGACCTCCATTCGCATCCAGCCGGTGATCATGTCGGGCGGCGCGGGAACGCGGCTGTGGCCGATGTCGCGCAAGGCCCGGCCGAAACAGTTTCTGGCGCTGACCGGCGAGAAATCCCTGTTTCAGGAAACCGCGCTGCGCGTCGCGGGCGGCTCTTTCGCGCCGCCGCTGGTGATCGGCGGGGAGGGCCACGCGGGCGTCATCGCGGAACAGCTCGCGGCGCTCGGAATTGTCCCGCGCGCCATCGTCACCGAACCCTGCCCGCGCAACACGGCGGCGGTCGCCGCGGTCGCCGCCGCATGGACGAACGATAACGAACCCGGCGCGCCGGTTCTCCTCTTGCCGGCCGACCATCACATCGCCGATGCGGCGGGTTTTCGCGCTGCGGTCGCGCAGGGCGCGGACGCGGCGCTCGGCGGCTCCATCGTCACTTTCGGCATCAAGCCGACCGAAGCGCACACGGGATACGGCTATGTGGAGCGCGGCGATGCGCTCGGGCCGTCCGTATACGCCGTGAAAGCGTTTCGTGAAAAGCCTGACGCCGCGACCGCGCAAGCCTATCTCGCCGGCGGCGCGCATTACTGGAACGCCGGCATCTTCCTGTTCAGCCCGCGCGCGATGCTCGACGAACTCGGCGCGTATGCGCCAGCGATCCGCGATGCGGCGTCGAAAGCGCTGGCGCAAGCGAAGCGGGACGGCGCGCGCCTCGATCTCGATCCGGCCGCCTTTTCGGAATGCCCCTCCGATTCTATCGACTACGCCGTCATGGAGAAAACCTCCCGCGCCGCGGTCGTCGGGCCGGTCGATGTGGGTTGGAACGATATCGGCTCGTGGTCGTCCATCGAGACCGCGGAGGGCGATCAGAAAGTGTTCGCCATCGACTCGGAGGGCTGCCTTGTCAAAACCGACGGGCCGTTCGTCGGCGTCATCGGCATGGACGACATGATCGTGGTCGCCACCGGCGACGCCGTGCTCGTCGCGCCGAAATCGCGCGCGCAGGACGTGAAGAAGATCGTCGAGGAATTGAAGAAGCGCGGGCGAGACGATCTGCTGTGACGGGTGCGTAGAAAGTAGTGCGTCGTTCGTAGAGAGTGATTTGCGCTATTTCTTGCCGGCTTGTCTTATCATTCTACGCACTACGCACTAGCGACTTTAAAATCCGTCCCGCCACCGCATCGAGCTTTTTCATCATTTCCGGGTCGCGCGCTTCGGGCGCGGTGATGATGGCGTAATCGAGCACCGTTTCAATGCCGAGAGGCGAGGGCGCGCGCGCCGGTCCGAGCATCTTCGTCAGCGCATCGAGAAGCTCGCGCGCCTTCGCCGTGTTGGCGCGCATCACCTCGAGCACCGAGGCGACCTCGACCGGTTTTTCGTCGACGCGCCAGCAATCGTAATCCGTCACCATCGCGACGCTGGCGTAAGGAAGCTCCGCCTCGCGGGCGAGCTTGGCTTCCGGCATGTTGGTCATGCCGATCACATCGCAGCCCCAGGATCTGTAGAGATCGGATTCGGCGCGCGAGGAAAATTGCGGGCCGTCGATGCAGATATAGGTTCCGCGCGGCGCGTAAGGAACGCGGGCCTCGGCGCAGGCTGCGCCGAGCGCGGCGCGCAGGCCGGGGCAGACAGGCTCCGCCATCGATACGTGGGCGACGAATCCGGGGCCGAAGAAACTCGACTCGCGCCGCGTCGTGCGGTCGATGAACTGATCGACGAGAACGAAACATCCCGGCGCCAGCTCCTCCTTTAACGAGCCGCAAGCGGAAATCGAGACGATGTCGGTCGCCCCGGCGCGTTTCAGGGCGTCGATATTCGCGCGGTAGTTGATCGAAGAGGGCGTCAGGCGATGGCCCTGCCCGTGGCGGGCGAGGAACACGGTCTCAACCCCGTTCATCCGGCCGCGGACGAGCACGTCGGAGGGCTCGCCCCATGGCGTATCGAGCGCGAGGCGTTCGGCCCCTTCGAGCGCGTCGACGGAATAAACGCCCGATCCTCCGATGACGCCGAGAACCCGTTTCGTCATGGCTGCCCTTTCGAGGCGCGATACTGTCTGAACCAGTCGACGAAGAGCGGGATGCCTGTTTCAAGGCTTGTCGTCGGCGCAAAACCGTAATCGGCGGCGATAGCGTCGATATCGGCGTAAGTCGCATGAACGTCGCCGGGCTGCATCGGCGCCATTTCCTTGATCGCTTCTGCGCCGCAGGCCTTTTCGAGGATCTCGATGAAGCGCGTCAGCTTCACTGGCTTGTTGTTGCCGATATTGTAGAGGCGGTGAGCGACGTCGCCGGTCTTTGTCATCGGTTTTTCGATGGTGGCGACGACGCCTTTCACGATGTCGTCGATCCAGGTGAAGTCGCGCGACAGATCGCCATTGTTGAAGACGCGGATCGGCTTGCGGTCGAGTATGTTCTCCGTGAACGACCAGTAGGCCATGTCCGGCCGGCCCCACGGGCCGTAGACGGTGAAGAACCTGAGGCCGACCGCCTCGATCCCGTAGAGGCGCGCATAAGTCTCGCTCATCAGTTCGTCGGCGCGCTTCGTCGCCGCATAGAGCGAGACGGGCTGCGTGACGGGATCGGTCTCCGCGAATGGAACCTTCGTGTTGGCGCCGTAGACGGAGCTGGACGAAGCGTAGACCAGTTTCGGCTTTTTCGGCGCCGCGCGCACAAGCTCCAGAACCGACAGGTGCCCGACCAGGTTCGACTGCGCATAGGCGAACGGGTTTTGCAGCGAATAGCGAACGCCCGCCTGCGCGGCGAGATGCGCCACATGGTCGACTTCCATAACGCCGGGCAGCCGTTTCAGCGCCTCGTGGTCGGCGATATCGCCTTCGTGGAAAGCGAAGCGGGCGTTCCCCTTGAGTCCGGCGAGCCGGGCGCGCTTCAGGTCCGGTGAGTAGTAGTCGTTGAGATTGTCGACGCCGATCACCGACGCGCCGCGGTCGATCAGCGCGCGCGCGACATAGGACCCGATGAACCCCGCCGCGCCTGTGACGAGGATTGTCGCGCCTTGAAGATCAGACAAAACCTGCTTCTCCTGTTGCTTGGCCCGCTTGCTGGCCTTGAACCGGGAATGCTGTTACTCCCGCCGCGCCCCGAACGCCATCCGCCAAGCCGCTTGCGCAAAGGCCGCCCCGACCATGACCGATCCGGTCGCCACTGTCATTATCGTCAATTTCAATTCCAGCGACCGGCTGGCGAAGTGCCTCGCCTGTCTCGAGGCGCAGACTCGGCGCGATTTCGAGACCATCGTCATCGACAATCAGTCCTCGGACGGATCGCAGGCGGCGGCCCAAGCCTCCGCGCTGCCGGCCGTTCTCATCGAGGCGGGCGCCAATCTTGGCTTCGCCGCCGCCAACAACCGCGCGGCGGCGCGCGCGCGAGGGGCGTGGCTCATCTTCCTCAATCCCGACGCCTATGCGGCGCCGGATTGGGTCGAGAAGCTGCTGGAAGGCGCGGCGCGTTATCCCTTCGCCGATGCGTTCGGCTCGACCCAGATCGACGCCCTCGATCCCGCGAAGCTCGACGGCGCCGGCGACGTCTTTCATGTGTTCGGCGTCGCCTATCGCGGCGGGTACGGCCGGCCTGTTGAGCAGGCGCCCCCTGACGGCGAATGTTTCGCGCCCTGCGCCGCCGCCGCCATGTACCGGCGCGACCGCTTCGAAGCGCTGGGCGGGTTCGATGAAAGCTTTTTCTGCTACGGCGAGGACGTGGATCTCGGCTTCCGCCTTCGGCTCGACGGCGGGCGCGCGGTGCAGCTTGCGGGCGCAAAGGTTTTTCACGAAGGATCCGGCATCACCGGGCGCCATAGCGGCTTCACCGTCTATCACGGCAACCGAAACCGCATCTGGGCGACCTACAAGAACATGCCGGCGGAAATCTACTGGCCGCTGGCGCCGTTCCGTTTTGCGGTCGATCTCTATCTTTTGATCCGCCACAGCCTGCTCGGCAACGCCGCCGCCTACCTGAAGGCGCTCCGGGACGGATATTGCGGGCTCGCGGCCCTTCGCGCGCGCCGGCGCGCGATCCAGAAGGGGCGGCGCATCGGCCTGCGCGAGCTCGCCCGCGCGCTGACCTGGTCGCCGCTCAAGGTGATGCGCCGCGAGAGCGACCTGCGGCCTGTAGCCGGGGACCGGAGGGCGCAAGAGAACCCCTCCCGGGCGACCCCTGTCCCGAAATAACCCCGCAGACAAGAACTCGCTCGAGCCAGCCTCTGCAAATTGATGTATTTTCTTAAGAAATACACGCCGGAAAGCGGCGCCGATATTGCTTTGAACCCCCCAATAACCTATTAGTAAGCTCGGTTTAGTCCGGGTTTTTGGGGAACCTTTAGTATGTATCGTCTTGTAACCGCCGCTCTGATTGGGTTTTTCGCCCTTGGCGCGACCGCCGCTTCTGCGGGCGCCATTTCTGTTGCAAACGCCAATTTCGAAGACGCCTACGCCCTGCCTTCGGGCGGAACGGAATATGGTTACTTCGGCGCCGGTTTCGCGGGCTGGCAGTCCAGCGGCTACGCCGGCACCTGGGCCGGGGTCGGCGGCAATCCCGCCTATGCGGCCATCCCCGGCGAGGCCGGCTCCCGGTTCGGTTATGTGAGCAATGGCGGCGTCGCCTATCAGACGCTCAACTACACCATTACCGGCGACGCAGACCTTTCGCTGTCGGCGCTGATCGGCCATCGCGCCGACCGCAGCCTGTTTAACGGCGAGATGGGCGTGTTCGCCGGCACGCTCGACAATGTCATCGCGACGCTCAATCTCAGCGATCCCGGCCTCGGCCAGTGGAACGTGCAGACCCTCCTGATCGACGCTCTGCTGACCCAGGCCTACGCCGGCCAGCAGCTTGGCGTCTTCTTCCGGGTCGCCGCCGGCGGGCCGTCGGTGCAGATCAATTTCGACAATATTTTTATGACCGCCGAAGAGCTTGGCCTTGTTCCGGGACCGGTTTTGCAAAACCCCATCCCCGGCGCCTACGTGCTCTTCGCTTCGGCGATCGCGGCGGGCGGCTTCTTGCGCCGCCGCGCTAAAAAGGCTGAAGCCTGATCTTTCGCCCGGCTGCAATCGTCTCAACAAGGCCGCGCACATGCGCGGCCTTGTTTTTTGGGTTGCGGGCGGAAGCGGCGCCGTCATGAAATCACCGCCCGATCGGCGACGCGCCGCCAGTTGGCGCCGTCGCTGAAAGCCAGCGTCGCCCCGCCGCTTTCGTTGCTCACGAAGATCATCGAGCCCGCGCCGGCGGAAGCCGCCGAAGGCGCGCCCGCGACCGTGTAGGATTTGCAGCGCACCGGCCCGTCCACATGCAGCTTCGTGGTCGGCGCCGAAACGCCGACGCCGACATCTCCGGCTGACGTTATGCGCATCCGCTCGGCCGCTGAGGCCGAACCGGTGGAGAATGCGAGCGCCGTCGGCACGGCGGCGCCCGAGACGGCGCCGTCGACGGGCGCGTAGATGATCGCCGCCTGCGTGAACCCGCCCGCCGCATTGTAGCCGCGGAAGGAAAAGCCGCCGCAGCTATCGCCTACCTGCACCGCCGCCGGCGCGGCCAGCGTGCCGCGCGCCCGGCGCTGGATGGAGAAGGAAGCCGCGCCGTCCGCATACGTATCGAGGAAAAACAGCGCGAAATAACCGTCCTTTTCGATATGCAGGTCGCCGACGCCCGGATCGCTGAGATTGTCGCCCTTGACGAACAGCTTGGCTTTCGGCGCGGCGCCGACGCCCACATCGCCGCTCGCCGTATCGATGATGAGCGCGTCGAGAAAGGCCTCGCCGTCGTCGCTGACCTTGAGCCGGAAACGGTCGTCCCCGATAAGCCCGAACTCCGCCTGGCCGCTGAACCCTGTCTGGAAGACCACGGAAGCGGCGCCGCCCGAGCCGGCGCGGTTGATGATCTTGCGCGCGTCGCCCGTCCCCGGCGTCACGTCGTCATGGGAGAGAAGTTCGACATTGGACTTCACCGAAAGACGGTTGGTCGCATCCGGGCTGGCGTTGACGCCGAGCATGGACGGCTCGCCGCCGCCGGCGCTCAGCGCCGTCCATGCCGCGCCGTCGAACACAAGCAGCGTTTCCTCGTCGGCCGCCCAGGCGCGCCAACCCGCGCCGGGCGCGATCTCGCGCCAGGCGCCGTCCTGGAACGCGGCGATCGACGCCGTCGCCATCGCGCTCCAGGCGCCGCCGCTGGCCGCCGCCGGGAGGATATAGGCGTCGCCTTCCTGCGGCGCGGCGGGTTCTGCGGTCTGGCTGCGCGAGACGACCGCGAGCTGCGTCAGCGCATCGAGCCGGCGCAGGCTTTCATTGACCGTGACATGCTTCTGCGCCTGTTGCGGCGACAGGTAGGAAAGGGACAGGCGGGGAGACATATTCATGATGCAACTGCTCTCGTTAAACTCAACGCCAGCAGCGTAAGCCCGCCTGAAAGGGCGGGGATAAGTTTTATTTGCCGATGAAAAACAATAAGTTATGCATAAATTACAAAAATGTAATGCGCAGGCCGCCTCAACGCCCTGCGCCGAAGGCCCGGATAAATTCCGAAAACGCCAGCACCACATGATAGCCGGTGCTCGCCGGCATGTCCGTCGCCAGCGGCGCGCCCTCCGCGCTGAAATGATCGCGCCAGCCGCCATCGGGAACGCCGGAGAGATAGTCCTCGAAGAAGCTCGACAGACAGAGCGCCGCGCGCCCGCGCGCGTCGCCGTCGCCCGCTTCGCTCATGACGATATGCGCTTTCAGCGCTTCGGTCTGCTGCCAGCAGCGCCGGCTCCCGTCGATAATCCGACCACGGATGTTCGCTTCCTGCGGCGCAAGGCCGCGCGCGTTGAGGAAAGGAAGCCCCGCCGTGTAAAGGAGTCCCGCGGCGGCCGGCGGCTCTTCGCCTTTTGCCCTGGCGTGAACGCTGAGCAGCCAGGTCCATTCAAACAGATGCCCCGGCTCGATCAGCTCGCCTTTCGCGCCGGGGGCCGGCGACCAGTCGCCGGCGTAATACTCACGCAGCGCGCCGGCGGAATCGATAAACCTGTCGCCGGCGAGGCGGGCGAGCGCGTCGGCCCGTTCCAGATAGCGGGCCTCGCCGCTGGCGGCATGCAACGCGAGCACGGCCTCAAACAGGTGCATGTGCGGATTCTGGCGGCGCGGAAGAGTGGGCGGAAGCGTTTCATGGTAGCCGCCGGCCGGATGGGCGAGCTTTTCGTCGAGGGCGGCGAGCGTGCGGCCGGCCTCGGCGAGAAGCGACATGTCGCCGAGCGCCCTCGCGGCGAAGGCGAGCGCCATCAGGCAGAAGGCGTTATCGTAAAGGTCCGGCTGATCGTCGGCGAGCCCCTCTCCGGGCCGCATGGTCTTGCCGAACAGCAGATCGTCTCGGCGGCAGCGGCCGAGCAGGGTTTCGACGCCGAGGGCCGCGAGCGCGCAGGCGCGGTCCTTGCGCCAGCCCATCAGCGCGGCTTGCGCGAAGACATAAGTTTGCCGGGCCTGCACGCGCACCCGGCTGGTCTCGTCGCGGAGCGGCGCGCCGTCGAGCGTCAGCCGCTCGACGAAGCCGCCGCGCGGATCGACGCCGCGCGCCGCCCAGAAAGGAAGGCACGCGCCGAACAGCCAGTCATGCGCGCGGGCGGCGAGGGCGGCTTGTTTAGCGGCGTCGTCAGTCATGGTGCGGACCGTTCTGATTCGATTCAATTTAAAGGGCATACATAGCGCACCGCCCTGAGAGGAGAAATGCGCCGGCGCGCGCAGGGAAAGTCAGGGTTGCCTCGCTCCCTCGAGCCAGTAAGGTGCGCTGGGTGCACGGGCGTGCATGCGAGCCATGCTCGCAAATGACAATGGCGGGCGTTCGCCAATACGGCAGGGAGCCGCAGGCCGAAAAGCCGGTCCTGCAGGCGGGAGTGCGACCTTGAACCGGAAGTCACCGCATCTTTTCATGCTCGGGGCAATCCTCGCTGTAGCCGCCTTGGCAACGACGGTCCTCGTCTTGAGCGACACCAAAGCGCCGATCCCCGCCAGGGACGAGGCTGTCAGCGACGCCGTCGTTCGCGCAGGCGTTTCGCTCCGTCCTTTCAGAGCGGCTCTTTCCGAGGCAGCGGAAGGCGTGATCGCCTTCGCGCCAAAGGGAACGGAGGAAGCAGGGGTCGAACTTTCGCCAGCCAGCCCCCCTAAAAGCAAACGCGCAGGCAGGGTCGCCGTGTTTTTCGATCTCGACGCAAGCGCGCCGTTCAATATTCGCGAAGACGGCGACGGGGATAGGCGCTACAGTTCGTCTACAGCGCGTCAGCATGTAATCCTCAATTTATCGGAAATGTCCTCCGCGCTGATCTATTCGCAAGGGTATGATGCGGCGTCGATTCGGATCGTCGGCGTTGAGCCTTGCGATGGTATAGCGCTGATCTGCGAAGCGGACGGCTCAGTCGTTCGCCCGATTCGTCTCACAAAGTCCGCGCCAGCGTTAAGCGCGACGGCGTACAACGGCGCCGATATCTCGGTGGCGGAGAAAAGCGGCCGCATAGACGTCTCGCGCCGCGAGGGTTTCGAAGGCGAGTTCGGCGTAAGGCTCGGGCTTGCGCCGGCGAAGGAGGCAAGGCGCGTCGCGATCATCTTTGACCGAATGCCTCCGCAAGGGGTGTCGCTATCGCGCCGAAACAAGCAAGGGCTCGCCTATCTTCCGATGGAGCGTCGGCACGTTGTGCTGGAGCCAGGCGACGAGGCGCTGTTCTTCGCCGGCTCAGACGACCGGTTTTCTGTAAAACTTGAATCGGTGTCGGCATGCGCCAGTGACAATTGGCGGTGTCGTACGCGCGAAGAGTTCGAAGAGCTGCTGCCGCAAGCAGATGTCAACGCAACGAAGTTCGAGAGAGCGTTGCAGCTTCTTCAGTGGGCGTCAAAGAATATCGATTTTGCCCTTACGCGAAGCGTCAATGCGGAATTCAGGCCATCCAGCGCGGAGCTGCATAAAATTTATTTCAGGTATTATGACTTGAATCAGGGCGGCGGCTTTTGTGGCGGCACGTCGGTGTTCTTCCGACGGCTGCTCGCCGATCAGGGTATCGACGCGTTCACCTGGAATTTCGGCGTTCTGAAAGACGACCTCACTCATGTTACGACCATCGTTCCCATGAACGGCGAGTTTTACCTCATGGACGCGACGTTCGGCGGGTATCTGGCCAAGAAAGACTCAACGCAGCCGATGGATATTTTCGATTATCTCAACGGTTCACCCGCTGATTTCGTTCCCGTTGACATGACGGGCCGGCAATTCATTGCGAAGATAAATGAAAAAAAAGTCGCACACGGACTGACGCGAGGGCTTCTCAGAAATTGCGTGGATGACAAATCCGGGGGCACCGTTCACTGCGAGTATCCGGTATTCGGGCTTGAGAATTACGCGCAGATGTGGGGAGAGCGCTTGGCCCGCAACGGGATTGCGCCAGACGGCGACGCGCTCCGCACGCTGATGCTGCGCGGCACTTTCAGCGTAGCTGGCGGCCGCGTGACGCCGGAAACCAAAGCCTTCGTCATGAAGCTGAAAGAATATGACGTGCCTTTCGTCGATGTGCCCGGGTCGCCGTCACCCGAAGATATGCTCAACTAGCGCTCATTAGGTTTTTGGAGAGCGGAGACGAAAATCGCCTCGTAGCGGTCAAGCGCCGCAGTCATATGATCCGTCGGCGCGCGGCGCGGTGCGGCCAGCGCTTCTTGCGCGCGCTCCAACGGCCAGTGAGAGATATCCGTAAGGCGCGCCCGCCACGGGCCGTCGCCGACGACAAGGATCGGAGCCGTCATCAACAGATACTCGCTGAGCTTGCCCGGCAGCGCCGCCGTTCCCTGCTGGAACAGGATCAGTCCGTCTGCGGATTGTTGCATGGCGAGCGTTTGCGCATAGGGGAGATTGCCGTGACGGACAATCTGCGCGGCGAGCGGCGAAGAGCTCGCCCGCGCCTGTTCTTCCGGCGTCAGGCGGCCGATCAGATGCAGTCTTGCTTCCGGCAGGGCGCGAGCCACAGGCGCGAACCCTTCGAGCAGCAAGTCGAGGCGGCGCTCGGCGTGTGAAAGCGAGAACTGGCCGGTGTGGACGAAATGCGGGCCGGGCCCCGCGAAAACATATCGCTCCCCGTCAGCGGAGTCTCTGGCGAAATGGCCGATCGTCGCGACGGGCGGCGCGGGACGAAGACGTAAGGCTTCAACCTCCGCTGCGATGGCGTCGGAGACAGCGACGATATGATCGGCTTTCGATAAAAGCGCGCGCGCCATGCGGCGTTCTATCGTCCGGCGCAAGGCTGAATCGCGCAATTCCTCCCGGAGCGGATCGTCGATCCAGCTATCGCGCATTTCCGCGAGCCAGCGCGCGCCGGTCTGTTTCCGGATAAGGCGGCCGGCGAGGTGCGCGGACTCGGGCGGGCTCGTCGTCACGATCCAGTCAGGCGCTGCGCCTGCGCGTTTCACGGCCTCTGCGGCGGCGAGCGCCCAGCGCATGTCGGCGTCGGGCCAGTAGAGCCAGCGGCGGGCGATGGATTTGATCTTTTCAAACAGCGACGGCGCAGCGGGTCCTGCTGCTGCGGCCGCTTCGCCGCGCGCGCCGGCGGGGTGAGGGGTCTTGATCCAGCCTATCTCGCCTTCGGGCGCCTGCGGGCTGGCGACGGTCACTGTCCATCCGCGTTCGCGCAGACCGGCGGCGAGAAGGGAAGGACGGCGCGCGCCGCCTGAGATCGCCGGCGGATAATGCCGGGTGACGATGAGGATCGACCCCTTCGCCATCTACAGCGCCCCGAGGCGCGCAAGCCCCGCGCGCAATTCTTCGATGCGCGCCGTCCAGCTATGAGCGCGGATCGCCTCGGCGCGCGCCGCGGGGCCGAAAGCGGCGACGCTTTCAGGCTGCGTGAAGGCGCGCTCAAGCGCGGCGCTGAGCGCTTGCGCGTCGCCGGGCGGAACCAGCAGCGCCGTCCTTTCGTGCTCCAGCACTTCGCCGATCTGGGCGAGACGGCTGGCGATGATCGGACGGGCCATCGCCATATACTCGAATATCTTGGTCGGCGAGCCGAAGAAGACGCTGCCGTCCGGGTTCTCCGTTTGCGGAGAAAGCAGGATTTCCGACGCCGCCATCAGCGCCGGCGCTTCTTCCGAGGGGATGACGGAGGTGAAGATGACGGTTTCGCCCGCCCTGAGCCCGGCAGCCTGCGCCTGCTTTTGCGCAGCGGCGTGGCCTTGCCCGTGGCCTGCGAGGACGAGCGTCGTTTCGGCGGCGAGTTCC
Source organism: Amphiplicatus sp. (assembly GCA_040216495.1). Classification (GTDB taxonomy): domain Bacteria; phylum Pseudomonadota; class Alphaproteobacteria; order Caulobacterales; family Parvularculaceae; genus Amphiplicatus. The sequence goes on along the minus strand of JAVJPA010000175.1, from coordinate 13,715 downwards.
GGCCGCCGTTTCAGCAGCGCCGCGTAAGCCTCGACCGCTTTCTCAACGCCGTGCCACGGCCCGAAACTGGAGAGAAGGAGGGCGGCGCGGCGCGCGCCGAACCCGTATTTAGCCTGCGCCGTCGCGCCGTCTATATCAGGATTGAACCGCTCGGGATCGACGGCGTTGGGCGAAAGTAGAACCCGGCTCGCGTCGGCCCCGCGGTTGACCGCGTCCTCGACCAGCGGCGCGCTCACCGCGAGAACGATATCTGCGCGGCGCAGCAGTTCGGTCTCGACGCGCTGGAATTCTTCCTTGTAAGGAATGCCGTCGCCCCAATTGTCGGCGACCCAGACTTCCGGCCCGTTATACTCAAGTACGAAAGGCCGGCGATACTGGCGCGCAAGCCTGAGCCCGCTGAGATCGCCGAGTCCGCCGCGCTGATAAATGAAGGCGGGCGCATGCGACGCGGAAAGGCGTTCAGCCTCGGCCAGAAGTCCGTCATTGGCGGCGAAATGAACCCCGACGCCAGTGTTCCAGCCTTTTACCTGCGCAAGATCGATGCGCTTGGAGACGATTTCCGGCCTGAGACAAGGCACGCTGTCCGTCGCGAGAAGATCGACCGCGCCGAAAACATCGTGGATCGCATTGATAATGCCGGCCGCATGAGAAAACGCGCCGCCGACCTTGGCGCCGAACCAGAGGCCTGTACGCAGCGCCATCGGCGCGCCCGCGGCGGGCGCATAGCTCTCCTGCCGGACCGGCGAGGCGTCGAGCCAGGCGAAAAGCTCCTTCATCGCCTTCAGGTGCGCATCCCTGGAGCGCGCGCCGTCGACAGCCTCGCTGAAAATGTCAGCGAAAGTTATGCGACGTCGGATTTCGCCATTGGCGGAAACGATTTCGGCGCTCGAAGGCGAGAGAAGGAGAAGCGCCAGCGCCGTCTTGGCCGGCTGCGGCACAGCTTTTGGATTGTCGACGACAAGACGCACGGCGCGCCAACCCGCTAGCCCGCGAAATGCTTTCAGCTCTTTCAGCGCGTCCTGAAACAGCGCCCGCGTCCAACCCTCGGGCGGAATGCTGCGCCCGTCGAGGGCGAGCACGAGTTCAAGTTTCTTCCCGCTCACGCGAGCCACTTCCTGCGCCACAGCGCAATGTTCACCACCGGCCAGATATAGGAGGAATAGTCGCGCTCGCCCGCGCGGTGGCGGTCGTACAGCGCCGCGACGCGCGCCGCGTCGAACGGCGTTTCCTTGTCGGCGAGTTCGTCGTCGATCAGCGCGCGCACTTCATTCCCGAAATCGCCGCGCAGCCATTTCGCCATCGGCGCGCCGAGACCGATCTTCTTTCTTTGCAGCACCGAGGGCGGAAGGATGGCGGACACCGCCTCTTTCAGGAGCGGTTTCGAGCCGCCGCCTTCGAGCACGATGTCTTCGGGCAAGCTCATTACATACTCGACGAGATAGTGATCGAGAAACGGAACGCGCGCCTCGATGGACGAGCCCATCGTCACCTTGTCGACGCGCATGAGAAGAAGCTCCGGCAGGCGGAAGCCGAGATCGCGCCGTCTCAGGTTGCGGAATATCTCCGCCGGCGTCGCGGCGCTGTCAGGCCACGCGCCGGAAGCAGCGGCGAGGCGCAGCGCAAGATCCGGTTCGAAAAGCTCCTTTGACGCAGGATCGCGCACCGGCGCGCGCGCGCGCCAGTCCTGCTTCAATAGCCGCGCCGCTTGAATAGGCCGCATCGATTCCGCGCCGGAACGGAAGCGCCCGCGCCCGCGGGCGACTTGCCCCGCCATGTCGGCGGCGCCGGCGAGGCCGAAGCGCGAGGCGGGCGCCATTCTGGCGACGAGATCGGCGAGAAAACCGGCGCCGTCGCCGCCCTTCGCGAGCGCCCGCCAGCGCCCGTCTTCATGGATGAAATCGCGCCAGGCGTCATAGCCGCAGAACAATTCGTCGGCGCCTTCGCCGACAAGGCCGACCTTGATCCCCATCTCGCGCATCGCGGCGCTGAGGAACTGCAACGGAATGCACGCCCAGTCGGCGATCGGCTCGTCCATGTCGGCCATCAGCCGCAGGGTCGCCGCCATCGCCTTCGTCTCTTCGACCTCGATGACGTGGTGCTCGCAGCCGAAATGCTTTGCGATCTCGGCGGCGGGTTCGGCCTCGTTGAGCGGATCGCCCACATAGCCGGCGGTGAACGCTTTGAGCCGGGCGCCCGCGTTCGCCGCCGCGCCGAGCACGAAGCTCGAATCGACGCCGCCCGAAAGAAAAACGCCTGCCTCCACTTCCTCGACAAGGCGCGCCTTCACCGCGCCCTGCGCCAGCTCCCGGATGCGCTCGACCGCTTCGGCGCGGCTTTTCGGCGCCGCTCCGGGCGCGGCGGGAAGCGACCAGAAGCGGCGCTTGACGATGTCGCCGTCCTCGCCGGCGACGAGCGTTTCGCCGAGGCCGAGCTTGAAGACGCCGTCGAACAGCGTTTGCGGCGCCGGCGTCGCCAGCACGTTCAGAATGTCGAAGAACGCCGCATCGTTCATGCGCGCGGAAAAGCCCGGATGCTTTGCGATCGCCTTGATCTCGGAGGCGAAAACAAGCTGTCCGTCTATCTCGGCGTAGTAAAGCGGCTTGATCCCGAGCCGGTCGCGCACGGCGTAGAGACGCCGTTCGCGGTCGTCCCACAGGACGATGGCGAACATGCCGTACAGCCGGTTCAGGAGCTTTTCCCAGCCCCAGGCGAGATAGCCCTCGACAATGACTTCCGTGTCGGAGTTCCGGGTGCGGAAGATGCGTCCTTCCGCCTCGAGCTCGCGGCGCAGAGCGCGGTGATTGTAAATCTCGCCGTTGAAGACGAGCGTGACGCGGCCCGCCGCATCGCTCATCGGCTGGTCGGCGTCTTCGCCGAGATTGACGATGGAAAGGCGCCGGTGGCCGAAAGCGATGCGCCCCTCGCCGTAATAGCCGCGCGCCGCCGCGTCAGGCCCGCGGTGGGCGAGCGCCGTCGTCATTGCGTCGACGGCCTCAAGCGAGGGAAGGGGCTTTCCCCCGCGCCGCTTGAAGATCGCGACTACGCCGCACATCGGATTGTCCGCGCGCTAGAAATCGGCGAGTCCCCCGCCGATCCAGTGCTCATGCCACAGCACTGCATTGAGCACGGTCCAAAGGTGGAAGCCGTAATTCGACTTGCCGGAGATTTGCGCTTTCAGGAGATCCTCGACATAGCGGTTGTCGAAATAGCCGGCCTTCTTGATCTCCGACCGGTTGAAAAGCGACAGGGTCTTGGGGCCGAACTCGCGCTCCTGGAACCAGCGGTCGATCGGCGCGCCGAAGCCCTGTTTGCGCCGGTACAGCATATCCTCGTCCACATAGGGTTCGGCGGCCTTCTTGAGGATCTTCTTGCCGACGCCGTCTTTCAGTTTGTAGTCCGCAGGGCAGCGCCGGGCGAACTCCACGACATCGTGGTCGAGAAACGGCACGCGCGCCTCGACCGAATGCGCCATGGTCATCTTGTCGACGCGCATCAGCAGGTGTTCAGGCAGGCGCAGTTTCAATTCCATATACGGAATTTTCTGCAGCACTTCCGGGTCGTTCAGCTTGCCGGCGAGCGGTCCCAGATATTCAGCGACAATGGCGTGGCTGTCGGTCGACTGGTGCGACTCCGGCATCAGGCCCTCTATCGGGCAGTCGACGCGGAAGTCGAACGCCTTGAGGTCGGGAGTGAGCATCTCGCGCATGCCGCCCCACCAGCAGGCCGCGCCGCCCCAGAAGAGCTCCTTGCCGCGCCGGGCGCGTTCGGCGATCTCCTGATCCTCGGTCGTTCCGTCGCGGCGGGCGAGCAGCGCGTTGAAATGCGAATTGCGCGCGCCCTTGCGCATCGGATCGTAGATCGTCTCGGCCTTGTTCCGGTAATGGTCGCACCACCAGTAGCCGAGGAAGTTCTCGTCGGCGCCTTCGCCGACCTGCACGACCGTCGTGCCGGCCTGTTTTACAAGGCGGGCTAGGAAATACAGCGGGATGCAGACATTGTCGGCGATCGGCTCGTCCTGATACTGAACGAGCTTCGGCAGGAAGTTCAGCGCCTCGCGCGAATCGATGCGCGTCTCGTGATGGTCGGTCTTGTAGCGGTCGACGACGCGCTTGGCGTAGTCGTATTCGTTGAATTCGCCGTAGCTTTCATAGCCGACCGTGAAGGTCGTCACCGGCCGGTCCATCAGCTCGGCCATCAGCGCGACGTTAATGCTCGAATCGACGCCGCCGGATAGCAACGCGCCGAACGGCACGTCGGAGACCATGCGGCGCTTCACGGCGAGCTTTAAAAGCCGCGTCAGCTCCTCGACGGCGTCGTCGAACGGAAGTTCTTTCTCCGTATAGAGATCGGCGGCGTCGGGCGCGCAGTTCCAGTATTGTTCGGCGCCCGCGCGTCCGTTCGGATGAATCGTCGCCCAGTAGCCGGCGGGGAGCTTGAAAATCCCCTTGAACATGGTCATCGGCGCCGGCGCGACGATGAAAGACAGATAGTGATTGAAGGCGAGCGGGTCCATCTCGCGCGGAACGTCGGGATGTTCGAGGATCGCCTTGATCTCGGAAGCGAACAGCCACTCGCCTTTCCGGGTGCGCGTGAAATACAGCGGCTTGACGCCGATCCGGTCGCGGATGAAGTGCATGACGGGGTTGCCGGCGTCGCGCGCGTCGTAGATGGCGATGGCGAACATGCCGTACATCTTGTGCACGAACGCCTTGCCCCATTCTGCGTAGGCGTAGAGCAGCACTTCCGTGTCCGAATGGTCGGTGCGGAATTGATATTTGCCGAGCGCTTCGAGTTCTTTTCTGATGTCGGCGTGATTGTAGATCTCGCCGTTGAAGACGACGGCGATCTTGCCGTCGGCGCTCAGCATCGGCTGGTTGGCGTCGGTCGACAGGTCGATAATCGAGAGCCGTCGGTGGCCGAAGGAGCAGCGCCCGTTCTCCGAGCGCCATTCGCCGACTCCGTCAGGGCCGCGATGGGCCATGGCGTCGCGCATCCGCGCCAGAATATCGAGCGAGACCGCGCCGCCGTCGCGAGTTGGGTGATACGCCCCGACAATGCCGCACATGAAGCCGCTCTCTTTGCTGCTGGAGCAAGTTCCGCGCGTCGGCGCGCGGCGCTTGCTCAATTATAGGTTTTAGGACGAAATCGTCGACCAGCCGGAGTCCGCTTGATCGGATTTCGCCCTAGGCGGCCGGTACGACCCGGCGCGTTCGGGCTCTTCTGTAACCATAAACGGGTGGAACGAGAAAGGTCTTTAGGCAAGCCCCGGAATGGGGGGATTTCCCGCGCTGCGGCCGGTCGAATGGAGCTGATTCGCCCTGGTCAGGCGCTCTTGCGAACCTGATTCGACTTATTGGATTGCGGCGCCGTAGAACCGGCGGCCTTATCAGTCGCCATGTCTGCGCGCGTAAGGCCGCCAAGTGTGAGCACAGCGTCAAGAAAACGCTCCGGCGCGGCGATGACGTTCGAGCCGTGCTCGCCAGCGATGTCGACGGGGCGCGGCTTGCCTTTGACGACGTCGAAGCAGGCGTAGCCGCGGCTCGACAGAAAAGTCGACAGCTCTTCAAGCGCGCCGCCTTTGCCGGCGACGAGATCGTTCACAACCTCGATCATCAGCAGCGGCTTGTATTTGTCGATCAGTCCTTTTGCGCCGAGGAGCGCCGGCAGTTCGTGACCCTCTATGTCGAGCTTGATCACATCGACCGACTTGAGCGGCCGACCGGCGAGGAAGCTGTCGAGCGAGACGATTTCGACGGACTGTTTTTCGATGGGCGCGTCGGACGGCAGCCTGCCGTCTACAAGGATCCTGACCGGCGCCTTGGGCGCGATGCGCCAACGGAAAGCGACGCCTGATCGTTCGGGCGCGATGACGCGCAAGCCGCCGCCGGCTTCCTGCAAACTCAGTCCGCCATAAGTCGTCATCAATGCGTTCGATGCGCTAAAATCGAGCCCTGCCGGCGTCCTTGCAGGCGTTTCTCCGGTCGAATCGACAGCCCATGGCGAGAGGCGCGCTTCGCCAGCGTCAACGCTAACGCCGAGCAAGTCGAACTCGAACGGCGAGTCGCTGTAGATCAGCAACTCCAATTGGTCGGTTTCGCCGATATCGATTATCGCGCGTTGTCCGTTGAACGAGGTCCAGTGAAAGTTTGTGCGGTCGGTCGTGTAACGGAGGTTCGGGGGCTTGGATTGGAACGAAAGGCCGTTAAGGGCGTTGTGTCCGTCGTATCGGTCTTCAGCGATGTGCAGCGTGCCTTTTCCGTCGGTTTCGCCGACAGCGAGCTGAAACGCTGCTACATTGGCGAGCTTGTTGACGGCGATGTTTCTCTGAAGGGTCGACGACTCTCGCCGGCTCGGCTCGAACGCGATCACTTCGCCGGAAAGGCCGACCTTTTTGGCAGCGAAGACTGTGTAAAAGCCTGCGTTGGCGCCGATGTCCAGGAAGGTCATGCCTTCCCTGAGAATGTTGTCCAGCAGCGCGAACTCGTTGGGATCGAAATTTCGATGCATAAAAAGCTGGCCGAAATTTTCGCTCGGCCGCTGGAATTCAAGCTCGGTTCCGAAATGCCAGGGCAGGCGGATAGGGAAGATATCCGGGTTGGCGCGCAGCGCGCTCCAGGCGCGGTCGCGCTTTTCCGTCTCCTTGCCGTCAGGGCCTGTCATAAACCGCCAGCCGGGAACCGGCGCGGTCGCCACCGGCCCGATCAGGGAGGCGAGGTGGTCCTTGAAACTGGCGGTCAGCGCGGCTGACGCGGGGTCTTGCAAGCTCTTGGTCGTCATACTCTTCAGCCTATGCCGGTTCGTGTCCCCACGCGCAATGATTTCATCGGGCGGCGAACCTAGCATATCCTTCGCGGTCAAATACTTAACAGCTCCTAACCGGCCAGGCCGCGGCCTCTTCCCGCGCAGCCTTCCGAGCCTGACAACGGTTGAACGGCGAAAATAATCCGGCGTTGATCGCCGTTCATTCGCGGCGCAAATGTCTCTACAAGGGCGCCATGACCGATGACGCATGGAATAAGGCGCTGCGCGACGCCTTGAACGGGGCGGGCGCGCAGCTCGCCGCCGCCCTTCTCGCTGCTGGCGAAAGCGCGGCGGGCGCGGCGGACGCCGCCCTGCCGCATCCGTTCTCAAACATGACGCGGGAAGACTGGGCGGGCGCGATCTCGTTGTGGCGGCGCGTCGGGGCGCCGCTGTTGAAAGAGCTGCCGCCGCGTCCCTGTCCCGCTTGCGGCGCGCGCGAGGCGGATCCCCTGTTCGAGAGTCTTGACGCCCACCCTTACGTCGAATGCCGCGCGTGCCGGGCCTGGTACGTGCCGCTCAGGGTGAACGGCGATCTCTACAAGCGATATTTCGATCTGGCGCCGGAAGCGCGGCGCTATGGCGACTATACGGACGTGCAGGCGGCCGACCCCGCGGTGGCGGCGGGCGACCGCGCCCGCTTTGACGAATATTATGCGGACCTTCTTCAGTGCCTTGGCGCCGGCGCGCAAAACCTCGCCTCGCTCGACATCGGTTGCGGCGTCGGCAATTCGCTCGACGCGGCGCGCGGGAAGGGGATTGCGGCGTTTGGCGTCGAGGTGAACGAAAACGCGGTCGCCGTCGCGAAGAAGGCGGGGCGAGCGGTTTCGTTTCCGCAGGACCTGCCCGCGGGACGCGCTTTCAATCTTGTCACGCTTTGGGAGACGCTCGAACATATCGACACGCCGCTCGAAACGCTGGAATGGGCGGGAACCCTGCTTGCGCCAGGCGGCATGCTCGCCATCACCGTTCCCAACCTCAATTCGCCCTGCATCCGCTCGATGCGCGCCGACAGCATGCAGATTCACGGCGGACCGGCGTGGCCAGGGCACATCAATCTTTATACGGAAGAAACGCTCGGCCATTTGTTGGACCGGGCCGGCTTCGCTCCCGTCGACGCGTGCGGCCAGTATTCGACGAACCTGTATGAGTTCATCGCTTATCATCTCGGGCGCTGGTCGGGCGCGCGCGATTATGCGCGCGCCGACGCGCCTGCAGTCGAGCTTCCCAGCGCCGCGATGGCGCTGGCGCAAACCCTGTCGCCTCTTATCCGCGCGTGGGAAGAGGCTTCGTCGTTTGCGCCGATCCTGCGCGTCTTCGCCATGCGTAAGGGCGAGGCGCACCCGCCGGGGGTCGCGGAGATGCGCGCGGCGCGACGGGCTCGGATAGAGACGCAGCTAGCCGGCGTTTATGGTATCGCGGCGGCTGGAGAGAGCCTCCTGCGGCGCGGCGAGCCGATCGCCTTCTCAGACCTCGCATGGCGCGACGCCGCGCTCGAAATCGGCGGCGAGGGCGGCGCGCGCTACTCAGGACGCGCCGAAACGCCCTACGCCTATTTGTGGAAGTCGAAGCCGGTCGAATTGAAAAAAGGGGACGAAGCGCGCCTGCGCGGGCGCCTCTATGGCGGCGGCGCTTCGTTGGGATTGCTTGCCGGAGGGGAATGGGCCGCGACCGCCGTCATCGAGCGGCGGGGCGTCTTTGAACTGTCGGTAGCGGCGCAGACTGACGGTCCGTATGAGATCGTCATCGCCAATCACAACGCCTCCGCATCGCCGACCGATGCGGATTTCGACCGGATCGAGCGCGCGCCCTACGAGGGAAAGTGACGCCATTGCGCGTCGAAGACGGCGCCGGTGCCGGTCGAAAACGGGCTCTTGCGGTCAGCGACATCGAACTCCAGGCAGGCCGCCTCGCAATCGTACACATCGGGGTTGATCGAAAAGAACTGGCCGCTGTGATTCTCGAAATAGCCTTCCTTGGCGATCAGGATGGTGATCGCATAGCGGGCGACGCCGAGACGGAGCGGATCGAGCCGCGCTTCAATCCGCCCGCTTCGTGCGATGGCGGCGTTGAAACGGATATCGCGGCCCATAACGCGCGCGACATCTTCGACGCCGTTGCGCTTGATGGCGAAGATGATCTGGCACTTTTCATCGAGCGACGGGTCGTTGATGAAGTAGTCGAAGCTGACGGTCATCGGCTCGCCGTGCTGCAGCGTGAACGTCGTCTCGCCCTCGCTGTTGGCGAGAGAGAAGCCGGACAGGACGACCCGGCCCGAGCCTTGCCGCGCATTTTCCGCCTTTGGCGCGCCGTGTGCGGTTTGCGGCTCATCCCGACCGGGTGACGAAAGCGCCGCCGCGACCGGCTCCCATTCTTGCGCTTTGGTCATCAAGCGGTGCAGGACGCGTTCGGCGCCGCTCGGGTCCACGAACACAATGTCCGCGTCGACCGGCGCCGCCGACAAGGCGGAGAAGGAAAGCGTCGCCGCGGCGAGCTTCGCCCCGGCCGCTTCGCTCATTGGGAACAAAGCAAGGCCGACCTTGTGTTCGACCGCGCCGAAATTGTTCCATAGCCGCGACTTCCTGCTATCGATGTCCGCGATGTCGCCCCAGGGCGCATGGGGCAGGAGCTGCGCGGCGTAGTCTGCGCCCAGCGCGACAGCCTTGCCGCTATTGTCGAGGATCGGCAGATCGAGCGCTTCGCCCCCCGGCCACTCAAGACGCATGCCGGCGAGATGCACCGGCGCCGCCGCGGGCGCGTTGTCGCGGGCGCGGATTTCGATGTAGGCCGGAGGAAGACCCCCGCGGCCGGCGATCTGGCGCTTGTACGCGAGGGCGAGCTTTTGTTTCTGCCGCGCGTCTTCCTGAATGCGGATTGAATCCTCGTAGCGCTTGAGCATCTCCGTCGGCTCGCCGTCGCCTTTGACGCGCCCCTGATCGATCCAGATGATGCGCGAGACAAGGCGTGAGGCTGAATAGATGTCGTGGCTGACGAGCAGAAGCGTTGAATTATTCGCCTCGCAAAGCTCGCGGATGCGCTCGAAACTCTTGTTCTGGAAATAGGCGTCGCCGACGCCGAGCACTTCGTCGATGACGAGGAGCTCCGGTTCGAGCGCCGTCGATACCGCGAACATCAGCCGCGCCGCCATGCCGCTGGAATAAGTCTTGAACGGCTGGTCTATATATTCTTCGATTTCGGCGAAGGCGACGGCGTCGTCGACAAGCGCGTCGGCCTTCTTGCCGGCATGGCCCATGAGGGCGAGAAACGAATAGGCGTTTTCGCGTCCTGTAAAATCCGGGTGAAAGCCGACGCCGAGTTGCAGCAGCGCCTGACTCTTGCCGCGCACATCGAGAACGCCCGAGGTCGGATCAATGGCGCGGGTGATCAGCTTTAAGAGCGTCGACTTGCCGGCGCCGTTGCGGCCGATGATAGCGACTTTTTCCCCGCGCCTGATTTCAAGGCTTACGCCGCGCAGGGCGTGATGCACCTTGCTCGGGTCGAGATCCTCGATCTTCCGGCTGCGGAACAGGCTGAGCAGCCGCTCTGACGGTTTCTCGTACAGCCGGTAGGTCTTGGTGAGGTTTTCCGCGCGGATGATCAGGTCGTCATTCATGGTCGACGATGTAGGATTTGAATCGGCGGAAAAAAGCGAAGCCCGATACGAACGTCAACACGGAAACCGCGCCTGCGGCGGCCAGGACGCTCCAGCTCAGCGTCTGATGCGCGAGTACGACGGCGCGGAACAGGCCGATCAGATAGCTCACCGGATTGAGCTGGACCACGAGACGCGCCGAGTCCGGCACCATTTCCGGCGGAAACGCGATCGGGGAGATGAAGAGGAGGAAAATGAGGATGATATTGATGGCCGCCTGAAGATCGGGGAGCAAGCCGCCGAGCGCGGCGAGCCAGAAGGCGAGGCCGAGGAAGAATATCAGCTCGATGATCATCACCAGCGGCAGCAGCAGCGCTTTCGCCGACAGCGAGCTGTCGATGGCCGAAAGCGTCAGCAGAATGAGCAGTCCCGGTATCTGCGCAATGCAGGCGGTGAGCGCGACGCGCGCCGGCAGCAATTCTATCGGCAGCATTACATTGCGGATGAGGTGCATGTTCTGGCGGATGACGGAGGCGGCGAAAGCGCTTGTCTCCATCATGGCGATGTAGGGAACGAGGCCGCAGAACACGAAGACGACGTAGGAGAATTCGCTGAGCTCCGGAAACCGGACTTTGAACACGACCATGTACAAGAACATGTACATGCTGAGGAACAGCGCCGGGTAGAGCAAAAGCCATATAGGCCCGAGGAAGGTGCCGGCGTAGCGCTTTCTGAGTTCGATCCACGCGGTTGCGAGAAGCACGCGCGCCTGCTGCTTCAGCGCCGGAGATGGCGACACGATGGAGCGGACGGCGGTCATCTGGTCTCCTTCGGGGCCATCGTCATGCGCCGGCCTTCCTTACGCCGAATCGCCACGAATTGTCGCTGATGCTGACGCCGGCGCGGCGCAGGCGTAACGCTTTCGACGGCATCCGCACCCCGTAGGAGGGCGAGACCCAGCTTTCCGTGATGCTCGCCTCTAGCGCGGCGTCGCTCCAGTCGAGCCGCCAGACGCCCTTCGGCGTGCGCAGGATGACGGCCCCGTTCGCAAGCTCGGGCGTGACGGAGGGGTGAAAATGAAAACTCCAGACGAGATCATGCGCGCCTTCGCCCGTGAGCCGGTCTTCGATGTCTAGCGCGCCGGTCGCCCGGTCGTGCGTAAAACGCCGCGCATGGCGCACCGGCGCTTCAAGCTGCGTCTCGTAGCCCTTGTGCAGGCCTTCATAGACGACGACATCGCCTTTCGCCTCGAACCGCACATGCTCCGGGTGCGCCTTTTCGAACATGCGGAACAGCCAGACGGGATTGAACTCGTTCTGTTCGACGCCGTCGATTTGAAGCGTGTTGTGATGGGCGGTGGAGCGGAACAGGTTCCGCGCGTCGAAGTCGCTCGTATAGACGTAGGAGCCGGTGTCGACGATGAGCGGCTGGCCTTCGTCGTGATACTCGAAGGAAAGCTGTTCATTGTGCTTGTGATTGCCGAAGCCCTTGGTGCCGACGATGGAGTTGGTGGCGAGAAGGTAGCGGCCGCCGTCGCGGCGGCGGCTGACCGCGGCGCCGGCTTCAGGATAGAGTCTGGCGTTGTCGCCGGGCGCCATCGCGCCTGGCGTGAATTTATTGCCGTCGAACCCCCACCAGATCGATTCCCATTGCGCGCTTTCGGTCGCAATTTCGCGCCAGTCGTCGCGCCCGAGCGCCAGAGAGACGGGGCCGAGTAGATGCCGCGCATCTTTTCGGTTCCACGAGCAATAGTCTGTGGCGATCATCAGCCGCCCGTCGTCGGCGTCGCCGAACACCGGCATTTCGCCGTCAGGGAGCAGGACGCCAACAAGATAATCGACCATCTCGCCGAGACGCTGCGCGAAATGGGTGCTGAACGGCTTTCCGAGATGTTGCGAAAGCCGGTAGCTCGCCAAAAACAGCTCGATGACAAGACGGTGATAGGGAACCGAGGATTCGAAGTCCGCACCGTCGGCGAGAACCTGGATGTCGATTTCCTTTTCGACGCTCGCGCTCGCGAATTTGATCCATTCCTTGCCCGCGGGAAGGTCGGCGAAGAAGGCGCCGATGAAATGCAGACCGACCACGTTGGAGAGATAGTGGTTGGAGGTCGTCTCGTAGGTGTTTTCAAGATTGGCGCGGATGAAGGTTCCGTGCTCGTAGAGACTCGAATAGGCCGCATAAAGATCGTCGGCGGAGAGCGCTGCGCAATTGTTGACGAGATCGAGCGCCATCGCCCAGTTGGCGGCGCGGATGCCGACATCCATGGTGCAGGTCCAGTTGACGCCGACCCCGGGCGGGTTCTTTTCGTCGAAATCCTTGATCTCGTCGACGATCTCCTGCGCGAAACGCGCCTCGCCGGTGAGCCGCCATGCTTGCGCCAGGGTCAGGAAGTGTTGGCAGCGCGCCAACTCCCACGGGAATTTGACGTCGGCGTCGCCGGGCCGATCGCGAAACAGATCCCATGATTTGTAGGGGAAACCTTCCGGGAAACGCAGTCGCTTCACCGGGTCGAGCGCCCAGTCGATGGGCTGATACCCGCTCGGCCATGGCGCCCGTTCCGGGTCGCGCGGCGTGTAAGGGCCGCTGCCGAGGAGATCGAACGTATGCCCCATAATCCGTTCGGCGTCGGCGAGGCACGAAGCGACGCGCGCCGGATTCGCCGCGCTGAATGTCTCAAGCGCCGCCGCTTGAGATGAGGAATAAAGCCGCGAGGCGGCGACGGCTTTTTCATGCCAGCGCGGAAACTTTTGGCGCGCTTTTTCAAGATCGGCGGCGAAGCTCGGCTTGGCGACGAGATCGCTCTGGCGCAGGCGCTGATCGAGCCACGCCCGCACGATCTTGGCGCGGACCGGGGCCTTTTTCAGGTTGAAGAGGCCGATCGCCCGGCGAGCGATGAGTTTCAGGGACGGCATTAAAGATATTCCGTTCGCAACAGGAGCGCGCCTTGGCCGGCGGATCAGGCGCGGGGTTTATACGCCTTCAGGATCAAATTCCATCCGACAAAACGCCCCGCGAGCGATACCGGAATCCATGAGAGAATCTTCGGCAATTCTCCTTGCACCATCTGCCGCTGACAGATCGAAAGGCGTTCGAAGCCGGCCGTTTCGAACATCGTTTTGAGACGGCGGCGCGTATAGACCTTCACGAGGGGGCGCTGGCCTTTGGTGCTTTTTTCGACCGATCCCGACATGATCCAGCCCATCGAATGCCGGTCGAGTTCGCCCTTCTCGACGCCGATCCTCAAGACTTGCTCGCGGAAATAGTGCCACGAGTTTTCGGCGTAGACCATGATGATCGCCTTGCCGCCCGGCTTCAGCACGCG
>JAVJPA010000174.1:0-1946 GCA_040216495.1 Amphiplicatus sp. | reverse complement strand
CTGCGCCATCAAAATGGCTGCGGGCACCGATATGATCGACGCGACGATGATATGGCCGAGCATCGAGGGGTCCACATTGGCGAGGATCGTCGCATAGACCGCCATCACCGACCCGGCGACAGTGGCGAACCCGCCGGTGATGATGATGAAAAGCTCCGGCTTCGTCACTTTCGAGAGGTACGGCCGGATCAAGAGCGGCGCTTCCGTCTGCCCGAGGAACGTGTTCGCCGCGGACGACAGCGCCACCGCGCCGCCGACATTGAAAACGCGCTGCAAGAGGAACGCGAGACCGCGCACGAAAAACTTCAGGATCTTCCAGTGCCAGAGCAGCGCCGACAGGCCGGAGAAGAAAATCACCAGCGGCAGCGCCCCGAACGCGAAGGAGAACATGCCGTTCGGATTGACGACTTCGAATGGCGGCTCGGCGCCGCCGAGATGGCCGAAAACGAATGTCGTTCCCGCCGCCGTCGCTTCCTGCAGCGCCCTGACGACGACCTGCAACGAGCTGAGCGCGTCGCGCGCCGGCGGCAGATAGAGAAGAAGAAGCGCAATGGCGATCTGGGCCGCAACGGTGGTGATGACGATAAAGAAAGGAAAACGGGTCTTTCCTGTCGAGAACAGCCAGGCGACAAAGATAAAGGCGACGATCCCGATGGCGCTTTGTCCGCGCAGCCCGATCGCCCCCAGATCAAACGGAAGGTCCATTCAAATCGCCCCTTTCGGCCCCCGCCCCTTGCGGGCGAATCCCCCTTTTTATCGACTATGGAAGCAAACCTTAAGGCTTGTCACGGCCCTATCCGCACGGTTTGCGCTCTTATCCTCCGCCTGCCCCTCTCCCTCTGGCCGGATCGGCGGGGATCGCTATAAGAGCGCCATCGATCCGACGCCGCTGAAGGAATCCTCATGCTGCCCACGCCCCGCGCCGATCTGAAGCCGAACACGCTCGCCTACGAAGTGACGCCGCTGGTCAAGCCGACGGGCTTTCGCGAATACGACGCGCGCTGGCTGTTCGGACCCGAGATCAACCTGCTCGGCATACAGGCGCTCGGTCTCGGCCTCGGCACGCTGATCCGCGAAATGGGCAAGGCCCCGCGTATTGTCGTCGGCCACGATTTCCGCAGCTACTCCGTATCGATCAAGCAGGCGCTGACCGTCGGACTGATGAGCGCCGGCATTGAGGTCAACGATATCGGCCTCGCCCTGTCGCCTGTCGCCTACTTCGCGCAGTTCGACCTCGACATTCCCTGCGTCGCCATGGTGACAGCGAGTCACAACGAAAACGGCTGGACCGGGGTGAAGATGGGCGTCGAGCGCCCGCTGACCTTCGGCCCCGACGAAATGGGCCGGCTGAAAGACATCGTTCTGAAGGGCGAAGGCAAGTCCGCGCCCGGCGGCGCCTATAAATATGTCGAGGGCCTGCGCGAGCGCTACATGGCGGACCTCGCTTCCGGCGAGAAGATCAAGCGCAAGCTGAAAGTCATCGCGGCCTGCGGCAACGGCACGGCCGGCGCCTTCGCCCCCGAAACCCTCGCTCGCCTCGGCGTCGAGGTCATTCCCATGGACGCCGAGCTCGACCACACTTTCCCGAAATATAATCCGAACCCTGAAGATCTGAAAATGCTGCACGCCATGGTCGACGCCGTGAAAGAGCATGGCGCCGACATCGCGCTCGGGTTCGACGGCGATGGCGACCGCTGCGGCGTCGTCGACGACGAGGGCGAAGAGATTTTCGCTGACAAGATCGGAGTGCTTTTAGCGCGCGATCTCTCGGCGCAGCACCCGAACGCGCAGTTCGTGGTCGACGTGAAATCGACGGGCCTCTTCGTCACCGACCCGGTGCTGATCGAGAACGGGGCGAAAACCGAGTACTGGAAGACCGGTCACTCCTACATCAAGCGCAAGAGCCACGAGCTCGGCGCCGTCGCGGGGTTCGAGAAGTCCGGCCA
>JAVJPA010000173.1:0-2581 GCA_040216495.1 Amphiplicatus sp. | reverse complement strand
CTTTTCGACGCCGACGCCTGTCACAATGCCGGCCATCGGCGCCTTCACCGTGTCGGCGCCGGCCCCCGCCTCGTTTGCAGGCGCGAAAGTCATGTCGATGAAACGCCGCGAGACGGATCCGAGGCGGATGTCCGCCGCATCGCCGTCGCGCGCGTAGGCGGCTGCGCGGATCGCGCCGTTCTCGCGGAAGCGGATCGACGTTTCAGTTTTTTCCAGAATGGCGATCGTCGCGGTCTCCTCCCCGAGGCTGGCGTAAATCGTCGCGCCGTCGATAGACGCCTGCGCCTTCACTATCGCGTCGTCATGGGCAAGCATCAGCGGGAACGAAGCCGCGCCGCGCGACGACCAGCCGGCGAGCAGCGAGCCGAACGGGGCGTCGGTCAACGCGGCGGCCGCGAGGGCGATTTCCAGCGCGCCGACCGGCGCCGGCGCCGCGAGCCTTTCGAGATTGGTTTCAATATGGCCGGTGTCGGCCTCGCCGCTAGCGAACGTTTCATCGCGCAGAAGCGAGAGCAAAAACGGCGCATTGGCCGTCACGCCGAGGATCGTCGTTTCTTCCAGCGCCGCCGCCAGTTTCAGCCGCGCCTCATCGCGCGTCGCGCCATGTGAGACGATCTTGGCGATCATCGGGTCGTAAAAGCTCGTCACCTCGTCGCCGGTCTCGACGCCCGTGTCGACGCGCACGCCTTCGGGAAAGCGGACCGCGCTGAGGCGCCCCGTTTGCGGCAGGAAGCCTTTCGCGGGATCTTCCGCATAAAGACGGGCCTCCATCGCCCAGCCGTCGAAACGCACATCGGCTTGCGTCAAGGGGAGCGTTTTTCCTTCGGCGATGTCGAACTGCAAACTCACGAGGTCGAGACCCGTGATCGCCTCGGTGACCGGATGCTCGACCTGAATGCGCGTGTTCATTTCAAGGAAGTAAAAGTCGCGCTTCGCCGGACCGTAGAGAAACTCGACGGTGCCGGCGCTGCAGTAACCTACGGCGCGCGCCGCCTCGACCGCCGCCGCGCCCATCCTTTCGCGGGTCGCCGCATCGACAACCGGCGACGGCGCTTCCTCGATCACCTTCTGGCGGCGGCGCTGAAGCGAGCAGTCTCGCTCGCCGAGATGGATGATGTTTCCATGCGCGTCGGCGAGAACCTGCACTTCCACATGGCGCGCGCCGACAATGGCGCGCTCGATAATCAGCCGGCTGTCTCCGAAAGCGCTCAGGGATTCGCGCCGCGCCGAGAGTATCGCATCGGCGAGTTCATCCGGCTTGCGAACGATGCGCTGCCCGCGCCCCCCGCCGCCGGCGGACGCTTTCAGCATCGCGGGAAAGCCGATGCGCTTGGCCTCTTCGATGAGCAGCGCTTCGGACTGGTCCTCGTCCTGGTAGCCGGGAATGCACGGAACGCCCGCCGCGATCATCCGCCGCTTCGATTCCGCCTTGTCGCCCATGGCCGCAATGGCGGAAGCGGGCGGCCCTATGAAGACAATATCCGCCTCCTCGCACGCCGCAGCAAATGCGGCGCGCTCGGCGAGAAACCCGTAACCGGGATGGATCGCGTCGGCGCCGGCGCTTTTGGCCGCGCCGATGATCGCGTCAATGTTCAGATAGCTCTGCGACGCTTCCGCCGGACCGATACGAACGGCTTCGTCCGCCCGCCTTACATGAAGCGCGCGCGCGTCCGCGTCGGAATAGACCGCAACCGTCGAGACGCCCCGCACCTTCGCCGTGCGCATGATGCGGACGGCGATCTCGCCGCGATTGGCGATCAGGACCTTGCGGATCGGCGTCATGCGTTCGGGCGCTCCGTGTACGACTCAACCCAGTCCGGCTGACGCTTCGCCGCAAAGGCGGCTGCGCCTTCCTTGCCTTTGCCTCTGAGGCACCGCGCGAAATCTTGCGCGCCGTCGTCAAGCAGCTTGGGGTCCACCCCGCTTGTCGCCGCCTCAGTCAGCAGTTTTTTTGTGACGGCGTTGGCCCCCGGCTCGCAGCGCCCGATCTGATTGAGCGTCGCCGCCAGCAGATCGTCGATCGCATCCGCATCTTCCACGTAGGAGATAAGGCCGATGTTCCACGCCTTGTCTGCGCCGAACCGCGCGCCCATCAGGGCGAGGCGGCGCGCATGCGCGAGGCCGATGCGCCGAACAAGAAACGG
Source organism: Amphiplicatus sp. (assembly GCA_040216495.1). GTDB lineage: Bacteria > Pseudomonadota > Alphaproteobacteria > Caulobacterales > Parvularculaceae > Amphiplicatus. Next base: position 437 of record JAVJPA010000173.1, on the reverse strand, counting down.
CCCGATCTGCGCCGGCGGCAGGCCGAGCGTCGTCTCGGAAAGCGAAAACTGAGCCTCCTCCTCGGCGATGGCGATATCGCTGACGGCGATCAGTCCGAGCGCCCCGCCGAAAGCAGCGCCCTGGACGACGGCGATGACAGTCTGCGGAAGTGCGTCTACGCACATAAGGAGCTCGCCGAAGCGCCGGTTCATCGCGATCACCGGATCTTCTTCGCCGTTGACCGGCGCCGGCGCGGCGAGCTGCGCGGAAAAATCCTTGATGTCGCCGCCTGCGCAAAACGTCCCGCCGGCTCCGCGCAGCACGAGCGCGCGCACATCCGAACTGTTTTGAAGCCATTGGCAAAGCTCGAACAGATCGTCGACCATGCCGGCGGAGAGGGCGTTCCTGGTTTCCGGCCGGTTCATGGTCGCAACGACCGTCTATTTGCGGCGTTCGA
>JAVJPA010000172.1:0-8656 GCA_040216495.1 Amphiplicatus sp. | reverse complement strand
TCTTTCTTCGGTGCGAGCCATCGGCTCCGGGTCGGCGCCGCTTTCGCCATGGATGATCGAAGGCTTCTCGAAACAATTTGATATCGAGGTTTGCAACATTTATGGATCGAACGAAGGAGCGTCGTTGTTCAGCAACCAGCTTCACGCGCCGAACCACGAAGATCGCGCCCGCTTTTTTCCCCGTCTCGGCGTCGAAGGAATAGAGTGGGAAGGCGATGCGGCCACGATGATCGAGAGCCGGCTGGTCGATCCGGAGACCGAAGTAGAAATTGTCGAACCCGGCATCGTGGGCGAGCTGCGCTTCAAAGGCGCGCATGTCTTCGGCGGGTATTACAAGTTGCCCGAAATCACCAAGAGCGCTTTCGACGAGAAAGGCTATTACAAGAGCGGCGACCTCTTCGAGATCGCCGGCGCGGGCGATACGCCGCGGTTTTACCGCTTCGTCGGGCGCTGCAAGGACATCATCGTGCGCGGCGGCATGAATATTTCTCCTGCGGAAATAGATGATCTTTTGGCGGGGCATCCGTCGTTTAACGAGGCCGCTGTCGTCGGTATCCCGGATGATGCATTGGGCGAGCGCATGTGCGCTGCGGTCGTGCCGAAGGGCCACGAGGTGCCCGACATCAAGGCGTTGTCATCCTGGCTGAAAGACCGAGGCGTCGCCGTGTTCAAGCTCCCCGAGAGCCTTGTGATTGTCGACGCGCTGCCGCGCAATCCGATGAACAAGGTCATGCGCAAGGAGCTGCGCGACAAGGTTCTGGCGATTTTAGGCGTTTAGGCTTCGCGGCTTAGGCGGCGATCACGCCGTCTCGTATAAGCGCGCGGTCGGCCCAGCAGGCGTGCGTGCCGCTGGAGATCTTGTGCGGCAGCGCGATGCGCGCGACGGGACCGTCCTCGAACCGTTTGCAGTCGATGAGGATGCATTCCGATGTTCCGCGGTTCTCGTCGATGATGAAGCTCACGAGATAGCCGTCGTCTTCATCGACTGCGCCGATGCGGGGCGCGAACGGCGCTTCGCTGGCGTAAACGCCGTCGGGGAGGCTGAGCTTTTGAGAGCCGCCGGTTTGAAGATCGTGCTTCACGAAACCGTTGAATAGGAACCAGCCGGGTTTTGACGTCGTGCTGTAGGCGTAACGGTAAGGTCGTGTCGCAAAACGCTGGTTAATAGTGCCGAACTCTACGATGCTCGGGTCGAGCGTTTCTTCTTTCGTCTTGCCGGTTTTGAGATTGAAGCGCCAGCGGCGCAGCTCTGGACGGAAGCTATGCTCGTCAAGATAGGCCATCATGTGTTCGAAGCCTTTGGGCGCATCCTTGATCGGGTCAGGCGTCGGGTTGCGTTGAAAGTACCCGTCCATGACAATCTCGTCCCCTTCCTCGTAGGCGTTGAGGAAATGCAGGATGTAGCAGGGATCGGCCTCGAACCAGCGAATGTCTTCGGCTGAACCGTAGCGCGGTATAACGCCGAAGCGCGCCGGCAGATTGTGTTGGCGAACAGCGTGCACGTTGCGCTTCAGGAGTTCCTCGTCCCAGAAAACCGGCAAGTCGTTGAGGATCGAGTAGTTCTTTGAGAACGCCATGTCGTGCGGCAGGCGCGGGCCGGGAAGGGGAACCGGGGTGTAGTGCTTCAAGCGGCCGTCGCGGCCGACGACGCCGTAATGCATGTAAGGCGCGTGTTTGGAGTAGTTGAAGAATAGAAGTTCGCCGGTGCGCTCATCGACTTTGCAATGCGCCGACACGCCATCGAGCGGCGCCCACGGCGCGGCGCCGTTCTGTTCCAGCGTTTCGGCGTCGAGCATGTACGCTTCGCCGCACTGATAGAAGGTGGAAATGATCTGCCCGTTGTGAATGACGACATCGGTGCTGGAGGCGTCCTTGAGCGAACCGTGCGCGCCGAAGCCAGGGCGTTTTGAGAGCGCAGGCGGATCGGCGAGACCTCCCCACAGGGAGGCGTTCGCTTCCTGTTCGGCGACGAAGCATCGGGTTCGGACAAAACGGTTGCGATAGCTGGCGCGGCCGTCGGAGAAACTGATCTGATGAATCATCCCGTCGCCGTCGAACGGGTGATGCCGGCCAAGCGGAGCGTGAACTTGGTTTTCAGTATTGCGCACATAGACGCCGTCAATGTCCGCAGGAATGACGCCTTCTATGACGTCAAGTTCGCTGACGGTCGCTTCTTCAAGTAGCGGCGTCCATGCGCCATTAAGATATGGATGATTGTTGGGTTTGAGCGATGACCGGATGGGAGGCAGTTTTTCGACGATCATGTTCGGGTCTCCAGCTCAATTACATTCCTGCCAAGAAATCATCTCAACGTAGGCTCTAAGGTATGAGTAAACAAGTTACTATGCCGGCGCATCCCTGCGCTGAAAAGACAACGGCAAACCGGGCGGTAAACCCGATTTGCCGTTAGCCCATCCGCTTCAATATCCTGACCGGAGGAGGGAGGCTCCCCGAACATGCTTTCAGCGGAGAGCGTTCAAGTCGCTCCCGATAGGGCTCAGAAGCTCCTTGAAAACTTGACGCCATATGTTCTCGGCGCGCCGTAGACGGAGAATTCATCGCCGCCAAACGGAATGATGCTTATGCGGTACAGGTTGTCGGTCATGTTCCGTCCGTAGAACTGCAACGACCATGCTCCGTCAGCGGCGGCGATGCCGGCGCGAAGGTCGAGCAAGCCGTAGCCGGGCTCCATGTTGGTGTTATCAGGCCCGTAGAACATGTCGGCCTGATACCCGTAGCTCACATTGGCGACAGCGTTGACGCCGTTCGTCAAGGGGGCGTTGAAATCCGCGCCGACATTGAACTGGTACTCAGGCGTGCGCTGGATGCGGTTGCCGCTGTAGTCAATGCCGCGCAGCGGATCGATGTAGTCCTTGTACACCGCATCAAGGTAGGAGCCGGAGGCGAAGATTGTGATGTAATCGTGCGGTTTCGCCTGGAACTCCGCTTCGATCCCCTTGATCGTCGCGTCGGCGGCGTTGGCGACGACGAGGACGAGGTTGACGTCGTCGAGCAGCTCGACCTGGAGATCCTTGAAGTCGGTGTAGAAGGCCGCGATGTTAAAGCGGATCCTGTTGTCGAGAAGATCAGTTTTCAGACCGATTTCATAGGTCCAGGCCGTTTCCGGCGAGTAAGGGGTTTCAGCGGCGATTGCGTTCGCCGCGCCGCCTTGCCAGCCGCCTCCTTTGAAGCCTTTGGCCATAGATGCGTAGACCAGCTGACCATCGCCGAAGCGCCAGTCGAGAGTCGCCTTGGGCGTGAACTCAGACCATTTGTCATCCGTGATGACATGGAAAGGCCCTTGGAGCGGCGCGGTCGACAGAATGCTGCCCGGAGGGCCGAAGCTGTATTCACGCGCTTCGATGTCCCAGGTTTTCCGGTCAATCGTGTAGCGGCCGCCGACCGTCAGCGTGAGGTCCTCGGTGAAATCGAATCCAACCTCGCCGAACACGGCGTAGTTCTTGGAGACGCCGCGCTGGAAGTATTCGTTGTCGCCGTCGAGAATATCGCGCGTGCTGCCGGGGCCGCCGGGCAAGAACGATGTCGCGGTATTGCGCGAGCGGCGGCGCGTATCGTCGTCAAGATAGTAAAGGCCGCCGAGCCAGCGGAAGCGCTGGTCCTGCGCGGAGGCGATGCGGAGTTCCTGCGTGATGCCGGTATGGAACTCGCTTTGCGTCAAAGTGGAGTCAGTAAGCGAGGGAGGGGCGCCTGCGCCGGCTTGCGTCCAGCGCGCGTCGCCGTCGCCTTTGCGGTAGGCGCCCAAATACGTCATGGTCGCCGGCCCAAGATCCCATTCTAAGCGCGTCGTAAAACCAAGCGTCTCCTTGTTGGCGTATTGCTCATAGGGAGACTCGTTGGTGCGCGGATCCTGCGAAATCAGGTTCGGCGAGACTGGGCCCAACCCGGCCGTAAACGGATTGTCGACCGAATGGCGCGACGGGCCGCCCCCTTCCTCCGTGCTCGCGTCGGCTGTGAGGTTGAGCGTCATAGCATCGCTGATGTTCCACAGCAGCGAGAGACGGGCGGCGTAAGATTCAAGATCTTCAAGTTCTTCATTGCGCACGATGTTTTGCGCATAGCCGTCATGCCTGTTCTGATAAACGGCGAGACGGATCGCGATATCGTCTGTGATCGGACCAGTGACATGTCCGGCGCCGTGAATTGTGTTGTAGTTTCCGTAGGAAACATAGCCTGAACCGCCGAAATCGAATTGCGGCTTCGCTGTGATCAGACTTAGCGCGCCGCCCACGACGTTCTTGCCGAAAAGCGTGCCCTGCGGGCCGCGCAGCACTTCAAGGCGCTCAAGATCGAAGATCGGCGGCGTCGCGGAGCCGCGACGGCCGATATAGACTTCGTCGAGGAAGGTGCCGACCGAGGCGTCCGCTGTAGCGCCGTTGAGGCGCACGGAACCGACGCCGCGGATGAAAATCTCCGACTCAAGACTGTTCTGCGACTGGTAGGTAAAGCTCGGAACCCGCCCGGCAATCTGGGAAAGATCGGTGATCTGGCTCTCCGCCAGTTCCTTTCCGCCGAGCGCCGTGACCGCGATCGGCACGTCCTGAAGGTTTTCTTCGACTTTCCGCGCCGTGATGACGATCGTGTCAAGACCTTGCCGGGACGTTTGTTGCTCGGTCGCCGTCTCGTCTTGCGCGTAAGCGGCGCCCGAAAGGAGCGTTGCCATCGCAGTCGCCTGCAAGAGCGCGTGTTTGGCGAGACGGTTGCTGAACATGTTTCCCTACCCTGTTTTTCTATGCCCCGACCTTTTAGTCGGTCCTATTACGCAAGTTAAAGGTCCGCTCGCTCGGTTTGTCAACATTTCTTGCTGCTGCTGTATCAATGGACTTCGTTGGCTTGACATTTTAATCACAGTCGCCGCACATGGCTTGAGTAAAAAGACGCTATTGAGTCTTTAGGCTGAATTTACGTCAAGAGAATCAACAAAATGACAGGGAGCCCCCACTATGACCGGCAAACCGCTGAGCGCTGACGCCAAGCTCGCAGCCGCAAAAGAAATGGCGGACGCCTGGCGCGATCGGGACTGGCGCAAGGTCGGCGATCTGTTTGCGGAGGACGGGGTTCTGCATTCGATGATGGTCGAGCCTGTTGCGGGGCGCGAACAGATTTACGCGCGAATCGCGGCCATGGGTAAGGGCATTGAAAGGATTCTTCTCGACATCTCGCATATGGGCGTCATTGACGGCCGGGTTTACATGGAGAGGGTCGACCGCTTTGTTTACAAGGGGCATGAGGGAGCCGTGCCCGTTGTCGGCGTGCTTTCCTATAATGACGACGGGCTGATCAGCGAGTGGCGCGAGTATTATGATCGGGCAAGCCTGCTGCGTGAAATGGGACTCTCCGGCGATTTCGATCACGAAACCCGCGAATAATTTCTAAATCCGTTCAATAACCGCTGCGGCGCCGACACCGACGCCGCCAGTCGCGACGACGACGCCGCGCGCGCCATCTAGACGGTCGAGCGCGTCGAGCAGAGCGCCGAAGAGAATGGCGCCGGTCGCGCCCATTGGATGCCCCATCGCCAGATGACCGCCGTGAATGTTCACCTTACTCATGTCGGGGGCGTAGTCGCGCTCGAATTTCACGGGCGTCACCGCGAACGCTTCCATAAACTCGATGGCGTCCATGTCGGCGAGCGTCGAATTCGCCCTCTTCAGCGCAAGCTCCATGGCGCTGAAGCCGGCGGTGAGTTGCAGGACATGATCCGAAGCGGTCTCCGCCAGCGCGACGATCTTCGCCACGGGCGAAAGCCCCCAGCGTTCGCCCGCCTCACGGCTGCCTAGAAGAACAAGTCCTGCGCCGTCAGCGATAGGCGGGCAGTGCGCCACAGTGTGCGCATGCTCGAAGATTCCGAGCTCCGGGCGCTGTGCGCTGACAATGCGGTCAAAACCGGCGGCGCCGACCTTTTCGAAAACCGGCGGCAGATCGGCGAGTTTGGCCCCGTCGCCATGGTCGCGGATGTTTTCATCGGTCGCGAGCGCGATACTGCCTTGCCGGTCGCGGATAGGAATGACGCGCTTCTCGTAACGCCCTTCGGTCCACGCTGCTGCTGCGAGCCGGTTGGACCGGAGGGTGAAGAGGTCGAGGTCGGCGCGCCCGATGCCTTCAGCTGCGGCGAGCGCGTCTGCCCCGACGCCGACAGGAGCCCAGCCCATGCGTTCGGCTAGGCTCATGTCCGTGTAAAAACTTGCGCCGTCGGTCATGAAGCCGACCTGCGACATGCATTCGACGCCACCGGCAAGCGCGAGATCGATTTCGCCCGTGGCGATTCGCCGATACGCAGCCGCAATAGCAGTGAGGCCCGAGACGCAATAATTGTTGACGGTCAGCGGGGCGGTCCTGTCCGGCAGCCCAGAGACGAGACGCGAGGCCATCGCGACATGCCCGCCCTGTGCGCCCACCTGAGTTACGCAGCCGAGAATCAGCGATTGCACGTCGGCGAGCGATTCGGCGCCGCAGCGTTTACGCAGCGCATCGACTAGCTGGCTGACAAGAAAGGGCGGCGCGATGTCGGCGAGCGATCCGTCGGGGCGTCCCTTGCCGCGCGGGCTGCGCACTGCGTCGTAAACGAAAACAGTCATTATCCGGCGCGCCTTGACCGTTTGCACATTCGCTCGCGCACCGATAGCGACGCTGCGGGACGCATAGCGTAGAATAATGCGTTCACGACGATTCCCGGCTTTCGCATTCTTGTTGCGCGCAAGGCTTGACCGCCCGGAGCTTTGTCTATCGTATAGCTTGCATTGTCATACCTATCAAGAAGGGACTGCAAAATGAAGAGGCGATCGAAAATGCGCCCGTACGCCCGCAAAAACGGGTTGGGAGGACTGGCTCTGGCGGCAGCGGTCATGCTGGCGTCCTGCGCGCCGGCCGGCGAGGCCCAATCGGCGTCCGCAGGCAAGGCGGGCGAGGCCGAAATCGCCGTGGTCATGGACATGGTCGACGCATGGAACAGGCAGGACTGGGAAAAGGTAGTCGACCTGTTCGCCGATGACGGCGTGCTGCATTCGATGATGATCGAGCCGATCGCCGGCAAGGAGTCGATCCGTAACCGGATCAATCACATGGGCGAAGGACTGGAATCGATTACGCTGCATGTGAAGAATATCGGCGTCGGCGGCGATGTAGTCTTTATCGAGCGAGTGGATGAATTTGTGTACAAAGGCCATGCGGGCGCCGTTCCGGTCGCAGGCGTCATCGAAATCGCAGACGGTCATGTCAAAGTCTGGCGCGAATATTATGACCGCAACGAATTGCTCGAGGCGATGGGCGTAACGGTCGATTTCGACGCCGAGGCGCGTTGATGCAGTCGGAACCCGCGGGGACGAATTCGGAAGCATCCGGAGGCGGAGAGGCGTATCCAAAACCGACAGTCGCCTGGTTTACGGTCGCCGTCCTCTTTGTCGCATATATCTTCTCCTTCATCGACCGGATGATTATCGGCCTTCTTGTCGAGCCGATGAAGGCGGACCTGCGGATTTCCGACACCGAAATAAGCCTGCTGCAGGGGATGGCCTTTGCGGTGTTCTACACTATCGCCGGCATCCCTATCGGCAGGCTTATAGACCGCTCCAAGCGCATCAGGATCATTACTGTCGGTATTGCGTTGTGGAGCTTCATGACCATGCTGTGCGGTTTCGCCGGGCAGTATTGGCAACTCTTTGTAGCGCGCATGGGAGTGGGAGTAGGCGAGGCGACGTTGTCCCCTGCCGCTTATTCTATCATCACCGACAGCTTCCCGCCCAAGCGCCTCGGCATGGCGATGGGCGTTTACGGCCTGGGTTCGGCCATTGGCGCCGGGCTCGCTTTCATGATTGGCGCGGCGGTTATTTCCCTCGTCGCAAGCTCCGGCGCTGTAGAGTTGCCATTGATCGGGGAAGTGAGGGCGTGGCAGGCGGCGTTCCTGATCGTCGGCGCGCCGGGCCTCCTCGTCGCCGCGCTGTTTTTGCTGCTGCCTGAACCGGCGCGCCGAATGTCCGCGGGCGTTCCTGCCGCCACGGCGTCCAATGAAGAGGTTCTGTCCTTCGCAAAAAAGAATGCGGGGGTTCTCTGCGGCATCTTTTTCGGAGTCGGTTTCGTCAATCTGTCGGTGTTCGCGGCGGTGTCGTGGCTTCCGGTCCTTTACATGCGCGTGCACGGTTTCGGTCTCGCAGACGCCGGCTATGTGGCGGGCGGGGCGATGGTGGTTGCCGGGTTTATCGGGCTCCTTGGCGGCGGCTGGATATGCGACAGGCTCGGCGGCGCGCCGCATCAGCGGCTGATGGTCTCGGCGGTTGCGGGCATCGGCGGGATCGTCGGCGGCTTTATGTTTCCGCTCGTGTCCGACCCTGTTCTTGCAACCGCCCTCTTCACGTTATTTTTTATCGCCTGCACGACGCCGGTCGGCGCGGCCGTGTCGGCGTTGCAACAGATCTCGCCCAATACGATGCGCGCGACCTTGTCTGCCGCCTACCTTTTTATTGTTAACTTCGTCGGCATGGCGTTCGGGCCGACCGCCACGGCGCTGATAAGCGACACGTTCTTCCCGCAGGAAGACGGCATCAGATACGCCATGGCGATCGTCGCCGGGCTCGGTTTCGTCGCCGCCGTCGGCCTGTTCTTCCTCACGGCGAGGGCGCTCAAGGCGAAGGAGGTCTCGCCC
>JAVJPA010000171.1:0-3049 GCA_040216495.1 Amphiplicatus sp. | reverse complement strand
TAATCATCGACCGCCCGTAATGTTCGTGCGCATCGGCGTCGGCGACATGCACGTGGCCAGTGAGAATGAGGTCGACCTTATCCTTGGCGAACGCTTCAAGAGCGGTTTCGGCAGATCCCACAACGGCCGCGCCAGCGCGTCCGGGGCCTGGAATGACGGGATGATGCAGGGCGATAATGCGCGCAGCGCCGGCGGGAGCAAGCGCAAATTCCTGTTCAGTCAGGCGAAGCTGCGCAGATGAAATCTGACCGCGCGACCAGTCGAGAGACGGCGCCGCGCGCCGCGCAGAGTTCAGGCCGACAATCGTCGCACCCTGAAGATGGAGCGCCGCATCAGTTTGCGCGCCGAAGGCGTTCCGGAACCGTTTCCATGGATCGACGAACCTGAGGGGGAGGCTGTAAACCGGCGCATCGTGATTGCCCGGCAGGATGAACAAAGGCGCTTCGAACGTCTTGAAGTATGCCGAGGCGTCGGCGTACTCGCGCCGCCGTCCGGCCTGTGTCACATCGCCAGTGACGATAGCCAGATCGGGCGCGGCCTTGGCGACGGCCTTCTTCAATTCCTCCAGGGCGTCAGGGTCGGCGGCGCCGAAGTGCAGGTCGGAAAGATGGGCGAGGCGAAGCATGCTTCGATTACAACACGCGCCGGCGCCATATGTCCCGAAGGTTTTCAGTCTGGCCATAAAGCGCTGCGCCCTTAGTCTTCCCATTGGCGCTTGCTTTCTTGCTGTCATTGTGTATTATCGTATTAACACAGTACGTCTGCCAGGGCAGGAGGAGTGCGAAGAATGCGGGGACCGGGACGAAAGAGCAGCCCGGCCGCAGCCTCCCGAAGGGCGACGGACAGGCAGGCGGTGTTCGAGGCCGTAGCGGCGCTGAAGGGCGCGGAGGAGGCGCAGCGTTTTTTATCAGACCTGCTGACGCCGGCCGAGATCGATGCTTTTGCTGAGCGCTGGAGGATCGCGCAACTGCTCGACGAAGGAGCGCTGTCATACCGCGAGATTGCGGCTGAGACTGGCGCATCGACGACGACGGTCGCGCGCGTCGCGCGCTTCCTCAAGGAAGAACCGCACCAGGGCTACCGGATGATGATCGATCGGTTGAGGAAATTGCGAGTGAAGAGAGCGTAGGATGAGCGAAGAAAGATTGCGCATTGCGATTCAGAAATCGGGCCGCCTCTCGGAAGAAAGTTTCGAGCTGCTGAAAAATTGCGGCCTCACCGTGTCGCGTGGGCGCGATACGCTGTACGGGCGCGTGCAGGAGCTACCCATCGACGTGCTGCTGGTGCGCGATGACGACATTCCAGAATTCGTCGCCGACGGCGCCTGCGATATCGGCATTGTCGGAGAGAACGTCGCCGAGGAAGACCGCCTTACCGTCGATCGTTCCGCCCCCGCCGAGATAGCCAAGCGGCTCGGCTTTTCCAAATGCCGCCTCATGATCGCCGCGCCGAAAACATGGGCGTGGAACGGTCCGGAGGCGCTTGAAGGCAAGCGCATCGCCACCTCGTATCCGGGGCTGACGCGCCAGTTTCTTGGAGCCGAGAAGGTCAAAGCTAGCCCTGTGATGATGAAAGGCTCGGTCGAGGTCGCGCCGCGCCTCAAGATCGCCGATGCTGTCTGCGACATCGTCTCGACCGGCGCGACGCTCGACGCCAATGGGCTGAAGCCCGTAGCGACCGTGTTCGAATCCGAAGCCGTCCTGATCCGGAACAAGGAACGCTTCTCGCCAGAAAAACAGGCCGTCTTCGACGCCTTCATGAAGCGTATTGACGGCGTACTAGCCTCGCGCGAGGCGAAATATGTGATGATGAATGCGCCGCGAAGCGCCATCGCCGCGATTACCGAAGTCCTGCCCGGCGCGGAATCTCCCACTATCCTAGATCTCGCCGGATCCGACGACAAAGTCGCCATCCATGCGGTCTGCCGCGAGAGCGTGTTCTGGACGACGCTCGAAAAGCTTAAAAGCCTCGGCGCGAGCGCCATCCTTGTGCTGCCGATAGAGAAGATGATGGCGTGAAGGAGTGGTGCTGTGAGAGAGGATTGAACTCTCGACCTCTCCCTTACCAAGGGAGTGCTCTACCACTGAGCTACCACAGCGTCCGGCGGCCCCAAGGGCGCGGGGAGCCGCCCTATAGCGCGAGGCGGGCGCGATGAAAAGCGCTCGATTGACAGGGGTGGCGGCCAGGTCAATGCCGAAGAGGGCTTGCTTGACGGGCGGGCGGGCGCCGGTATGGTCCGCCGCCATGCCGCAGGATGACCCGAACGAGCCGCGGGCGCGCCCGCAAACCGCCGCACAATCGACAGACGCGGCCGCCAAAAGCCGCTCCGGCGGCGGCAAGGATCGGGAGTCGCGGCTCGCCGAGGCGCTCCGGGCCAATCTCCGCCGCCGCAAGGCTGCGCCCCGATCTGTTGACGAATCTGCCGAAGGGGCCGCAGGCGAGAAAGAAGAAGACAGGTAAATGGACAGTCTGGCGATCATCGGAGGCCGGCCGCTTTTCGGAGAAATTCCAATCAGCGGGGCTAAAAACTCAGCCCTCAAGGTCATGGCGGCGTCGCTGCTGACCGACGGCGTTCTCACCATCGAGAACACGCCTCGCCTCGCCGATGTGCGCATGCTGGTGCAGCTTCTCGCCCAACATGGCGTCGAGCATAAGTTCGAAGGTTCGACGCTGACGCTTTGCGCCGCGACCATCTCGTCGACGCTCGCGCCCTACGACCTCGTCCGCAAGATGCGCGCCTCGTTCAATGTGCTCGGGCCGCTGCTGGCGCGCGAGGGGAAGGCGAAAGTGTCCCTGCCGGGCGGTTGCGCTATTGGCGCGCGCCCTGTGGACCTGCACTTGAAAGCGCTCGCCGCCATGGGCGCGAAGATCGAGCTCGATGAGGGCTATGTCATCGCCGAGGCGCCGGGCGGCTTGCACGGCGCGCGGATCGACTTTCCGTTCGTTTCGGTCGGCGCTACAGAGCACGCCATGCTTGCGGCGACGCTGGCGCGGGGTGAAACCGTCCTTTCCAACGCCGCGCGCGAGCCTGAAATCGACGATCTCGCGC
>JAVJPA010000170.1:0-7052 GCA_040216495.1 Amphiplicatus sp. | reverse complement strand
CGGCTTCCGCCGCGACGCGCACCCGATGGCAATCATGGTCGGAGTCGTCGGCGCGCTCTCGGCCTTCTATCACGACTCGACCGACATCACCGACAAGAAGCAGCGCGTCATCGCCAGCCACCGCATGATCGCGAAAATGCCGACGATTGCGGCGATGGCCTACAAATATTCCATCGGCCAGGCGTTCGTGTTCCCGCGCAATGACCTCTCCTACACCGCCAACTTCATGCGCATGTGCTTCGCGGTGCAGGCGGAGGAATATGAGGTCAACCCGGTCCTCTGCGATGCGCTCGACAAGATCTTCATCCTGCACATGGATCACGAGCAGAATGCGTCGACCTCGACCGTGCGCCTCGCCGGCTCCTCCGGCGCGAACCCGTTCGCCTGCATCGCCGCCGGCATCGCCTCGCTCTGGGGGCCGGCGCATGGCGGCGCCAACGAGGCCGCGCTGAAGATGCTCGAAGAGATCGGCACGCCCGACCGCATTCCGGAATTCATCGAGCGCGCCAAGGACAAGAACGACCCGTTCCGCCTGATGGGCTTCGGCCATCGCGTCTACAAGAGCTACGACCCGCGCGCCAAGGTGATGCAGAAGGCCTGCCATGAAGTGCTGAGCGCGCTTGGCATCAAGGACGACCCGCTGCTCGACACCGCCATCGAGCTCGAGCGCATCGCCCTTAGCGACCCGTATTTCATCGAGAAAAAGCTCTACCCGAACATCGACTTCTATTCGGGCATCACGTTGAAAGCGCTCGGCTTCCCGACCTCCATGTTCACCGTGCTGTTCGCCCTCGCGCGCACTGTCGGCTGGATCGCCCAGTGGACGGAAATGATCGAGGACGACAGCCAGAAGATCGGCCGCCCGCGCCAAATCTACACCGGCGCGCGCAACCGACCTTATGTTCCGGTGAGCAAGCGCTAGATCGCTCTCAGCGCGCGAGCTCCGGGTAGAACTGCTTCATCATGCGATCCTTGTAGCGCTTGAGGTTCGGCAAGGATTCCGCGCCGTCCCTCAGCGGGGAGTCGAACAGCGGACAAAGCGCGCCCGCCACCAGCGCGAACGCCGTCGCATCCGCGCCTGACGGCTTCTCGCCGAAGAGATAAGGTCCATCGTCCAGCAAGGTCGCCAGCGCGTCGAGCGACTCGCAGCCGAGCGTCGCGACCTCCTCCGGCGAATGCCGCCCGATGCCGTGAGCGCGCGCCTTTTCGACGACTTCCTCGCGCTGCTGTTTGATGGCTTCTTCCGGCGCGCCTTTAAAGAAACTGGCGGGGCCGGCCCAGAAGTTCTCGTAGTCCACCCAGCGGAAGTAGAGCACCGCCCAATAAAGGTGGTCCTCCAGCATTCGCTCCACCGCCCACGCCGTTGCGCGCTCGGCGCGAGTAAGGCCCGCGTCGAAGTCGAAACCGTATTTCTTTTCTATGTGCCGGCGGATGAAGGTTGAGTCGGCGACGGTCTCGCCGCCGTCTTCGATGAAGGGCAGTTTGCCTTTGGGGGCTTTCGAATAGCCGCCAAACTCGGTCTCGTAATCGAGTCCGGCCATTTTCAGGTGAATCTCGGTCTTGGAGACGAACGGGCTCGGATCAGGGAGGCCCCACATAGGGCCGAAGGCGTAAAAGGTGATCATCGTTTCTTCTCTCTCCGATGGGCTCTTGGCTGTCCGATTGTGTTATCGTCCCCCTCCTGCCAACGTACTGTCAGGAACAAAACGGGACCGGGAGGGTCCGATGCGGCGCACGGAACGGCTTTTCCAGATAATCCAGATCATGCGGCGGACCCGCCGGCCCATCACCGCGACCGAAATCGCCGGCGAACTCGAGACTTCCGTGAGGACCGTCTACCGCGACATCGCCGAGCTGATCGCTCAGCATGTGCCGGTCCGCGGCGAGGCCGGGATCGGCTACGTGCTGGAGGCTGGGTTCGACATGCCGCCGCTCATGCTGACGCCCGACGAAATCGAAGCGGCCATGCTCGGCGCGCAATGGGTCTCGGGCCAGGGCGACGTGACGCTCGCCCGAGCGGCTCAGGACTTCGTCGCCAAGATCACCGCCGTGACGCCAGCGCGTCTGCGCCCGTTCCTGTTCGAACCGGCCGGGTCAGCGGCGGCGGGCTGTCGCCAGCGGGTCGCAGACGCGATCGATATGACGGCGTTGCGCGCGGCCATCCACGGGCAACAGAAAGTCCGCCTGCGTTATTGCGCCGAGGACGCCGCCGAGACGGAACGCACCGTCTGGCCAGTCGCCATCGGCTACTTTGAAACAGTGCGCCTCATCGCCGCCTGGTGCGAATTGCGGGGCGACTTCCGCCATTTCCGCACGGACCGCGTGGTCTCAGCCGCGTTTCTTTCAGAGCGCTATTCGGGACGGCGCAGCCACCTCCTCAAACAGTGGTCGCACTCTCAGAGGACAAGTCGCATGGCGGCCGAGTAGGCGTCAGGCGTTTCCCCGTTTGCGCCTTCGGTATTCTTCGACCGGCAGTCCGCCGACGCCCCAGTCCTCCATGTCGACTTCGTTGATGACGACGAACGTCGTCGCCGGCTCCTTGCCGAGAACGTCGACAAGGAGATCGGTGACGCCCTTGATGAGCGCCGCTTTCTGTTCTCGCGTGACGCCCTCGCGGGTGACCTTGATATTGACGTAAGGCATCTGTCTCTCTCCATTCGGTTGGCGTGCGCCCCTTAGCGCGCTGCGCCGGATTCTTCGTAGTGGAAGACTTTCGACATGATCCGCCAGGCGCCGCCTTCTCGGATCAGCGTCAATGCGTCGGTGAAATAGCGGGAGCCGATGGCGCAATTGACGCGCGCCACGGCGATAGCTGGACCAGCGAACTCAATTGAAACGATGCTGTCGCGGCGCATCTCGTTCCGGCTCGCGGGCGAAGGCCGGCCCGCGACGATGGAAAGATACTCGTCCATCGAGCGGCAGACGAAATCCCTCTCGACCGCGCAGACATAGTTCGCCTGCGGATGGAAAACTTCGGACAGCGCCCTCGCGTCGCTATTGTAAAGCCCGTCGAAGTATCTGGAGAGAACCGATGCGACAGCGTTGTAGCTGTCGCCGAGATGAAGGGCGGTCATTGCGCATATCCTGTTTAGCGGGATCGCCGCCGCCCGCCTGCGGCGAAGCGGCGGCTGAAGCCAGTTTTACGCCCCAAGCCCTTCGGCGCGCAGCGCCTCCATGGCGGCGGGACGGCTGAAAACCGCTTGCTGAAGCGCGGCGACTTTCGGCCATTTGGCGAGATCGACGCCCACATGCTTCGACCAGCTCGCAACGACGCCGAGGTAAGCGTCCGCAATGGTGAAGTCCTTGCCTGTCAGGTAGGGGCCGTTCTTCGCCAGCGCGGATTCCATGACGTCGAGTTTCGCGGCGATCTTCGTATCGATCTCGGCGCGCTCGTCAGCTGTGAAAGACTTGCCGGAGAACAGCGGCGTGTACGCCTTGTGCAGCTCCGAACCGACAAAGTTGAGATGCGAATTGACCCGCGCGCGCTCGCGCGTGCCCGCTTTAGGCGCGAGGGTCTTCTCCGGATGCTGATCTGCGATGAATTGCAGGACCGCCGGCCCTTCCGTCAGCACTTCGCCGTCATCGAACTTCAGCGCCGGGACATAGCCTTTCGGATTGACGGCCCTGTAGTCCTCGCCGCTATTGGTTCGCTTTTCCTTCAGATCGACGCGCTCGATATCGAACGTCGCTCCTACTTCTCGCAGCGCAATGTGCGAAGCGAGCGAACAGGCGCCGGGGGCGAAGTAGAGTTTCATGAGCATTCTCCTGTATGTGGACGGAAACGATGCGCCGGAGGGTAAGCGCATTGCGGTTTCTATTGTAAACCACGTTTCCTTGAGCTACCGATTTTGAGGTTTCTCCGAGGTAACTCAAAAGACCGTGATGCCGCTGAAGATCCGCAAGAACAAAAGTCCGCCCCATCCGCCGCTTTGTCCGCTGACCGAATGCATGATGCTGATTTCGGGCGCGTGGGCGGCTAACGTCGTATGGTATCTGCGCGGCGGCCCGCGCCGGTTTAGCGAACTCAGGGTCGACATTCCGCGCGCGTCCGCAAAAGTCCTCACCGCCCGGCTGCGCGAGCTTGAGACTAAAGGCGTCATCCGCCGCTCGGTGCAGCCGACCTCGCCGCCCTCTGTGGAATACGAATTGACTGATCTTGGAGAAGAACTCGTCCCGGCGATCGACGCGATTGCGGCGGTGGGCATGAAGCTCAAGTCGAAGGAACCGGCTCGAAAACGCGCCTGAAGGGGCATGGTGCGGGCGGGGGGAATCGAACCCCCATGGCCTTGCGGCCGACGGATTTTAAGTCCGTTGCGTCTACCAGTTCCGCCACGTCCGCCCGGACCGGGGGTGTAACACCGCCCGCGCAAAGCGGCAAAGCTTGAGGTCGCGCCCGATAGGGCGGTTCGCTGGAGCGAATCGGAACAATCTGTCACTTGCGGGCTGGCCCGCCCGGCCTTAAGCGGCGGCGTTACGGACCGCTGATTCTCAAGCGTCCCCCGAAAGCTTTCCCCGATGCTCCAAGCCGTCGCCGCCATCTCCGCCCTTCTCCTTGCGGCGGCGATCCTGCTGACCGGGAACGGGCTTCAATCGACGCTGATTTCAGTGCGCGCCAATATCGAAGGCTTTCCGACCGCTCTGATCGGCATGCAGATGTCAGCGTATTTCGCCGGCTTCGTGCTCGGCTGCCGCATCAATCCGTCCTTCATCAAGTCAGTCGGCCATATCCGAACCTTCGTCGCCCTCGCTTCGGTCGCTTCTGCGAGCGCCCTCGCCCACTCGATCATCGTCGATGTCACAGTGTGGTCGGTCCTGCGGGCGATCACAGGCTTCTGCTTCGCGGGCCTGTTCATGATTATCGAAAGCTGGATCAACGAACGCGCAACGAATTCGACGCGGGGGCGCATTTTGTCCGTCTACCGCATTGTCGACCTGCTCGCGCTGACGGTGGGCAATGCGTTGCTTGTCATCGCCAACCCGGCGAGCTTTGAACTGTTCGCGCTGATCTCGATCCTGATTTCCCTCGCGCTCGTACCCGTCGCGTTGACCCGCAGCCCCGCGCCCAAGCCCATCCAGACGGCGAAGCTCGACATTCCGCGCCTCTACGCCGTCTCTCCGGCCGCCGCCATCGCAGCGCCCATGGGCGCGCTCGCGAACGCCGCCTTCTGGGCGATGGGGCCGGTTTACGCCCAGCGCCTAGGCCACGATTCCGGAACCATCGCGGCGTTCATGAGCGCGGCGATCATTGGCGCAGCCTTGCTGCAATGGCCTTTGGGCTGGCTGTCAGACCGTGTCGACCGGCGCAAGGTCATGGTCGGCTCAAGTCTCGCCGGCGCTCTCTGCGCGTTCGCGCTCGCGCAGTTCGGCGCGTCATCGACGACGCTCATGCTTTTGTTTGGCGGGCTTGTCGGCGCGTTCATTATTCCGATGTTCGGACTGTCAGCCGCCCACGCCAACGATCTTTCCGAACCGGATAGCGCCGTCGCCACCAATGGCGGATTGCTGTTGTTGCACGGCTGCGGCTCGGTCGTCGGCGCGGCGATGGGGGGCGTCATCATCTCGATCGCCGGCCCTTCGAGCCTTTTCGACTATATAGGCTCGGTGTATGTGCTTCTCGCCGCCGTTTGCCTCTACCGCATCCTGATGCGCGCGCCGGCGCCGGACGAAAAAAAGGCGCCCTTCGTACCAGTGCCGAAGAGCGCCGCGCCGACGGTATTCGAGATTGCGCAGGAAGAGGCCGAGGAAGGCGAGCCTGTTCCCGCCGCGTCTTAAGGGGGTGCTCGAGAGCAATCTCCCGCAGCGCTAGGTCTCGTTTAGGCGTCGAGTTCGACTGACTTTACTTCGCCGCCGCGCATCTTGCATTCGCCAGTGATTTTCGCGCCCGACCCGTCTTTGGCGGAAAGGCTGACCGTCAGGCGCTTGGTGGCGCCGTCGCGTGCCTTGTCGAGAGTCGCATCGTGACCGGCGGCGTCAACGCCCGCTTCCGTGGCGATGGCGTCGGCGCAAACCGCCTTGGCTGCGTCCCATTGACCGGCGGCGAAGGCCGGAGCCGCAGCAAGCGCGCCGATAGCTGCGAGAATTGCGATTTTGGGTGACATCTTATCTCTCCTGTAGGCGTTATGTGGCTGTTTCGATAGTTGATGATACACTTTATTTTTATATAGCTTCAAGTCATTTTTTATGGTCTGACTGTCAAAAATCCTACATAGAACGCCCCCTTGAGGCGGCTATTTGCCCGAAATGGGCTAGGTTAGGGTGAAGGAAGAAAGGAACGCGCTTGGCGAGGACCTATAATCAGGGCTGCATGCTGGCCTATGCGCTCGACAATCTCGGCGAGCGCTGGACCCTGCTGATCGTGCGCGACCTCTTGCTCGGCCCCCGCGGCTTTGTGGAGCTCCAGAACAGCCTGAAGGGCATTGGGGGCAGCCTCCTGTCCAAACGCCTCAAGGAACTTGAAGAAACGGGCCTCATCACCAGCGAAGCCCCCGACGGCAAGCGCTCGCAGTACCGCCTGACCGACCTGGGCGAGCATCTGCGCCCCACCGTGCGCGCGATGATGCGCTGGTCAGTCCGCTTCATGGCGGCGACCGTCGATAACCCGCAGGTTCGCCAGACCATGTTCGACCATGTGGACAAGCCGGACTCAGTCGCACTCGGCGTTGAAATGTACGCCGAGTTCCAGCGCGATCCTGAGATGAGCTATGTGGCGCAGCTTGTCGTCGACAGCCGTCCGTACACGATTTACTATATGAAGGGCGAGATGACCGTCCGCCGCGGCGCCGACGCTCCGGCGATGGCTAAAGTCGAACTCGATTCCGAAACCGCCTATCTCGGCCTCAAGCGGAAGATCGATGCGGCCGAGATCCGCGCCCGTTCGAAAGTCGAGGGCGATCCCGCCGTGCTGGGGCATCTGCTGAAATGCATCGCCTCGAAACGGTCGGAAAAGAAAGCTGAAAGTAACGCAGCATAAGGAAGGCGCTTCCAACCCAAATGCCTACTCGGGTAACAATGAGTAACCTTCCTCTTCCTCACTTAGCCACTCTATCCTGATT
>JAVJPA010000169.1:0-14067 GCA_040216495.1 Amphiplicatus sp. | reverse complement strand
GCCATGGTCGCCGCCGCGGACTGGCGCCTCGCGCTGCCGCTGGGCGTATGGATTGTCATTTACATAACGATCGTCAGCAATTTCATTCCGCGCCTGCGCGCCATTTCCGAAAAGCAGGCGGACGCGCGCTCGATCATGACCGGCCGCGTCGTCGACAGTTACACTAACATCTCGACCGTGAAACTCTTCGCCCATGCGGGCCGGGAGGAGGCTTACGCGCGCGAGAGCATGGACGGATTTCTCCAGACCGTGCATCCGCAGATGCGTTTGGTTACCCAATTCCAGTGGCTGATCTATCTCAACAACTCGCTGGTCGTGTTCATGATCGCGGCGTTGTCGATCAACCTCTGGCTTGGCGAACTGATCTCGGTCGGCGCCATCGCGGTCGGCATCGGCCTTGCGCTCCGCCTCAACGGCATGTCGCAATGGATCATGTGGGAGGTTTCTGCGCTGTTCGAGAATATCGGCGTCGTCCATGACGGCATGGCGATGCTGGCGAAGCAGCAGGACATTGTCGACGCGCCGGACGCCGAGGCGTTGCCGCGCCCGGACGGCGCCATCGCCTTCGAGGGCGTGCGCTTCCACTACGGCAAGGAGAGCGGCGTCATCGACGATCTCTCGCTGAGGATCGCGCCGGGCGAGAAGATCGGTCTCGTCGGACGTTCCGGCGCCGGCAAGACGACGCTCACCAACCTGCTGCTGCGCTTCTACGATGTGGAGGCCGGGCGCATCACGATTGACGGCCGCGACGTTTCGAAGGTGACGCAGGACTCGCTTCGTTCGCAGATCGGCGTCGTCACGCAGGACACGTCGCTTCTCCACCGCTCGATCCGCGACAACATCGCCTACGGGCGCCCCGAAGCGAGCGACGCGGAGATTCTCGACGCCGCCCGCCGCGCCAATGCGCTTTCGTTCATCGATGTGCTGGAAGACCAGAAGGGCCGCAAGGGACTCGACGCCCATGTGGGCGAGCGCGGCGTCAAGCTCTCCGGCGGCCAGCGCCAGCGCATCGCCATCGCGCGCATCTTCCTGAAGAACGCCCCGATCCTCGTCCTCGACGAGGCGACCTCGGCGCTCGACAGCGAGATCGAAGCCGCCATTCAGGAAAACCTCTTCGCCCTGATGGAAGGCAAAACCGTCATCGCCATCGCCCACCGCCTCTCCACCATCGCCGCGATGGACCGACTCGTCGTCCTCGACGAAGGCCGCATCGTCGAGGAGGGCGCGCACGGCGAACTCATCAAGGCGGGCGGGCTCTATGCGGATTTGTGGGCGCGCCAGTCGGGCGGGTTTATCGCGGCGGGCGCGAAGGAGACAGTGGCGGCGGAGTAGGCTTTCTCAGGCGGCGGCGACTTCAGTTTTCGTCCGCATCCTGAAAGTGCGTGACTTTCCATGCGAGGCCGCGGCGCGTGAATCCGAATCCCGAACGGTCGTCTTTCTCGCCGAGCACGAAAGTGTTCAACCCCGTTCGATACACCCGGTAGTCGATGTCCGCGCCTCCACTGCTTGAGGCGCCGCCTTCGGTCCCGAATATTTCCCCGAACCAGTTGGCGGTCGAGAAAAGCTTCCTGAACGATTGCTCGCTTGCGAAGAGATTGACGGCTTTCGCGCTCAGCCATTTCTGAACGCGGCATCGGCCTTCTTCGCGGCACTCGGGCGGAAGGCCGTCTTCAACTTCCTTGCGCAAGTTGGCCCTTAACGCATCGAACTCGAAGAACCCGATGATCGCGTCGGCGTCTCTTTTTTCCAGCGCTTTTTCAAAGGCGTTTGCGGTCAGGTGCGGTGAAGCGATCCACCAGCCGAAAACGATGGCGATGACTGCGGCGACGCAGACAAGCAATAGGCGGTTCGTCCTCATTGCTAGCTCCCCCAAGCTGCTCACTTAGCCAGCAGACGATAACGCACGCGCCCTGATGCCGAAAGCCGCTCTTTCGCTGCGGTCAGAATATCTGGATAACTTATTGAATATGCTTAGTATATTCCATCGGAGATCGAAGCCGCTAAGAAAACCTCTTTGCGCTGATGGAAGGCGAAGCCGTCAGGCTCACCGCCTTTCCACCATCGCCGCCATGGATCGCCTCGTCGTCCTAGACGAAGGCCGCATCGTCGAAGAGGGCGCGCGCGCCGGGCTTATCAAGACGGGCGGGCTTTAGGCGGATTTGTGGGCGCGGCAGTCGGGCGGTTTTATCGCGGCGGGGGCGAAGGAGACGGTGGCGGCGGAGTAGGGCGTGGACGCGCCAAGCTTCAAAAATATTCGACCCGTGACGATTAAGATGTCGTCGCCTGCTGCCTGCAATAGAACTCCTACGGAATCCATTAATATCCGTTCAAAGAGCAGACGCTTGACATATGTTGCTCTGAGCCGTAGTCGATCAACATGATTTTCACTAGGCTCATATACTATTATTCGTAGCCCCTGGCTGCTGCCCTCTTCAGGGCAGCTCGCGCTGTTCGCGCGCCTATTCCTCACTCACAGCTAAAAACTGGGTCGCTGCCCCCACGCGGCGCTGTAAACGCCGTGCCGTTTATCAACAAGTGGGGTGGTGACGGCAAGAGGTTCGATTCCTTGGCGACCCACCAATCACGCAGGTGGATAATAATGAGCCCCAAAAAGCAGAAAACAATAGAAGTTGAAGCAATCGAAACAGTGATGGCGCTGAGGCGTGCAGGCGGAAATGAAGATCGGCAATGGGAAATAATTCGCTCTCTGCATAAGTCGGGTAGCGTTCATGTTCTAAATCGTTGCGCAACTATGTGCAGCAGCGGAGACGCGATCGAAAGAGAGCTTGCAGCCGATATTTTAGGGCAATTGGGTTGGCGAAATGGCGAACTGCCGCTCTGTGAAAAAATTGCGCCTTTGTTGTCGCCTCTGCTTAAAGACCCTAACGAAAAGGTTGTGCAAGCGGCCTTAGTGGCGCTGGGCCATATGCGTGCGTCTGAAATAATTTTGTCGAATGTTAATTTGGCTGATCATTCATCTGATTTAATTCGATTTTCGATGGCGAGTTGCCTTGGTCTTCTGGACTCGCCGAAAGCAAGACGTGCTCTAGTTAAACTGAGCGCCGATCAGGATCGGGACGTGAGAAATTGGGCTACCTTTGGCCTGGGAACTCAATGCCACAACAATACGAACGAAATTCGAGGAGCACTTTTTGCGCGCATAAACGACACCGACGAAGAGACGAGAAATGAGGCCATTCTAGGGTTGGCGCGAAGGAAAATCCGAAATGTCATCCCAATATTGGTTCGCGAATTAGAAGCGGAACCGGACAATCCCAGTCCCCTCGCCATAGAAGCGGCGGCGGAGTTGTTGGCGCCCGAACTCCTCGAACCATTGCAAAGAATTCTTGAAACATACGGCGACCCGCACGGAACAATTGAAGGTGTTATCAACCTGATAAAAAATCAGTGATGTGTCCGACTGCTTCCATCGACCAGCGACGCGTGCCGCCATGCTATTGGCACCCCGCCAACGCAACCCCATGCCCCTCCGCCGTCCTGCACGCCGCGCCGCGTTGCGAGGGCAGCGCGCGCGCCGTCGCGATCTCCAGCGCCTCGCCTAAATTCTTCTCCGCGCTCGCCATGTCGCCGGCCTTTGCGTCGAGGTCGCCCTGATAAACCAGTGCGTAGGGGAGGAAGACCTGATTGCCCATTTCGCGGCGAAGCTGGACGCTGCTGGCGTTTAGCGCGCGGGCTTTCTTGAGGTCGCCTTCTTCTTCCGCGACGGCGGCGAGGTGGCGGTCGATATAGGCGAGCTCTTCGAGACAATCGTCCTGCGATGCGAGCGTGCGAGCATCCTCAAGCGGAACTTTCGACTGGCGCACCTCGCCGAGCACCTGCGGGATCAGCGCCGCGAAAAAGAGCGCGTTGGCGCGCGGGCAGGGCGCGATGAGATTGTCTGCGGCCTGCTGAAAGGCGTCGACGAGTTCCGCGGCGGGGGCGAGATCGCTGGTCTCCTTGGCCGTCGCAAGCATGGCGAAATAGCGCGAGGTCGTCGCGCGGAGTTTCGCAAGCGCCGCAAGCTCGGGATCGTCGCCCGACGCGGCGAGACTTTCGGCGGCGGCGATGATGGGCTCCTGCTCGGCGAGGGCGGCGCCCGAAAGCTGCGCCGCCTGTCCGACGCGCAGCCGTTGCAGCAACAGGGAAAGTTTTTCGCTGTCATCAGTCGTTGTCGCCAGAGCGCCGGAGAGAAGAGAGTCCGCCGCATCGAATTCAGCCGCAAGGAGGCGTTGCTCCGACTGGTCGATCAGCGCGGCTGTGTCAGCGGCATAGGCGCCGGCGCATGCAACGAATCCAGCCGCTATGGTTGCGGCTGACAGCAATCTCTTTCTGGACATCTGCTCTTTCCCTGATGAAGCGAAACCGATGAGTCTCCAGCCCTGCTTTCGAGAGCAGACGGCGCCCGGGCGCCTGTTTAAGGGAAAATCGCCGCTCGCCAAATCAAGAACGCGACAGGCGCAGACAGACCCGGCCGCGCTGCTCATTTTCTGCGTGCAAACTTATCCCCGTCCCTTTGGGCGCTCTTAGATTCACATCACGGGGCGGACTCCGCCGTCCCCGGAGAGGATGTTTGTTGTGATTATTGCAGCGGTTTCAGTCAGGAGCGGGCGAGGCGGGTTCCGGAAGAGTCCGGTCTTTGCTGCGGCGCCAAATCCGGAATATCGGGCTGGAGCCCGTGAAAAAATGGCGGGCGCATTTTTCGCGCGCATCGCCGCGTTCCGGAATTCCCCGGCCGCGCGAAACGGATGTTTTCCGGGCGGGCGTTCCGCGCGAAAGCGGGCTGCGCCCCAGGAAGGGCGGGAAAGAGCCGACTCGCGAGAGCGGTTGTTTCGCGCGATTCCCGCGCGCCCGTCTGGGGAAAACCCGGGTCCTGTCCCGCCGCGCGAATCGGGGGCAGGGTAGGCCCATGAACTCCGTCCCCTTCCGACAGTTCGATGCGCCGTCCGAAGCGCTCGCCCTCCCGCCCATGGGCGAGACCGCTTCCGGCAAGCGCTGGCGGCTGATCGAGGCGGACCCGCGCGAGGCGCTGGCGATCTCGCAGAAGGCCGGCGTCGAGCTGGTCATCGGCCGGGTGCTGGCCGAGCGCGGCATCAGGGCTGAGACGGCGCTCGCCTATCTCAACCCGTCCTTGCGCGACCAGATGCCGGACCCTTTCGTCTTGCAGGACATGGAGAAGGCGGCGGCCCGGCTCGCGCGCGCCGTGATCGGCGGCGAGCAGGTCGGCGTCTTCGGCGACTACGATGTGGACGGGACCACCGCCGCCGCGATCCTCAAGCTCTATTTCAAGGCGCTGGGCGCGGCGCTCTCGGTCTATCTCCCCGACCGCATCCTCGAAGGCTACGGGCCTTCCGTCGAAGCCTTCCGTGAGCTGACGAAAGGCGGCGCGAAAGTCATCGTCACCGTCGACTGCGGCGCCGCCGCGCATACGGTGATCGAACAGGCGGCGGGCGAAGGGATGGAGATCGTCGTCCTCGACCATCACCAGATGGACGGACCGCCGCCCGCCGGCGCCCACGCGGTCGTCAATCCGAACCGGCTCGACGATGTTTCGGGGCTGACCAACCTTTCCGCCGCCGGCGTCGCCTTCATGACCGTCGCGGCGCTCAACCGGCGCCTGCGCGAGGGGGGGTATTTCACGGAGCGCGCCGAACCGAACCTTCTCGAGCTTCTCGATCTCGCGGCGCTCGGGCTCGTCTGCGACGTGATGCCGATCACGGGCCTGACGCGCGTCATCGTCGCTCAAGGGCTGAAGATGCTCGGAAAGGGCTCGAACCCCGGCCTCGCCGCGCTCGGCAGGCGCGCAGGAGTAAAAGGCCCGCCGACCACTTATCATCTCGGCTTCCTGCTCGGTCCGCGCATCAACGCGTCGGGACGCATCGGTCATGCTCGTCTCGCGCTCGATCTTCTGACGACGGACGATGCGGGCAAACGCGAGGAGCTTGCGGAACGCCTGCACCTGATGAACGCCGAGCGGCAGGAGATCGAAGCCGCCGTGCTGGACGCGGCGATCCGGCAGGTCGAAACGCGCGGGTTTGCGGAAAACAGCGTCATCGTCGCGGCGGACGAGGGCTGGCATCCGGGCGTCATCGGCATCGTCGCCGGGCGCCTGAAGGAAAAGTTCGGCCATCCAGCCATCGTCATCGGGTTCGACGGCGAGACCGGCAAGGGATCGGGGCGCTCATTATCGGGCGTCGACCTTGGAGAAGCGATCCGCGCGGCGAAGACGGAAGGATTGCTCATCGCCGGCGGCGGTCATGCGATGGCGGCGGGCCTCACCGTCGCACGAGGAGAGCTTGATCCGTTTACGAAGTTTGTAGGCGAACGCCTCGCCGCCGGCGTAAAGGCCGCGCGCGAAAACCAGACCCTCGACATTGACGCGCTGGTCGCGCCGAGCGCCGTCTCGAAGCCCTTCGCCGACATGGTGGACCGCGCCGGGCCGTTCGGTCCCGGCAATCCCGAGCCGGTCTTCGCGCTCGCCGACATGCGCGTCGGCGCCATGAAGACCGTCGGAAAGGGACACCTCTCGCTGACGCTTCAGGGATCGACCGGCGAGAGCGTGCGCGCCATCGCCTTCAGGGCGGAAGAAAACGGCCTCGCGGCGTTCTTCGCCGGGCGCGGCCGCGTTCATGTAGCTGGCAAAATCCGCGCCGACGACTGGCGCGGCGGCGACGCCGGGCAGTTCCAGATTATCGATGCGGGGCGGGCGGAATGAGCGGCTTTTCCGGAGCGTTTCCGGGCGGAAAAGACGCGTTGGCGGATAGCCCCCGGCGAAGGCTTGCATTTCGCGATAGTCCTCGCCTATACAGCGCCCTCGCCGCAACGGCGTTACCGATGTGGGCCCTTCGTCTATCGGTTAGGACGTCAGGTTTTCAACCTGAAAAGAGGGGTTCGACTCCCCTAGGGCCTACCATCCACCCTGCATCCGGAAATTCTTCCGCAAGGCGCGCCAATTCGCCTCGAGCAAGGTGCGTGCGCCTGCGCGCACAGGCGACCGGATTCCGCTTGATCGGAAAACGCCCGGCGCGATTGATTTTGCCGCCGGTTTCGACTGTATTAAGCTATTGTTAACGACTTGTGTCGGGGTGGAGGGGCTGATGAAACTCTTAGTGGGCGCGATCGCCGCCATGGCGCTGTGCGTATCGCCGATGGCCGGAGCCAGCGCCAAGCCGCCGCTGAGCAAGGCGGAGATCGCCGATGTCCTGTCCTCCAACGGCTACGACGTGCAGGACTTCCAGGCGAACATGCTGGCGGTCGTGGTCGGCCAACAGGTGGTTCTTGTCGGCGTCGACGGGGCGGACGGGGACGTCTCCTACATCACCTATCTCGCAGGCGTGTCGATCAACCAGATCGGGCACGAATTCCTGAGCAAATTCAACAGCGAAGTGAAATTCGGCCGGGCCTATGTGGACCGCGACGGGGATGTCGCGCTGCAGATGGACCGCAATTCCGCCGGAGGCGTGTCGCTGCAGAATATCGAATCCGACTTCGATGTTTTCCTGCTGCTGATCTCGAAGTTTCTCTCCGACCTCGAATCGAGCGCTTCTGCGTAGACTAGGGAACGGACCGGATCAGGGCTCTCCGGTGCGGCCTTTCTGTGTTGCGTTGCAACCCTGTGGAGAAAAGACGAGACGACTTAGCCAATTTCGTGCGTTGTTTGCGCCGGGGACGTGGCGTTTGGGCGTTGGCGGGTTATAGTAAATTAATTCGACTCGACAGATTCGGCGCGGTCGGAGCCTTATCCTGACTGCGGGCTGGGGGTAGCCGTTTGTATGGCTGAGCTGATTGATGAGGCGGGCGACGCCGCAGGCGGCGAGGGCGAAACCACGTTCACGCTGGTTGGCGTCATCAAGTGGTTCGACCCGACCAAAGGCTACGGGTTCATCATCTCCTCCTCCGGGGAAGGAGATATTCTCATTCATTCCTCCTGCCTCCGCGAGGCGGGACGCTCTACGGCGCGCGAGGGCGCGACGGTGGAGTGCGAGGTCGTGCGCCGCCCGAAAGGCCTTCAGGCGCTGAGACTAATCAGCATTGATGAAAGCACTGCGACAGCCGCCGTCCCGATGACGAGCCACACGCCGGCCGGGGACTTCGTCCGCGCCAGCGTGAAGTGGTTCAACCGAGCCAAGGGCTTCGGCTTCGTGACGCGGGGCGAGGACACCGAGGACATCTTCATCCATATGGAGACGCTCCGGCGCTGCGGCATGGGCGAGCTGATGCAGGGCCAGCGGCTGCAAGTGTCCTTCGCCTCCGGCTCCAAGGGCCTGCTCGCGATCGACGTCCGGCCCGACCCCGAGAACTAGGCCGGATCGGGCTTCGCCGGGCTTAAAGCCGCCCCTTCAACCCTTTACATCGGCGCCGGTTTCGCCGACATCACCGCTGCTCGCAGGCGATGAACGGAGCGTGGCGCAGTCTGGTAGCGCATCTGGTTTGGGACCAGAGGGCCGCAGGTTCGAATCCTGCCGCTCCGACCATCGCACAGCGAATGCGCGTGATAAGGATTGAGGGAGTTCGGCGCCATGCTTGCGCGGATTTTTCAGCCGGCGAAAACCGCCATGCAGTCGGGCAGGGCGAACACGCATCAATGGCATCTCGAATTCGAGGCTGAAGCCGCGCGCCGCATCGATCCGCTGATGGGCTGGATCAGCGGCTCCGACACGCAGGCCGGTCAGGTCAGACTATGTTTCGACTCGAAAGAAGCGGCGATCGCCTACGCCGAACGCCAGTCGATCCCGTATCAGGTCGAAGAGACGAGAACGGCGACGCCGGTCCCGAAAGCCTATTCGGACAATTTCGCGTACCGCCGCCGCAAACCGTGGACGCACTAGATTCATCCGCGCGCCGGATCGACCCCGTAGCTCAGCTGGATAGAGCGCTCGCCTTCTAAGCGAATGGTCGCAGGTTCGAATCCTGCCGGGGTCGCCATTTTCACTTCAGGAAGTCCGGCGACTTCAAAGCTCCGGCAGCTCGCTCGAATCGACATCTTTTGTCGGCGCCGCAAGCTCAAGCTTCACATCGACGCGCTTCTTGTCGGGCGTGATCTGGAACGTCTGGGCGAGGTAGCCTGCCTTGGCGACCTTCACCGTGCGGGGTTTGTCGATTTCGACGCGGCAAGGGGTTTCGCAATCGCCGAAGCCCTCGATGGTGACTTCCGCGCCGGCGGGGTCGCTGTTGATCAGCGTGATCGTGGAGGAAGGGACGCCGCCAGTCAGCGTCTTGCATCCGGCGGCGAAGAACAGCGCGCCTATCGTCAGCACTCGCACCATGTGACCCGCTCCCGCCATTTCAAACCTTCACCGCTCCCATCGCCGCAAACGCGCGTTCGAGATCGGCGATGAGATCGTCGCTATTTTCAAGGCCAGCGTGCAGCCGAAGCACCGGGCCTTCCTCCTGCCACGGCTCCGCCGTGCGGCAACGGTCAGGATGCACATGAATGCACAGGCTTTCAAATCCGCCGTAGGAATAGCCCATGCCGAACAGTTTCAGCGCGTTGAAAAACGCTTTGAGCGCCTGCGGGGAAACAGGCGTCAGGATCAGGCCGAAAAGCCCGGAAGCGCCTGTGAAATCGCGCTTCCACAGGGCGTGGCCGGGGCAAGTCTTGAGCGCCGGGTGAAGGACGGTTTCGACTTCCGGCCGCCTGGCGAGCCACTTGGCGAGGGTCAGGGCGTTTTGCTGGTGAACGGGCATGCGGGCGGCCAGCGTGCGCATCCCGCGCAGAGTCACGTAGGCGTCGTCGGCCGAGACGTTCGAGCCGAGCTGGAGCAAGGCGTTGAAGATCGGTTTCGCCGTCGCTTCATCGGCGCTGGTGATCGTGCCGATCAGGCAGTCCGCATGGCCGGCGAGATATTTCGTGCCGGACTGCACGCTCACCGATGCGCCGAGCGCGATCGGCTTCAGGTAAAAGCCGCCCGACCAGGTGTTGTCGACGACGAGCTTTGCGCCGGTTTTCTTCGCGATGCGGGCGAGGGCCGGAAGGTCCTGCACTTCGAAGGTGAGCGAGCCCGGCGATTCCGCCACGATGACTTTCGTCCGTTCCGTGACGAGGCTTTCAATGGCCTCGCCGATCATCGGATCGTAATAGATCGTCTCGACGCCGAAGCGCTTGAGGAAGCGGTCGCAGAACTTTCGCACCGGATCGTAAACGGCGTCGGTGACGAGAACCGTGTCGCCAGCTTCGCAGAAGGCGAGGATCGAAGCGTTGACGGCGGCGAGCCCTGACGGCGCGACCCGCGTTTCGAAACCGCTTTCGAGCAGCGTCACCGCTTCTTCAAGCGCCCGGTGGTTTGTCGTGCCGAGCCGGCCGTAGACGATGCTTTTGCCGCCGTCGAGAAAGTCGTCGTAGGTTGGAAACAGGAACGTCGAGGCGCGCTCGACCGGATGGTTGACCGGGTGAGCGGGGCGCCGGTGGGGCCTGCCGGCGGCGATCAGTTTGGTCTCGTCTTTCATGCGTGCTTTCAGTCTAACCGTCGAGGAGCTCGACCTGTCCCTTGCGCTGGTCGAACACCGTGAATCCGAACTTCTGGTATAGAGGGAGGGCGGCAGGGTGATCCAGCGTGCAGGTCTCCAGACGGACCGATTTAGGCGACAGCGCCCAGGCGAGATCGATGACATTGGTCAGAAAATAGCGCCCGAGCCCGACGCCGATGAAGTCGGATGCGAGGCCGAAAAACTTGATCTCCGCTATGCCGTCAGCGCGCGCATCGACCTCCGCCATGCCGCCGGGGACGCCGCCCACATACAGGACATACAGATAGACCGACGGGTCGTGAATGATCGTTTCCAGCTCGGCGTCTGAGAGCTTCTTGCGGCTGACCCATTTATAAGGGTCGCCGACAAGGGCGTAGAGATAGCGATAGAAATGCACGGGGGGACGTTCGGCGCGGAGGATCGCGACCTTCAGCGGGG
The DNA here is from genome assembly GCA_040216495.1 of Amphiplicatus sp. Classification (GTDB taxonomy): domain Bacteria; phylum Pseudomonadota; class Alphaproteobacteria; order Caulobacterales; family Parvularculaceae; genus Amphiplicatus. The sequence continues at coordinate 3,165 of JAVJPA010000169.1, read as the reverse complement.
GGCGCGCCGGCGTCGCCAGCACGGGCCGCGCGCGCTGCTCAAGGTAAGTGATCGTGACGTCAATCCGCCGTCCCAACGTTTAGGCTCCGGTTGCGACAGGGAAAAGCGCAGGATCGTTGGCCGCGTCCCCCCATTCGGTCCATGAGCCGTCATAGACTGCCGCGCCCTTGCGCCCAAGCCTGTCGAGGGCGAGCGCCAGCACGGCGGCGCTGACGCCGGAGCCGCAGGTGGCGATAACCGGCGCATCACCGGCCAGTCCGCGCGCGGCGAAGATCGCCTCAAGCTCCTCGACTGGTTTGAGCGCGCCGTCGGCGACAAGCTCGCTATGGGGAAGACACGCCGCGCCCGGCATGTGGCCGCTTCTCAAGCCCGCTCTCGGCTCCGCATCGCGCCCTTCGAAGCGTCCTCGAGGCCGCGCGTCAAGGATCAGCGCGTCCGCCGTTTCGATGCTGCGCCGCACGGCCTCCGCGCTCCGTACAAGCTCGGGACGAAACGCGGCGCAAAAAGTCGAGGGGTGGCGTTTCACCGGCTCGGCGTCGACGGCGCGTCCCTCGGCCATCCATTTCGGCAATCCGCCGTTCAGGACCGACACCGCCTCATGCCCCATGGCGCGGAACGTCCACCAGACGCGCGCCGCGGAGAATAGTCCGGCGTCGTCATAAACGACGATTTGCGCATGCGAGCCGACGCCGCATTCGCTCATGAACCGCTCAAATTCGACGGGCGAGGGCAGCATGTGCGGCAGTTTCGAGGTTCGGTCGACGATATGGTCGATGTCGAAAAACACCGCGCCCGGAATATGCCGCCGGTCGTAATCCTCGCGCGCAAAGCCGGCGCCCGGCATGCGCCATGAACCGTCGATGACGATCAGCCCGCTTGCGCCAAGATTGGCGGCGAGCCAGTCCGTCTCGACAATCGGGACAGGCAGGTCGGTCACAAACCCGATGTCAGCCCATCCAGGGCGGGACTGGCAAGTCTTTCGAGCGCAAGAATTCAGGATTGTAAAGTTTCGAGGCGTAGCGATTGCCGTAATCGCAGAGAATGGTCACCACCGTGTGTCCGGGGCCAAGGTCTTTCGCCAGTCTTATTGCGCCTGCGATATTGATTCCCGAGGAGCCGCCGAGGCAGAGGCCTTCCTCCTCCACCAGCCGGAAAAGGATCGGCAGCGCCTCCCGGTCGTCGATCCGGTAGGCGTCGTCAAAGGTCATGCCTTCGACATTGGCGGTGACGCGGCCCTGACCGATGCCTTCGGTGATCGACGAGCCTTCCGTTTCCAGCGTCCCGTTCTTCACCCACGTATAGAGCTTGGCCCCCATCGGATCGGCGAGGGCGCTGCGCACATTCTTGTTGCGCTCCTTCAGCGCCATCGTGACGCCGGCGAGCGTGCCGCCTGAGCCGACGGCGCAGGAAAAGCCGTCGACCTTGCCCTCTGTCTGCTCCCAGATCTCCACGCCCGTCGTGCGGTAGTGCGTATCGCGGTTCGCCGTGTTGTCGAACTGGTTCGCCCACAGAACGCCGTTCGGCTCGGTCTTCGCCAGCTCTTCAGCGAGGCTGCCGGAATAGCGCACGTAATTTTTCGGATCGGCGTACGGAACCGCGTCGACTTCGATAAGCTCGGCCCCGAGAAGCCGGATCGCGTCTTTTTTCTCCTGGCTCTGGGTGCGCGGGAAGACGATCTTCACCTTGTAGCCGAGAATTGCCCCCACCAGCGCGAGGCCGATGCCGGTATTGCCCGCCGTTCCCTCGACAATCGTGCCGCCCGGCTTCAGCGCGCCGCGCCGTTCGGCGTCGCGGATGATGCCGAGCGCGGCGCGGTCTTTCACGGACTGGCCAGGATTGAGAAACTCCGCCTTGCCGAGAATGGTGCAGCCGGTCTCCTGCGAGGCGCGTTTAAGCTTGATCAGCGGCGTGTTGCCGATCGCGGCAAGTGTGTCGTTAAAAAACTGCATCAGGCTCTCCGGTCTCGGACGACGTCAGATCGTTCCCGCTGATAAAGCGCGGGCGCCGATGATCCGCAAGTCGGGTCGCCGGGCAATTGCATAAGACCGCAGTAAAAAACAGGATAGCGGGGCGAGATAGCGCAGCGCACCTATCCACGTGCGTAGTCCCGCTAAAGATGGGCTTCGTGAACAGGATTCGCTCCGGTCCGAACGAGCGATATTCAAGGCGATGATTCAGGCCTTCGCCGCCGACACCTGGCACACGTCCGTCGTTCCCGCCCGGAACCCGGCTTCGCAATAGCCGAGGTAGAAGCGCCACAGCTTGTGGAAACGATCGTCGAAGCCCATCGGACGAATGTCCTCCCACGCGGCAAGGAAGCGCTTGTGCCATTCGTTGAGCGTCTTGGCGTAGTCCTCGCCGAAGGAAGACGCGCCCCGCCATAACAGGCCCGCCTGTTCGATCTGGCCTTTCAGCGCCGAAGGGCTCGGCAGCATCCCGCCCGGAAACACATAGCGCTGGATGAAATCCGCAGAGCGGCGGTAGGTGTCGAAAAAGCGGTCGGCGATGGTGATGATTTGCAAGCCCGCGACGCCGCCGGGTTTCAAAGCGTCTCGCAGCTTGCTGAAATAGGTCGGCCAGTATTTTTCGCCCACCGCCTCGAACATTTCGATGGAGGCGATTTTGTCGAATTGTCCGTCTACATCGCGATAGTCGCGGAGTTCGAATTTGACCTTCTCGCCGAGCCCTTCGCGCTGGATGCGCGCGCAGGCGTAATCGAACTGCTCTTTCGAAATGGTGACGCCTGTAACCTGCGCGCCGACATCCTTCGCGGCGAACTCAGCGAAACCGCCCCAGCCCGATCCGACCTCAAGGACGCGTTCGCCGGGGCGCAGATCCATCGTCTGCGCGAGCGTGCGATACTTGTTTGTCTGGGCGTCAGCGAGATCCGCGGTCGGGGAGGGGTAACGCGCGGAGGAATAGGTCATCGTCGGGTCGAGCCATTTTTCGTAGAAAGCGTTCCCGAGATCGTAATGATAATGGATGTTCCGCTGCGAGCCTGCCTTCGTGTTGTTGTTGAACAGGTGCTTGACGTAATCGATCCACGAAACGAGCGGCGAGCCTAGAAACGCCTCCTTCACATGATCGGCGTTGCGCGCGAAAATATAGAGACAGTCGGCGATCGACGGCGAATCCCACTGGTCGTCGGCGAAACAGATCGGAAGA
>JAVJPA010000168.1:0-15648 GCA_040216495.1 Amphiplicatus sp. | reverse complement strand
TTGCTCGTTCTCAGCGCGCGGCGAAACATCCTTGATCGCTTCGAGCTGAAGGTCGGCGATCTGCTTGACGACGGCGAGCGAGGCGAGGACGACGCCGGCGGCGACCGCGGTGATGAGGTCGACGAACACAGTCAGCGCGAGGACGAGCGCCATCAGCGCTAGATCCCAGCGCGGGCCGCGATGGGCGCTTTTTAGATAGCTCCAGTCGATAATGTCCCAGCCCACCTTGACGAGAATCCCCGCGAGCACGGCGTGCGGAATTCTCTCCGCGAGCGGTGCGAGACTGACGACGACCGTCAGAAGAAACAGCGCATGGGTCATGCCTGAAAGCCGCGTCGACCCGCCAGAGCGGATGTTGACCACTGTGCGCATTGTCGCGCCGGCGCCGGGGATCGCCCCAAACAGGCCGGCGACAGCATTGCCGACGCCCTGACCGATCAGCTCCTGATTGGATTTATGGTGGCCGCGCGTCATGTTGTCGGCCACAAGGGATGTCAGGAGGCTGTCTATCGCGCCGAGTATGGCGAGAATGACAGCCGCCTCGATCACCAGAACCATCGCATCGCCCGTAAACTTCGGCAAGCGCAGGTCAGGAAAGCCGGTCGGAATATCGCCGATCACCGGCGCGCCTTGCGCGAACAGGCTGGCGACGGTGCCGATCAGCAGGGCCGCGAGAGCGCCGGGAACCCATTTGCCCCAGCTTTTCGGCCAGGCGAACACGACGGCGAGCGAAACCGCGCCGACGAAAACCGCTGAGAGCATCGGGTTGGAAAGCGCGGCCGGTATCGCCGCCAGCGCGGGAATGGTGCCGCCGCCTTCGGGCTCATGGCCGAACAGGCGCGAGATCTGAAGCGCGATGATGATGACGCCGATCCCGCTCATGAAGCCGGAAATGACCGGGTACGGAACAAGTCTGATATACTGGCCGAGCTTCAGGACGCCCATCAGGATCTGGAGGAGGCCGGCGAGAACCACTGCGGCGAAAACGAGCGCAGGATCGCCGGACAGGGAGGCGAAGAGGCCCGCGAACACGACGACCATGGGGCCGGTCGGCCCAGAGACCTGCGCGCCAGTGCCGCCGAAAAGCGCGGCGAAAAACCCGACGATGATCGCGCCCCACAGCCCGGCGATGGGGCCGGCGCCAGAGGCTTCGCCGAAAGCAAGCGCAAGCGGCAGGGCGACGACCCCGGCGGTGAGGCCGCCGAGAAGGTCTCCTCTCAAATTGCTGAAGTCAAAATACGTGCGCAGGGCCTGCATCAGGTCCTCCTTGAAATCGCGCTGTCGGGGTGGGCGGAACGGGTCAGACGACGCTTATTTTGGGCGCGTCGCCTTGCTGGTCGTTGCTCTTTATCTGGTCGCGATAATATTCCGACACCGGAATAAAATCGCGCCGGGCCTCATCGAAGGCGACGACTTCGCCGCTGGCGATGTCATAAACCCAGCCGTGAATCTCCACTCTTCGTGAGGAGACGGCGGCGGCGACATAGGGGTGGGTTTTTATATGCGCCATCTGCAAGAGCACGTTCTCCTTGGTGAGAAGATCGAGCTTGGCTTCCTCCGAAAGACCCTCGCCGCTTTCCCGTGCGATAAGCTCTGCGGCCTTCGCGTGGGAGAGCCACTCACGCACATGCGGCAGCTTGTCGAGCGTTTCGGGATGCAGGGCGCCTGACATCGCGCCGCAATGGGTGTGGCCGCAGATGATGATGTGCGGCACTTTCAGCGCCCCGACGGCGTATTCGATCGACGCCGTCATCGCGCCGGTATGGCTTGAGTGGGGCGGGACGATGTTGCCGGCGTTGCGGCAGATGAACAGCTCGCCCGGATCGGTCTGCGTTATCAGGTTGGGATCGATGCGGCTGTCGGAGCAGGTGATGAAAAGCGCCTCAGGGGACTGGCCGAAGGCCAGTTCGCGAAAAAGACGCTGGCGTTTTGTGTAGACGTCGTGCTGGAAGCGAACGACGCCGGCGGCGATCTTGTTGACCATGACGCGCCCCTGTTAATTCGTTTGCGGCGCTTTGAGCGCCGGGGCCCACAGGCGGCGCGCCGCATCGAGCGCGTCCCTTCCCTCCGTACCCGGCAGGCGCGCGTCGAGAAAACACATGCCGTCAATGATCCAGCGCGCGAGCTCGGGCTGGGTCAAGTGATAGTAATGATGGCGCCCGTCGCGGCGTTCTTCGACGATGCGGTACGCCCTCAAGACGGCGAGATGCTGCGAGACGCGCGGCGCCGGGAGATCGAGACGTTCATGCAGCGTGTTCACGTCGCATTCGCCCGCGCCCAGTTCTTCGACCAGCCTGATGCGGTCCGGGTGCGAGAGAAGTTTGAAGACTTCCGAGAGTTCTTTGGCGACGAATGTCCGGCTAGGCATAAGGCATCTGCTAATCCAGTCCGACGGTCCGAACAAATATCGCATTTTTCTCCTCGATTTCATATATGCATCAATGCATATCTGCTGATATTTGCATATATTGTGCGGTGCAAGGCAAGCGAAACCGGCGGCGCTCACACGCATTTTATTGTCGATGTCAGGTTCGAAAGAAAACGGAAGGGGTCAGCCGAACGCAGCCTGCTGGCGGCCTGCGAGATCGGCGCAGCCGGCGCGCGCAAGGGCCAGAAGCGCCTGAAGCTGCTCGTCGCTGAAGGGCGCGCCTTCAGCCGTCGCCTGCACCTCGACGAGGCCGCCCTTGCCGGTGATGACGAAATTGGCGTCGGTCTGGGCGTTCGAGTCTTCCACATAGTCGAGATCGAGCGCCGGCGCGCCGTTGACGATGCCGGCCGAGATCGCCGCGACCGTATCGAGGAGGGGGGTGTCCTTGATGACCCCGTCCTTCACCGCCCAGCGGCAGCACTGTTCGAGCGCGACCCATGCCCCGGTCACGGACGCGGTGCGCGTGCCGCCATCGGCCTGGATGACGTCGCAGTCGATCAGAATCTGGCGTTCGCCGAGCTTTTTCAGGTCGACGACGGCGCGCAGCGAGCGGCCGATCAGGCGCTGAATTTCCTGGGTGCGGCCCGACTGGCCGCCCTTGGCCTCGCGCTTCATCCGGTCATGAGTGGAGCGCGGCAGCATCCCGTATTCGGCGGTGACCCAGCCGCGGCCCTGTCCGCGCAGCCAGGGCGGCGTGGTCTCGTCCCAGGAGGCGGTGCACAACACATGGGTGTCGCCGAATTTGACGAGGCAGGAGCCCTCCGCGTGTTTGACGACGCCGAGTTCGAGAGTGACGGGACGCATCTCGTTGAACGACCGGCCGGAGGGGCGCATGAGCGTTTCCTTGTTTGTTGGCGGGCCCGTCCCTAGACCCAGGCGGCGGCGCTGTCGAGGGAAACGCGGCGGTTGTTTGTCGCGCCTGAATTGATAGCTTGTGCGCGGGCGTTTGCCGCGCCTATGGGCTTGGGGAAGCATCGATGGAAAACCGGACGCCGGTCAGAGCGTTTATCGTCGCCATTGTTGCGCTGGCCGCGCTCGCGGCGGCGATGGCGTTCGTCGCGGGCATGAGAGGGAGCGATCTCGGCGGCGTTTTCTCGCTGGCGCTGATGCGCTTCGACGGCGCTTCCCTTCTCTGCCTCCTCGCCGTCTGGGGCGCCCTCCTTGCGGGAGCGCTATCCGTCATCGCGTTTTATGGAGCGTTCTCCGAAGAAGAAGACCGTTATGCGAGACGACGTTTTCCGAAAGCGCTGCCGCCGCTGCTTTTCATCGTGAGCCTCGGTCTGTTGTGGTTGGCTTTCGCCTGCGCTTCGCGCCAGCCGGCGCCTGAGCCGCAACCGGTCCGCATCGAAAAGATTGTTGAAGCGCCGCTTGCGGAAGACCCGCCCGCGCCTCTCGACGTTCCGATGGAAGCGGTGGAACCTGTCGCGGAGACGCCCCCGCCTGAGGTGACCGCGCGGGCCTTGCCGATGCGCTGGATTTACGCCGAGCCGCTTGTTTTCAACGGCGACTGGCGCGCTTCTCCGGAGGCGAGACACCAACTCGCCGAACTGTTTCCGTTTACCGATCCGGACGGATCGGTGAAGGCGCTGCTCTGCGGCAAGGCGTGGGTGGCGCTCGCTGGCGCCGCCTCGCAGGAAGGGCCGGCCGGGCGCAACGATCGCCGGGCGCGGTTGCGCGCCGAACTCGCCGCCGGCGCCGCCGAGCAATGGCTTGACGCGCAAGGACCGGACTGCGCGCGCCCGATCCTGCTCGGCCTCGATCTCGGCCAGCATGAAGCGAGCCTCGTCGCGCCCGACCCGTCTCAGTCGGCCGGCCAGCGGCAGGCGCTCATTGTCTCGCGCGCGCTGGCGACAGCGGATGAATATGTAACAGCCGATCGGGCTGTCTCCGAGATGACCGCTTTTTACGCCGACCCTGCCGGGCGCGCGGCGCTGCTCGGCGTCCGACGCTACCTGCGCGATCCGGTTGTTTTCGTCGCTGGCGATCCCAGATAGATCGCGCTTTTGCTCAAACGGAGACTGCGGCTAAGCTCACCCTATGAGCGTCCTCAATGACATCGACGCGCGTTCGCGCGAAATATTCCGGCAAATCGTCGAGTCCTATCTGAAGCTCGGCGAACCGGTCGGCTCGCGCACGCTCAGTCAGGACCCGCGCATCGCCGTCTCGGCGGCGACCGTGCGCAACGTCATGGCCGATCTCACAGACATCGGGCTGTTGCATTCGCCGCACGTATCCGCCGGGCGCGTGCCGACCGAGTACGGGCTCCGCTTGTTTGTCGACAGCATGATGCAGGTGAGCGACCTCTCCGAACAGGAGCGCCGCGCCATCGATTCCGGCGAAGCGCAGGAGGAAGGGGCGAGCGTTCTTGAGCAGGCGGCGGCGAAGCTCTCCGGACTCACCCAGACCGCGAGCCTCGTCGTCGCGCCGAAGCAGGAGGCGCCGCTGCGGCATATAGAGTTCGTCGCCACCTCGCCGCGTCAGGCGCTGGTGGTGCTGGTGTTCGAGGACGGCAGGGTCGAGAACCGCATCATCGACACGCCGGAAGGCCTGCCCACCTCGGCGCTGATCTCGGCTGGCAACTATCTGTCGGCAAGGCTCCGTGGGCGGACGATCCGCGAGACGCGCGATGAAATCCTCGATGAGCTGCGCTCGCGCCGGGCGGAACTCGACGAGTTGACCACGCGCCTCGTGCAGGACGGCGTCGCGGAAGTCGCCGGCGGCGAGCGCTCCTCGCTGATCGTGCGCGGCCGCGGCCGGCTTCTTGACGAGGCGGCCGGCGCCGATCTCGAGCGGGTGCGCATGCTGTTCGACGATCTCGAGCGCAAGCAGGAGGTGATCGACCTCCTCAATGCGGCGCGCGAGGGCGAGGGGGTGAGGATCTATATCGGGTCGGAGAACCGGCTGTTTTCGCTCTCCGGCTCGTCCGTCATCGTCGCCCCTTACCGCGACCAGAGCCGCAAGATCGTCGGCGTTCTCGGCGTCATCGGGCCGACCAGGCTTAATTACGCAAGGGTCATCCCGATCGTCGACTACACCGCTGAAGTCGTCTCGCGCATGCTGAAATGACCCTTGTTGAAATGGGGCCTTCAGGCGCGTACATCCGCCTCTGAAGAATCGGCCGCTTGAGGGCAGGAGGGAACCCCGTCCGTCCTCGCGGCGTTTGACGAACAGGGATGAAAATGAGCGATTTCGACTACCCGCCGAATAACGGACAGCCGGAGGATGAGGCTGATAATGGCGCCCCCGGCGCCGACGAGGTTGACGCGCTGCGCGAGGAGCTTTCCGCGCTGAACGACAAGGTGCTGCGCCTCGCCGCCGAGCTTGAAAACACCCGCCGCCGCGCCGATCGCGAAAAGCAGGATGCGGGCCGCTACGCCATCGCCAGCTTTGCGCGCGATCTGCTCTCCGTCGCTGACACGTTCGAGCGGGCGCTGGGCACGGCCCCGGCGGAAGGCGAGAGCGTTTCGCCCGAAACCCTGTCGGCGCTGGTCTCCGGCATCCGCATGACCGATGCGGCGCTGCTCAATGTTCTCGAACGTCACGGGGTCAAGCGCATCGATCCGAAAGGCGAAAAGTTCGATCCGAACCTGCATATGGCGGTGGCGCAGGCGCCGGGCGACGCGCCCGCCGGCCATATTCTCGACGTGGCGCAGCCGGGCTTCGTTATCGGCGAGCGGGTCCTGCGCGCGGCCATGGTTGTCGTGTCCACCGGCGCGCCATCGGGCAATGGTCAGTCTTCGGAAGAACAATCCGCGCCGGGCGGGCAGGTCGACACAAGCGCCTGATGCATAGCCGGATAAAATAGATAAGAGGGGGCGGCGGTGAACCTGACCAAAAGAGGGTTGCTCAAAATGGCCGGCGTTACAGGGCTCGCCCCTATGGCTTCGCTCGCATCTACGGGCGCCTCCGAGCTTCCCAATCTCGCGGCCGCCGCGACTCCGATCTCCATGGAGGAACGCAAAGCGCGCATCGCAAAGGCTCAGGAGCTCATGCGCCAACAAGGCTTTGCGGCGCTGATCCTCGAAGCCGGTTCGGCGATGGTCTATTTCACCGGCGTCCGGTGGTGGCGCTCGGAGCGCTTCACCGGGATCGTCATTCCGCGCGACGGCGATTTCGCGGTGGTGACGCCGGCCTTCGAAGAGCCGTCGGTGCGGGAAAGCCTTTCTTTCGGCGACGATGTGCGGGTGTGGCAGGAGCATGAAAGCCCGTTCGCCCTGGTCGCCGGCATCTTCAAGGATCGCGGGCTGAAATCCGGCAAGGTCGGCGTCGAGGAGACGGTGCGGCATTTCATTGTCGACGAGATCGCAAAAGCCGCGCCTTCCTTCGATCTCGTTTCCGGCGCGCCGATCTCGCGCGGCTGCCGCATGGCGAAGTCTCCGGCGGAGCTCGCGCTGATGCAGATCGCCAGCGACATCACCATCGCCGCCTACGCCCATATTCATCCGAAGATAGAAGCCGGCATGCCGTCCGGCGACGTGTCGGCGATGATGTCGGCGGCGACGAAGGCGCTCGGCGGGGATCCGCAATTTTCTATGGTCTTGCTCAACGAAGCCAGCGCCTATCCGCACGGCACGCGCCAGCCCCAGACGGTGAAAGAAGGCGGCGTCATCCTCATGGATTGCGGCTGCGCCGTGCACGACTATCAGTCCGATATTTCGCGCACATGGGTCTACGGCGAGCCGAGCAAGAAGCAACGCGACGTCTGGAATACGGTGAAGCGCGGGCAGGAAATTGCGCTTGAAAAGGCGCAGGTCGGCGTCGAAGCCGGCAAGGTCGACGACGCCGTGCGCGCCTTCTACGAGAGCAAGGGCTACGGGCCGGGCTACAAAACGCCGGGGCTTTCCCACCGCCTCGGCCATGGCATCGGCATGGACGGGCACGAGCCCGTCAACTTCGTGCACGGAGAAAAGACGGCGCTCGCGCCGGGCATGTGTTTCTCGAACGAACCGGGCATTTATGAGTTCGGCGCGTTCGGGGTCAGGCTGGAAGATTGCCTCTATATGACGGCTGAAGGACCGAAACTGTTCTCCGCGCTCTCGCCATCGATCGACAAGCCGTTCGGCTAACAGGCGTGCGCATGAGCGCGGATAGGCGCCGTTTCGCCAGCGCGCGCCCAGAGTTTTTCATGCAGGTTGTAGAACCCCGTCTGGACCAGCGGTTCGATGATCCCGACGCCTAGCGCCGTCGCCCAGTTTCCGGTCACCGCATAAGCGACGGTTACGGCGACGGTGAAATGCATGGCTCCGTAAGTAAGAGTTTTCAGGGCGGAGCGGCTCATATGGCTGGCTTTCTGATTATCCGACGATATGGCGGCATGTATTGCGAGTAATTATTAATTGCAATATATCCTATGGCAGGCGCCGTTCACAAGCCTGTGTGCGCCGCCTATCCGCGAATGAAACGGGTGAGATCGGCGACGAGCCGGGCGCGATGCGTATAGTAGAGACCGTGCGGCGCGCCCTGATAGAGCGCGAGTTCGGCGCCAGGTATGAGCGCGGCGGTCGGCGCGCCGGTCATCTCGACTGGAGCCGAGACGTCTTTCGTGCCGTGAATGACAAGGCTGGGAACATCGATGCGGCGAAGCTCATCGCGAAAATTCGCTTCCGTCATCGCGCGGTTGCAGTCGATCACCGCCTGCATCGAGGTCTGGATCATCATCCGGCGCGTCCAGTCGAGAATGCCGGGGGACGTTTCGGTCGTAAAGAATGGCGGCGCATTGTCGTCGATCCATTTCGGAAAATCCTGCATCAACTGGTTCCGTCGAACGTTCTCGAAAAATTCCGGCTCGATCCCGTTGGGATTGTCCGCTGATTTAGCGAGTCCCGGCGTCGCCGCCGGAGCGAGAAAGACGAGCCGGGAAATCCGCCTGCTTCCGTAATTCGTCAGATAACGGACCATTTCTCCGGAAGCGAGGGAATGGCCGACCAACGTCACGTCTTTGAGATCGAGCGCAGCGAGCGCCGCTTCAAGATCGCCGGCGAGCGTATCGAAGTCGTAGCCGCGACCCGGATCGCTCGATCGGCCGTGACCGCGCCGGTCGAACGCGACGCAGCGCAATCCGTCCGCCGCCATCGGCGCCATCTGGTAGGCCCACATATCGGACGCCAGCGCCCAGCCATGAAGGAATACGACCGGCTCGCCCGCGCCCCAATCGCGGACGAACAGCCGGGCGCCGTCGCGGGTTTGAACGTCCGCGACAGCCTTGCGCCGCGGCTCTGCGGCGAGCGCGGCGTTTCCAACGAGCGTTAAACCCGAGGCGGCGGCTGCTTTCAGCATGTCGCGGCGTTGCATGTCGTTTCTCCGTCCTGCTTGCAGGAGGAGATATGCCGCGGTCGAAGTAGGCCCGTCGATTACTTGAGAGGTAAGCGCCTGCCGTTAAAGGCGCGGTCCCGCTTCGCGCACGTCGTCGGAAACGAAGCGCTCGAAATCGTTGAAGTTCTCGATGAACATCGCCGCAAGTTTCCGGGCCTGCGCGTCGTAGGCGGTCCCGTCCTTCCAGGTGCTCCGCGGCTGAAGGATCGCGTCGTCGACGCCAGGCACGCGCTGCGGAACCTCGAAGCCGAAGATCGGGTCCTTCGCCATTGGCGCGGCCGCCAGCGAGCCGTCGAGCGCCGCGGCGAGGAGAGCGCGCGTCGCCTTGATCGGCATGCGCGTCCCTGTCCCGTAGGGCCCGCCCGTCCAGCCGGTCGAGACCAGCCAGCACGACGCCTGGTGACGGTCGATCAGCGCGCCGAGAAGCTTTCCGTATTCGGACGGGTGGCGCGGCATGAACTGCGCGCCGAAGCAGGTCGAGAAGGTCGGCTGCGGCTCCTTGCCGAGGCCCTTTTCGGTGCCGGCGACTTTCGCGGTGAAACCGGAGAGGAAATGATACATCGCCTGCGCCGGGGTCAGTTTGGCGATCGGCGGCAGCACGCCGAACGCGTCGGCGGTCAGCATGATGATGTTTTTAGGATGCCCCGTCCGCCCCTCTAGGCTCGCGTTGGGGATGTAATGGATCGGGTAGGCGCCGCGAGAGTTCTCTGCAAGTGAAGCGTCGTCGAGATCGAGCGTGCGGGTCGCCTCGTCCATGACGACGTTTTCAAGCACCGTGCCCCAGCGCTTCGTCGTCGCATAAATCTCGGGCTCGGCCGCTTCCGACAGACGGATCATCTTGGCGTAGCAGCCGCCCTCGAAATTGAAGAGGCCGTTCCCGCCCCAGCCATGCTCGTCGTCGCCGATGAGGGTGCGCGCCGGATCCGCTGAAAGCGTCGTCTTGCCAGTGCCGGAAAGCCCGAAAAATACCGCCGGATCGCCGGCTTTTCCAACGTTCACGGAGCAATGCATCGGCATCACGCCCTTGGCGGGCAGCAGATAGTTCAGGATCGTGAACACCGACTTCTTCATTTCGCCCGCGTAAGACGTGCCCCCGATCAGCACGATGCGGCGCACGAAATCGACGGCGATCACGGTCTTGGTGCGGCAGCCGTGGCGCGCCGGGTCCGCCTCGAAGCTCGGCAGGTCGACGATGGTGAAATCGGTTTCGCCGCCGCGCTCGTTCATCGGCGGACGGATCAACAGGTGCTGGATGAACAGTCCGTGCCAGGCGAACTCGGTGAACACGCGAACCTTGATGCGCTGCGCCGGATCGGCGCCGCCGGCGAGGTCTTGCGCGATCAACTCGCGGCCTTTCGCGTGCTCAAGCATATCCTGATGCAGCCGGTCGAATGCTTCCGGCGCCATCGCCTTGTTGTTATCCCACCAGATTTCGCGTTCGATCTCGGGGTGGCGGACGACGAACTTGTCCTGCGCCGAACGGCCGGTGTGCTCGCCGGTTTTCACGACCAGCGGCCCGCCTTCAGCGACCTTGCCTTCGCCCCGGGAAACGGAGAGTTCGTAGAGGCTCGCGGCGGTCAGGTTGCGCAGGCGCGGCGGCGCAAAATCGTCAAAGCAAAAGGGGGCGGCCGAGGCCGCCTTCATGGATACGCTCATTACTTCCTCCCAAGCGCCTCAACCAAGGCGCACCAGCCGCCGTCCATGCTCTGACCGGGCCTGAGCCGGCGACCGTTCCTGTTTTCGCTTTAGTGCAAAAGTCCGGCCGAGGCGAGGCTTGCTCAGCCGGCCGGGCCGCGCCAAAGCGTCCCGCCGGGGCTTTTACCCTGTGAGGTCCGATGGCGCGGCGCGGTCAGCCCCGGTCGCCCGGCTTCGGCAAAGCGTCGCGCGCCCAGACTTCGAGCGCGTTAAGGATCGGCATCAGGTTTTCGCCGAGCGGGGTCATGCGGTAGGCCGCGCCGCGCGCCGGCTCGGGGCGCTCGATAAGCCGCCTGTGCTCAAGCTCTGCAAGGCGTTCGGTCATCACTTTCGCCGTCACCGTCGGCAGGCAGGAGGAGAGCTCGCCGAACCGCTTCGGCCCCTGCGCCAGATGATAAAGGATCAGCGCGCTCCAGCGATGGCCGAGAAAAGACAGCCACGCCTCGACGGAACATTCGCTCGCCAGCGCGAAGAAATCTTCGTCGAAAAGCTCGGCGGCCGGAGCCGGGTCAGTCGTCATTTGCTTCCCGTTTGGAAAGGAAAAGGCGGGTGTGATTTATAGCGCCCGCCTCATCAGGAACGGGAGCATTTCTAGTGATAAGACGCGCATTTTTGAAGGCCGGCGCAGGCGCCGCCGCGGCTGGCCTTCTGACCGGGGGAGCCGCCGCATCCCCAAAAGAGGAGGCGGCCGCATTTCACGCCGCCCGGCGGTTTCTCGACACGCGCTTCGGCCGCATCGCCTATGTGGAGAAGGGAGAGGGGCCGGCTGCGCTTTTTCTTCATGGCTGGCCGCTCAACGGTTTTCAGTGGCGCGGGGCGATGGCGCGGCTTTCGGATCAACGCCGCTGCATCGCAGCGGACTTCATGGGCCTCGGTTACACCGATGTCGCGGCGGACATGGACCTGTCGCCCGTCAATCAGTGTGAGATGATTATCGCGGCGATGGACGCGCTGAACATCGACAGCGCCGATCTCGTCTCCAACGATAGCGCGACGACGATCGCGCAACTGCTCGCCGCGCGTCATCCGACGCGCGTGCGCTCGATGCTGCTCACCAACGGCGACGTGCACACCAACAGTCCGCCCGAACCGCTCAAGGCGACGATCGAAGAAGCCCGTCGGGGGCTCCTTGTTGAGCGTCTTGAAAAGCAGGTGATCGACCCGCGCATCGCCCAGACCGACGAGGGGCTTGGGATCGTCTACACCGATCCGGCGATCCTGACGCCTGAAGTGGTCGATGCGTATCTTCGTCCCTTGGTGTCGACTCCGAAACGGCGCTTCCAGTGCCAGCAATACGGGATCGCGTTCGAACCCAATCCGCTGCCCGCGATCGAGCGGAAACTGCGCAGCTCCGACATACCGGCGCGCATCGTCTGGGGAACCGCCGATTTCCTGTTTGCGCCGGAATGGGCCGAATGGCTCGACAAGGCGCTGCCGAAATCGCAAGGCGTGCGCTATCTCGAAGGCGCGAAACTGTTCTTCCCCGAAGAGTTTCCGGACATCATCGCCGAAGAAGCGAGACGGCTCTGGAGCGCCGCGTGATCGCCTAGCCTTGAACGCTCTTTCCGCCCATGCGAAACCGCTTTCCATGTTAATGGGAGGCTTTCCACATGAGGCGAGGGATTATCTGGGGCGCGGCGATAGCGGCGCTGGCGCTGTCGGCCTGCGGCGGCGAGGAGCAGGCCGCGACGCCGGTCTCTGAAACTTCGTCGGCCTCTTCATCGCCCGAAATCACCGGCGACGGCCTCAAACGGCATATCGCCGTTCTCGCCTCCGACGAATTCGGCGGGCGGGCGCCGACGACGCCGGGCGGCGAGAAGACGCGCGAGTATATCGCCGGGGAGTACAAGCGGCTCGGCCTTGAACCGCTCGGCGACAGTTATTTTCACGCCGTGCCCATGGTTGAGTTGACGCTCGACCCGGCGCGCTCCTCCTTCACGGTGACGACGGCTGAAGGCGCGCGCGATCTTCAGTATAGAAACGAAATCGTCTACGGCACCAAGCGCGTCGAGGAAACCGTTTCCTTCGAGAGCAGCGACATGGTTTTCGTCGGCTACGGCGTCGTCGCGCCGGAGCACGGCTGGAACGATTACGAAGGCCTCGATGTGCGCGGCAAGACCGTCGTCATGCTGATCAACGACCCGGGCTTCCTCATCGGCGACGAGACGCTCTTCAACGGCGAGGCGATGACCTATTACGGCCGCTGGACGTACAAGTTTGAGGAGGCCGCGCGGCAGGGCGCGACAGCGGCGCTGATCATCCATGACACGAAGCCCGCCGCCTACGGCTGGAACGTCGTCGAAGGCTCATGGGCCGGCGCGCAGCTCGATCTGAAACGTCCCGACAACGGCGCCTCGCGCGCCATGCTTGAGGGCTGGCTTACAAACGAAGCGGCGCGGGAAATACTGTCCGCCTCAGGGCTCGATCTCGACGCGCTGCAGGAAGCGGCGAACAGGCGCGGCTTCAAACCGGTCGCCATCGAGGGCGCAAAGGCGTCGGGGACGCTGACGACATCGGTGAAGGTCAGCGAAGACGCCAATGTCATAGGCGTCCTGCGCGGGTCGGAAGCGCCTGAAGAATATGTGCTTTACATGGGGCACTGGGACCATCTCGGGACGACCGAGAACGCCGCCGGCGACGACAAGATTTTCAACGGCGCGGTGGACAACGCCACCGGGATCGCCGCGATTCTCGAGATCGCCGAAAAATTCGCGAGCGCCGCCGAGCGTCCGCGCCGCTCCATCCTGTTTGCGGCGGTGACGGCGGAAGAGTCGGGCCTGCTCGGCTCGGCCTATATGGCGGAAGACCCGCCCGTTCCGCTCGCTTCCATTGTCGGCGGCGTCAATATTGACGCCTTGCTGCCGGCGCCGCTCGCCAAGGATCTCATCGTCGTCGGCTACGGCGCGTCCGAACTCGAAGACCTTCTGAAGGCCGCCGCCGACAAGCGCGGCATGTATCTGCGGCCGGATGCGGAGCCGGAGAAAGGTTTCTTCTACCGCTCAGATCATATTTCTTTCGCGAAAAAGGGCGTACCGATGCTCTATGCGGATCTCGGCATCGACTTTGTCGAAGGCGGGGAGGAAGCCGGCAAAGCCTTCGGCGCGGATTATGGCGAGCATCGCTATCACCAGCCGGCGGACGAACTCACCGACGACTGGGATTTCACGGGCATGACCGAAGCGGCGAACATTTTCTACGATGTGGGCGCGGCGATGGCCTATTCGGACCAGTGGCCCAACTGGCGCGACGGCAACGAGTTCCGCGCCCTGCGCGACGCGCAGCGCGCCGGCGGGTAAGTGCGCGCATCTTTAATGGCGCCAGTGAGCCTTCGTTAACGCTGGCGCCTAAGCTTCTCTTAAGTTTCCGCTCGCCATAGTCCGGCGTTCGCGGAGGCTCGCCCCGGTGTCGATATTCGATCTTTTTGCGGTTGCTCTGTTTGTCGGAACCGCCGGCGTTTTCATCACGCGCTACCGCCATGAAGATCCCCCTGTCGGGCCGTATGCCCTGATTTTCGTGGTCAGCGCCGTCGGCAACTGGCTCGGCGAAAAGGGCGCGGGCGGCGCATCGGTCTGCCTGTTCATCGCGGGCGCGTTCCTTCTCCTCCATGTCGCAAGTCTTCCTTATCCGGAAGATATTGAGGACGGCGCTCCCCGCCGCTGAAGCCGGGCTTTCTCGATACGCGCGTAACGTGCTAGGCAGAGCGTTCCTATTCGCCGCCCCGCCGGAGTCCGATGCAGGAGCCCACCGAGAGTTCGTCGCCGCTGCAGGAAGCGCCGCCCGTTATCGAACCGGATGCGGAACTGTTTGACACCGACGAGATCGCCCAGCGCGGCGCTGAGTGGCTGGGCTGGGTGCGCGATAATATTCTGACCCTCGATATGGCGGTGCAGGGCGCGATCCTGTTCGCCGCGCTCCTGCCGGCCGCCATCTTCGGCCCGCAACTGAAAAAGCTCATCGTCGGCCAGATCGCCTCGCGCGCGCCAGAGGGCGTGCTGCGCCGGGCGGCGAACGCCTTCGCCCACATCGCGACGCCGATTGCGCTGCTGATCATCCTGCAAACAGCGGTCATCGCGCTGGCGGCGCTCGGGCGTCCTCATGCGCTGGTGCAGGCCGGCGTCAGCCTGCTGACGGCGTGGGTCGTCATCCGTCTCGTCACGCTGGTGATCCGCTCGCCCTTCTGGTCGCAGGTCGCTTTCTATGTCGCCTGGCCGATCGCGGCGCTTGATGCGTTCGGCGTCTTGGGGCGCGTCCTCGCCGAGCTCGATGCGCTCGCCTTTCCCATCGGCATGGACGAGAACAAGATTCCGATCACCTATTCGGCGCTCGATTTCCTCCGCACCGTGATCGTCTTTGCGGTTTTTTTCTGGGTCGCGAGTCTTCTCGGCCGCTTCGTCAAGAGCCGCATCAGCGCCATCGACGAACTGACGACCTCGTTCAAGGCGCTGCTGGCGAAAATTCTCGACGTTCTGCTGCCCGTCGTGGCGCTGGTTCTGGCGTTGCAGATCGTCGGCTTTCCCTTCGGCACGCTCGCCGTTTTCGGCGGCGCGCTCGGCCTCGGCGTCGGTCTCGGCCTTCAACGCACCGCGTCGAACTTCTTCGCCGGCTTCTCGCTGATCGCCGACAAGTCGATCAAGCCCGGCGACGTGGTGGAGATTGAGGATACGTTCGGCTGGGTCACGGAGATGACCGCGCGCTACGTCTCGATCCGCACGCGCGACGGCACCGAGCATCTCGTGCCCAACGACAAGTTTATCCAGGAAGGGGTCATAAACTGGTCGCATTCCGATCGCATCGTGCGCCTGCACGCGCCTTTCGGCGTGTCCTATAAGACGCGCGACCTAAGGGCGGTGAAGGCGCTGGCGGAGGAAACGGCGCTCGGAGTCGACCGCGTGCTGAAATCACCCGCGCCCATGTGCAACCTGATGGCGTTCGGCGACAGTTCGGTGGATTTCGATCTGCGTTTCTGGATCAGCGACCCCGCCAACGGCATATCCAACGTCAAAAGCGCAGTCATGCTGGCGCTATGGGACCGTCTGCATGAGGCGGGCGTTGAAATTCCGTACCCGCAACTCGATTTGCACGTGAAATCCGCTCCTGAAAGCGTGAGCGCCGCCCTGAAGGACTAGGCGCGGCGTGTCTTTCAAATTCCTGCCCGACGCCATATTATAGGGCGGGGACGTCGTCGTCCGGGCGGATTGTTTCAGATGACGACT
>JAVJPA010000167.1:0-12515 GCA_040216495.1 Amphiplicatus sp. | reverse complement strand
CCCGGACCAGTGGAAGCGTATTCTCGCCGAGACCGAGCGCCTCAACGCCGACGGCGTCGACTTCCGCGTGCAGGTCGCGCCCCGCGCCATCGGCGTCTTCAACGGCCTTCAGTGCACGTTCCATCCGGTTCTCGCCCAGCCGCTTTACCAGCAGATCAAGGACAAGCCGCTGGAGGAGCGCGTGGCGATCATGCGTGATCCTGACTTCAAGAAGAAATGCCTCGCCGACAAGCCCATCAAGCTTGCAGGCGAAGGCTCGGCGACGCCGCCCATCGTCGACAGTCTCATCGCCGGCATAGAGCTTGTCGCCAACAAACTGTTCCGTCTCGGCGAGAAGCCCGATTACGAGCAGCCCATGGACGCCTCGCTTGGCGCCGAGGCGCGCCGCGACGGCGTCAGCGCGATGGAAAAGCTTTACGACGTGCTGCTCGAACTCGACGGCAAGCAACTCATCTATTTCCCCATCTATAATTACACCGACTTTTCCTACGACAATGTGCATGAGATGCTGACGCATCCGAACGCCATGCTCGGCCTTTCGGATGGCGGCGCGCATGTAGGCACGATCTGCGATGCGAGCTTCCCGGCGTACCTGCTGGCGCACTGGACCCGCGACCGCGAGAAAGACCGCATCGCTCTCCCCCGCGCGATCCAGATGCTCACTGCCGACGGCGCCGACTATCTCGGCCTCTCCGACCGCGGACGATTGAAGGTCGGAAGCCGCGCCGACATCAACGTCATCGACTACAACACGCTCTCCATCGGCGCGCCGCGCATGGTGAAAGACCTCCCTGCCGGCGGGCAGCGGTTGCTGCAACCGGCGCACGGCTTCCGCGCTACGATCGTTGCGGGGCGGCAGGTGATCGACGATGACCGGGTGACGGACGAGCGGCCGGGACGGCTGGTGAGGTTTAATTAATGCGCCTAGTCGCGGCCATGGCCTGCTGGCTGATCGCGCTCGCGGTTTCGTCGCTCGTTGTCGGTACGATCACCGTCTTTCTTGATGTGCTCACTGCCCCCGAAACCATGGGCTTCGAGCCGTCCTCCCTTGTTTGGCTTGTGCTTTTGGCTGCGCAATTCGCCTTTTTGTTTGCGTTTATTCCGGCGCTAATTGTGAGCGCAGTGTGGGAATCCGGAAAAGTGTCGGTGTATGCTGGCGCCGGGCTGCTCACAGGCGTCGCCTTCGCGTTGACGATCCAGCTTTTGCAGTTGCCGCCCGGACCTTCAACGTTTAGCGACCACCTGCGCCATTATATACTCGCCGCGGTCTCAGGGCTTCTCGGGGGCTGTGTCTTGGCGTGGCAGCTGCAAGTATATTCTCGCTTGCTTCATCAACGTCAAACCGCTCAATGAGTGCGTGAATGACCTTCACCTTCAAAACCGTCCCGCACATCCACTTCGAGACCGGCTCGGCGTCAAAGCTCGGCGAGATCGCGGCTGCGAAAATGAAGCGGCCCGTCGTCGTCACCGACAGGGGCGTTATCGGCGCGGGGCTGATCGACGGCGCGCTTGCAAGTCTCAAGGCGAAGAACCTCGACTTTCTCCTCTTCGACGCGGTCGAAGCCGATCCGCCGACGCGCGTCGTGAAAGGCGCGGTCGAGGCGGCGCGCACGCACAAAGCCGACGGCGTCATCGGCTTCGGCGGCGGCTCGTCCATGGACACGGCGAAGATCATCGCGGTGCTGATGAATTCGTCGCAGACCCTCGAAGAGATTTACGGAAGCGGCAATGTCAGGGGCGCCCGCGCGCCCTTGATCCTCGTTCCGACCACCGCCGGCACCGGCTCGGAAGTGACGGACATTTCCGTCGTGACGACCGACGACGACCAGAAGATGGGAATTCTCGCCGACCAGCTCTACGCCGACTTGGCGGTGCTCGACGCCTCGCTGACCTTGACCGCGCCTCGCCATGTGACCAGCGCCACCGGCATCGACGCCATGGTGCACGCGATCGAGGCCTACACCTCCAAGATCAAGAAGAACCCGGTCTCCGACGCGCTGGCGAAAGAAGCGCTGCGGCTTCTCTCCGCCAATATCGTCGCCGCCTGTGACGAACCCTCAAACATCGAGGCCCGCGAGAACATGCTACTCGGCGCCATGCTGGCGGGGCAAGCCTTCGCCAACGCGCCCGTGGGCGCAGTGCACGCCATGGCCT
The DNA here is from genome assembly GCA_040216495.1 of Amphiplicatus sp. Lineage (GTDB taxonomy): Bacteria > Pseudomonadota > Alphaproteobacteria > Caulobacterales > Parvularculaceae > Amphiplicatus. The sequence continues at coordinate 10,361 of JAVJPA010000167.1, read as the reverse complement.
ATCCTCTCGGCGCGCTCTTTCATGTGCCGCACGGGCTTTCGAACTCGCTGATGCTGCGCCCGGTCCTGAAATTCAATTGCGAAGCGGCCGCTCCCCTTTACGCCGAACTCGGTGACGTCATTGGCGCCAACGAGACCGGCGGCTTTGAGGCGCGCGCCGAAGCCTTCATCGCCAAGCTTTCGCAGATTTGCCTCGCCACCGGCGTGAAGCAGAAACTTTCGGAAGTCGGCGTTTCGCACAATCACCTCCCCAGAATGGCCGAGGACGTGATGAAGATAACGCGCCTCCTCCAGAACAACCCGCGCGCGATGACTTATGAAGATGCGCTCAGGCTGTATGAGGAAGTGCTGTAAAACCGTTTCGTGGACGTCACATGAACGAATTCGAACTGCTTCCCGGCGAAGGCGCGACCGGCATTAGATTTGGAGACGACCGAGCTGATGTTCGTCGTGAGTTCGGCGCCGACCCGGAAAGCGCGAAGCGCACGCCTGACTCCGTTACGCAATATGATTACTACTGCGAATTGAATTTCTTCGTCTATTACGATGCCGATTATCTTGTGGAGGCTGTTGAATTCGCTCAGGGTGCCTCCCTTAACTACTCGGGAATGAATATTCTGGAAGCTTCTGCAACAGTGCTACGACAATTTTTGCAAAAGAAAATGATTCCGTTCGTCGAAACGCCCGATAGTTTGCTCGCTGAAAGTCTTTCACTTTGCGCATGGTATCCTGACAAGGAGGACGAACCGCAACGCGGCCCGGCCTCCGTTCTGGTTTTTCGCAAGGGCTACCACGATCAGCGGCAGGCATGAATACAAGCATCCGATGAATTCTCGCATGACTCGCTCCGACTACAGACATTTCCTCCCGCTCCAGACCCGCTGGGCGGACAATGACATTTACGGCCACGTCAACAACGTCGCCTATTACGGTTATTTCGACACCATCGTGAACGAATACCTGATCGGCGCCGGCGCGCTCGACATCCACAAGGGCGACGTCATCGGCCTCGTTGTCGAGACGGGGTGCAAGTATTTCGCGCCCCTCGAGTTTCCGCAAAAGCTCGACGGCGCGCTACGCGTCGCGAAAATCGGCAATTCGTCCGTGCGGTATGAACTCGCGATCTTCAAAGAAGGCGAGCAGTCTCCTGCGGCGGAAGGGCATTTCACGCATGTTTATGTCGACCGCGCCACGCGGCGCCCGGCGCCTTTGCCCGTAAATCTCAGATCCGCCCTCGAACGCATAGCCTGAGCCCATTCCGGTTCCCTTCCGCCCAACCCTTTGATAGACCAAAGGGAAAATGGGAGGCGTTGCGGTCCGCATGGCGGTCATCCAATCCAAACTGAACGCGCAGTCGGAAGGCTTCGCCGCCAACGCGGCGGCGATGAAAAAGCTCGTGGACGAGCTCGCCGCCAACACCGCGAAAGTCGCCGAAGGCGGCGGCCCGCGCTACGCCGAGCGCCACAAGGAGCGCGGCAAGCTGCTCGCCCGCGAGCGCATCGAGCGGCTTGTCGATCCGGGCGCGCCCTTCCTCGAACTCGGCGCCTTCGCCGCCTGGGGCATGTATTCCGGCGACGTCAACGCGGCGGGCGTCATCACCGGCGTCGGGCGCGTCGAGGGGGTCGAGTGCATGATCGTCGCCAACGACCCGACGGTGAAAGGCGGCACCTATCACCCGATGACCGTGAAGAAGCACCTGCGCGCGCAGGAGATCGCCCTCGAGAACCGCCTGCCTTGCATCTATCTCGTCGAATCCGGCGGCGCCTTTCTTCCCATGCAGGACGAAGTCTTTCCGGACAAGGATGATTTCGGCCGCATCTTCTATAACCAAGCGAACCTTTCCGCCGCCGGCGTGCCGCAGGTCGCGGTCGTGCACGGCTCGTGCACGGCGGGCGGCGCTTACGTTCCCGCCATGTCGGACGAATCGATCATCGTCAGGAAGCAGGGCACGATCTTTCTCGCCGGCCCGCCTCTCGTCAAAGCCGCGACGGGCGAGATCGTTTCGGCGGAAGACCTAGGCGGCGGCGACGTGCACGCCCGAGAAAGCGGCGTCGCCGACCATCTCGCCGAGGACGACGACCACGCGCTCGGCCTCGCGCGCCGCATCGTCTCGAACCTCAACTGGAAAAAGCTCGGCGCGCTGACGATCAAGGCGCCGGAAGCGCCCCTCTATGCGCCGGAGGAGCTCTACGGCGTCGTCGAGACCGACGCGCGAAAGCCCTATGACGCGCGCGAGATCATCGCGCGACTCGTCGACGGCTCGCGGTTCGACGAATTCAAGGCGCTGTACGGCTCGACGCTGGTGACGGGGTTCGCGCATCTCCACGGTTTCCCCGTCGGCATCCTCGCCAATAACGGCATCCTGTTTTCCGAAAGCGCCCAGAAGGGCGCGCATTTCATCGAACTGTGCGCGCAGCGCGGCGTGCCGCTGATTTTCCTCCAGAACATTACCGGCTTCATGGTCGGGCGCTCGGCGGAAGCGGGCGGCATCGCCAAGGACGGCGCGAAACTCGTCACGGCGGTCGCCACCGCGCGCGTGCCGAAATTCACCGTCGTCGTCGGCGGCTCCTACGGCGCCGGGAATGACGGCAGGTGCGGGCGCGCCGACGGCCCCCGCTTCATGTTCATGTGGCCGAACGCGCGCATCTCGGTCATGGGCGGCGAGCAGGCGGCGAGCGTTCTCGCCACCGTCCGCCGCGACGGATTGCGCAAGGGCGAGGAATGGAGCGCGGCGGACGAGGAGAAATTCAAGGCGCAGATCCGCGCCGACTACGACGCGCAAGGCTCGCCCTACTATTCCTCCGCGCGCCTTTGGGACGACGGGATTATTGACCCGGCGCAGACGCGCGACGTTCTAGGACTTTGCATTTCCGCAAGCCTCAATGCGCCGATCGAGCCGACGAAGTTCGGCGTGTTCAGGATGTAAGGAAAATCATCCGATGAAAGACCAAACCCTCCTCACCACCATCGACTCGCGCGGCGTCGCGCGGCTCACCATGAACCGGCCCGAAGTGAAGAACGCCTTCAACGAGGAGCTGATCGGCGCGATCTGCGATGCGATGGGGCGGCTTTCGGCGGACGCCAATGTGCGCGCCATCGTTTTGACCGGCGGCGGCAATGCGTTCTCCGGCGGCGCCGACATCAACATGATGCGCCGCGTCGCGGAATATTCCGCCGCCGAGAACAAGGACGATGCGCGCCGCCTCGCGCACATGCTGAACTCGATTTACGTCTCGACCAAACCCGTTATCGCCCTCGTCAATGGTCCGGCCATGGGCGGCGCGGTCGGGCTCACCGCGGCGTGCGACATCGCCATCGCCGCCGACACGGCGTTCTTCGCGCTCTCCGAAGTCCGCCTCGGCATCATTCCCGCCGTCATTTCGCCTTTCGTGGTGCAGGCGATCGGCGCGCGACAGGCGCGGCGCTTCTTCCTCACCGGCGAGCGCTTCGACGCGGAGACGGCGCGGCGCATCGGCCTCGTCCATATGATCGCTTCACCGGCGCAGCTTGAGGCGACGCTAGACGGTGTCATCGACAGCCTCCTCGCCTGCGGCCCGAACGCCCAGAAGGAAGCGAAAGAGCTGATCCGGGCCGTCAAGAACCGTCCGATTACGGACAGCGTCATCGAGGACACGGCGGGCCGCATCGCGCGCCTGCGCGCCAGCGACGAGGGCAAGGAAGGGCTTGAGGCGTTTCTGGAGAAGAGAAAACCAAACTGGATCGGCAAGGCCTGATGTTCCGCAAAATCCTTATCGCCAATCGCGGCGAGATCGCCGTCCGGGTGGCGCGCACCGCAAGGCGGATGGGAATCGCCACGGTCGCGGTCTATTCTGACGCCGACGCGAACGCGCCGCATGTCCGCGCCTGCGACGAGGCGGTGAGAATCGGCGGGCCAGCGCCCGCGGACTCCTATCTGCGCGCCGACCGCATCCTTGAAGCAGTAAGGGCGACAGGCGCAGAGGCGGTGCATCCGGGCTACGGCTTCCTTTCCGAGAACGCTGACTTCGCAGAGACGCTGGAGAAGGCGGGCGCGGTCTTCATAGGGCCAAAACCCTCATCGATGCGCGCTATGGGCTCGAAATCCGCCGCGAAAGACCTGATGGAAAAGGCGGGCGTGCCGACCCTCAAAGGCTATCAGGGTGCGGATCAATCCGTCGCGGCGTTCAAGCGCGAGGCCAGGCGCATCGGTTACCCGGTGTTGCTCAAGGCGACGGCGGGCGGCGGCGGCAAGGGCATGCGGCTTGTCGAGAAAGAAAGCGAGCTTGAAGAGGCCCTGAAGTCGGCGCAGCGCGAGGCGAAGTCCGCCTTCGGCGACGACCGCTTTCTGGTCGAGAAATATCTCGGCCGCCCGCGCCATGTGGAAGTGCAGGTGTTCGGCGACAAGCATGGCAATGTCGTGCACCTGTTCGAGCGCGATTGCTCCGTGCAGCGCCGCCATCAGAAGATCATCGAGGAAGCGCCGGCGCCCAACCTCCCTGCCGACGTGCGCAGGCGTCTACACGAGGCCGGCGTCGCGGCGGCCCGCGCCGTCGATTATGTGGGCGCCGGGACGGTCGAGTTTCTCTACGACGGCAAGGACGGCGTCTACTTCATGGAGATGAACACGCGCCTTCAGGTCGAGCATCCGGTGACCGAGACGATCACGGGCATAGACCTTGTGGAGTGGCAGTTCCGCGTCGCGGCGGGCGAGAAGCTTCCTCTCGCCCAGAACCAGATTATCGAAAACGGCCACTCTTTTGAGGCGCGCCTTTACGCCGAGAACGCCGACCAGAATTTCGCGCCGTCCATCGGCACGCTGACGACGCTTTATCTCCCCGAAGGAACCGCGCGCATCGATTCCGGCGTCGAACAGGGCCAGACGATCACGCCTTACTACGACCCGATGATCGCCAAGATCGTCACAGGCGGTTCAAGCCGGGCGAGCGCGCTCCGGCGCATGGCGCAGGCGCTGGAAGAAACGCGCGTCGCCGGGCTAGAGACCAATGCGCGCTTCCTCCACTCGCTGTGCCGGGACAAGGATTTCGCGGCCGGCGACGTCTCGACGCGCTATATCGAGGAACATCGCGAGACTCTGTTTGCGACGGTGAAACTCGACAACCGCGCGCTCGCCGCCGCGCTTCTCATCCGGCACTTCGACCTGCGCGCGGGAACCGGAAACGACCCTTGGGACGCGCTCACAGGCTTCCGCCTCAACAAGCCGGCGAAAGCCGCGTTCTGGATCGAGCTTGACGGCGCGCCGGCGCTGGCGCGGCTGACCAAGGTCGCCGCCGGCATCGAAGCCGTCATCGAGCCGAACGCGGGCGCCGCCGCTCGCCGCGAAGGCGAGAAGGGCGGCGAACCGATCCGTTTCACGTTCGACGGCGAACCGAACGGCGCAGGCGCGCGGCTGACCGTCGACGGGCGCATGTTCGACGCGGAAGCCGCGCCCCACGGGCGGGGCCTCAGGATCTGGATCGGCGCCGAACGCTGGGACATCGCATTTCCCGACCCCCTTTCCGGCGCCGGCGCGCATCATTCCGCCGAGGGCTCGCTCACCGCGCCGATGCCCGGCGTCGTCACGCAACTCTCCGCCCGGCCCGGCGACAAGATCGAAGCTGGCGCCACGCTGCTCCTCATGGAAGCGATGAAAATGGAGCACGCGATCAAGGCCCCCTCCGACGGCGTCATCAAGGCCTACCGCTTCAAGGCCGGGGACCAGGTGAAGGACGGGGATCTATTGGTGGAGTTTGAGGAGACTAATTAATCGAGAAAGTCAAAATGAATTCGCTACAGCAACTAACTGAAAAACTAGACGAATACCAACGCCTTTATGGAAAAGTTGTTTCTGATAAAAGCGAGGATATGATCTCTATAGAGAGTGTTTTTAACCCTCCTCAAAGTTGGGACTTGGGTTCTCAGTTTGGCGTTTATTGTATATACGATCAAGACCGAGAGTTACTCTATATTGGGAAAGCTAGCTGCGCTAGCAGCATCGGCTCTCGCCTTACCTATTGGTTCGGCATTAAAACATTTTCGCCTCGCGGCAACTGGCGAACAAGGCCTGCTTTTTTCTTCTGCATAGCAACAACTCATCACTGGGAAGCTCCTTCCCTTGAAGAATTCCTTATCACGGAGTTATCTCCTCGAGAGAATGCTATTTCCAGGAAGCGTAGAATAGTGAACTCCAATGACTGACCGCATCACCCTTGTCGAAGTCGGCCCGCGCGACGGATTGCAGAACGAAAAGCAGACCGTCAGCGCCGAGACGAAAATCGAGTTGATCGAGCGTCTCGCGGCGGCCGGCCATGTCAATGTCGAGGCGGGGGCGTTCGTCTCGCCGAAATGGGTGCCTCAGATGGCGGGCTCGGGCGAGGTGATGGCGAGGATCGAGCGCAAGCCGGGCGTCTCCTATCCCGTGCTGACGCCGAACATGCAGGGCTACGAGGCCGCGCGCGCGGCGAAAGCGGACACGGTTGCGGTATTCGGCGCGGCGTCCGAAAGCTTCTCGAAGAAGAACATCAACGCTTCCATCGAAGAGAGCCTTGAACGCTTCCGTCCCGTCGTCGAGGCGGCGAAGGCGGACGGCGTCCGCGTGCGCGGCTACGTCTCCTGCGTCCTCGGCTGCCCGTATGAAGGAAAGATTCCTGTCGCCAACGTCGTGCGCGTGTCGAAAGCGCTCTACGAGATGGGCTGCTACGAGATTTCGCTCGGCGACACGATCGGCGCCGGAACCGCGGGCGAGGCGCGCGCCATGATCCGCGCCGTTTCAGGCGAAGTGCCCGCCGCCGCCCTCGCCGGCCATTATCACGACACCTACGGCCAGTCGCTCGCCAACATCTGGGCCTCCATCGAGGAAGGCGTCACAACCTTCGATTCCTCCGTGTCCGGCCTTGGCGGCTGCCCCTATGCGCCCGGCGCCTCCGGCAACGTCGCCACCGAAGACGTCGTCTATATGCTTCGCAATTCGGGCTTCGAGACCGGCGTCGATCTCGACGCACTCATCGAAACGAGCCTGTGGATTTCCGAAACGCTGGGCCGCAAGCCCGCCTCGAAGGTCGCGCTCGCCCGCATGGCGTCGCGCTGACATTCCTCGCCGGCGAAAAATGCGGGGATAAGTTTCCCCGCTCTTTCGCGCGCCCCTACATTCTCCGTGCGCGCCGCAATCCGGCGCGCGATGGAAAGGAGGATGACGCCTCGTGGCGCGCAACGATTGCAACTTCGACACGAACCGATGCGCGCCCGCGCCGAGCCGCCGCGGGTTTTCTTCCGGCGTCCCTGTTCCGGAAAATGCGGCCCTTCCGGAAGGGGCGCATTCCGGAATAATCTTCTGCGGGCCGCTTGGCGGGCGGGACGGCTTTTTTGCGCGCGCATCCGCTTTCCGGAATTCGCGCGCGGGACGAGCCGGATTATTTTTCTCGCGGAACGCGAAACGCGCCTCAGAGCCTGTCGGCGTAAACCGGCTGGATGTCGACCGGAATGGCGGTCAGCGAGGCGATCACCGTCTTCGCCGGTTCGTCGAGAATGGCGGTCGTTTCGAGAAATTCTTTCACAACGGCGTAGTCGCCGTTCCCCTGCATGACGACGATATCGCCGGTGAGATCGGAGATTCCCTGCTCGAGCTTGGCGAAGTCGAGGCGGAAACGCTGCGCCGCCTCATCCCATTGCGCTGCGCCGATAGTGCGGAAGTAGCTGTACTGGAACGCGGCGCCGCGCCCGTGGGCCTCGTTGACCCCGAAACGCATGGCGCGGAACAGGCCGGTGAAATAGGTGGCGAGAAACTGCTCCTTCTCGGCGGCGGGAAGCTCGCCCTTCCGCATCATATAGAGAATGTTGTAGGCGCCCATTACGTCGGCCTTGCCTTCCTCGACCGGCGAATAAAGCTCCTTCAACTCGGCGTTCACCGTCGTCGCGCGCCCGTCGACCGTTATCGAGCCCGGCCCCATGGAATGGGCGAGTTCATGGAACAAGGTCTCCATGCCCATATATTTCTCCATGAGCATCGACGCCTGCTCAGCGACCAGCACATGCGACGCCATCGGCCCGAGGATGCGCTCGAACTTCGCGCCCATGACATTGTTGAGCAGGACCTTCTTCGCCCCCTTCGCCTCGCGCACCCGCTCGTCGTTCGGCAGGTTGAAAGCGATGGTCTGCACGCCGGGCACATTGTCGCCGCCGCCATGGACTTGATCGGTGACGGCGATGGGGCTTTCGAAACCGCGATTGAAATTCTTGTAGCGCTCGTCGACCGGAAGGTTCGCCTCCATCTCGCGCAGCATGTGCTTGTACTTTTCGAGCGCGGCGCTCTCTTCAGGGTTCTTCACCGTGACGAACGCCTCGAACGCCGTCTTGTAGCCCATCAGGCCGTCCGTATAGACCTCATACGGTCCGATCGCGACTTCGATAGGGCCGTCGAGATCCATCCACGCCATCTCGGACTCGTAATAGTCGTCGGAAAGAAACGAGTCGGCGCGGAGCGTCAGGAATTTCTTCAGGCTCTCGTTCGTCGTGATCTCCGCCGCCTCGCGCAGCAACGCCGCGGCGGGTTCGAGCCATTCGCGGTAATGAACCGAATAAGGAATGGCGACGAGACCGTCGCCCTCGCGACGGATCACCGTGTAGCCGCTGCGGAAGGCGTCGGCGTCGCCCGGATGCGCGGCGATCCAGCTTTCGAACTCTTCCTTCGTCATGTCGGCGGGATAGAAGGCTGCGCCCGCCGGAAGCGCGGCGGCGCCATAGAACGGCCGGTTGTGATCGAGCGTGTCCCAGGGACCGAAATGCAGGTCGAAAAGATCGAGCAGCAGCGCCTTGTCGGGATGCCCGCCAGCTTCGATCGCCGCGCGCGTCGCCGGGTTCTCCTCCGATATCTGGCGCAGATAGATTTCGGACATCAGAACGCCCGCGCGATTCAGCAGGTTGACCGCCTGCCGCTCTTCGTCCGTCAGAAACGAAACGTCGGGGTTCATCTCGATGCGCGCGAACTGGGCGCGCATGGCTTCCAGCTTCTCGCGGCTGGCCGCCGCAGGCGCGCCTTGCGTTTCGAAGGACGCCTCGCTCGCCGGCGCCGTATCGGCCGGCGCTGCTGTCCGTTCTCCCGAACAGGCGGCGGCGAGTGCGGCGAGAGAAGCGGCGGCGAGAAAGCGCATGGAACAACTCCTGTTTTCGCCGCCGACCCTGGCCAGCGGCGCTCTGAAATGAATTTGGGCCGGACCATAGGGCATGGCGCCCGTTCGATGAAGCCGGGAGCCGACGCCTCCGCCACACTCTCGCCCCGGTCGCCGGTCATGGTCGGCGCGGCGGAGCAGCGCCGGGGGTTGGCGCCGTTCGAGCACTCGCCCTATGACTGGCTTCATGACGTGGTTTTTGATGCGTTTGGAGGGGAATTCCGCATGGCGTTGAAACTCGGCCGCAGCTTTCTTGCGGGGCTGCTTGCAGCGGCGTGCGTCGTTACATCCTCCGCAGCGCAGGAGCCGGATTTCCGCGACTGGCTCGAAGGCTTCCGCGCGGAAGCCGCCGCCGCCGGCATCAGTAAAGACGTGATGGACGCCGCTTTCGAGCGCGTCGAAATCAACCAGCGCGTGTTCGAGCTTAACGACAACCAGCCGGAATTCGCCCGCGCCGTCTGGGATTATCTGGACAGCGCCGTTTCAGCCAACCGCATCGCCAAAGGCCGCGAAAAAATCGCCGAGAACCGCGCGCTGCTGGCGCGCATCGAGCAGGCTTACGGCGTCGATGCGCAAATCATCGCCGCCATCTGGGGCCTCGAATCCTCCTACGGCGCGATTATGGGCGATCATGACGCGATCGGCGCGCTGGCGACGCTCGCGTGGAAAGGGCGGCGCACCGGGTACGGGCGCGCGCAATTGATCGGCGCCCTGAAGATCATCCAGAACGGCTATGCGAACCGCGACCAGCTCAAAGGCTCATGGGCCGGCGCCATGGGCCAGACCCAGTTCATCCCGACCACCTATCTCGCCTACGCCGTCGATCATGACGGCGACGGCAAGCGCGATATCTGGACCAATCTCGGCGACGTGTTTTCCTCCACCGCGAACTATCTCGCCACCTCCAACTACGACGCCGACGAGCCGTGGGGCGTCGAGGTTACGCTGCCGGCGGGATTCGATTATGCGCTGGCGGATGTCGATCAACGGCGCGCGCTAGTCGAGTGGGCGTCGGCCGGCGTCGAGGCGGCGCGCGGGGAATTGCTCGCCGGGCGCGATCCGAACCTGCGCGGGCGCATCCTGTTGCCGGCGGGCGCGCGCGGGCCGGCGTTTCTCGTCTTCGGCAATTTCGACGCGATCCTGCGCTACAACAATTCCACCGCTTACGGGCTCGCGGTCGGGCTGCTCTCCGAGCGCCTCGCGGGCGGCGATCTTGGCGTCG
>JAVJPA010000166.1:0-4553 GCA_040216495.1 Amphiplicatus sp. | reverse complement strand
GCACGACCAACGACTGGCGCGACGCCTGGTTCGTCGGCTACACGGCGCAGGTCGTCGCGGGCGTGTGGGTCGGCAACGACGCCTGGACGCCGATGGACCGCGTCACCGGCGGCACGCTCCCAGCCGCGATCTGGAAAAACTTCATGCTCGCCGCGCACCAGAACCTGCCGAGGAAGCCGCTCGAAGGCGCGTTCCCGGCGCCGCTCTATGCAGACGAGCGCGAGCTGCTGACCTTCTATTCCGAAATCGCCCGCGACCTGCGCGACGTCAGGAACGACGGCCGCGAACGGCGCGGTCGGCGCTTCTGGCGGAATTAGGCGCCTTCTCCTTCCTTCACCGCAAGCGACACGGCGCCCGCCCGCCTTCGGCTCACGGGAATTTCCGAGCCGCCCGCCATTTCAAGGATGCGCTCGCTCGCGCGGAAGGCGCGCACATGGGTCATGTTGGCGATGTGCGAGCGGTGGACCCTGAGGAAGGACGAGGGGAGTTTCTTCTCCAGCGCGTCGAGGCGCATGTCGTGCAGCAGTTTGCGCCCGTCGAGGAGCGCGACCTCCACATAATCGTCGGCGCCGGAAAGGCTGACGATGGCGGCGGAGGGCGCAAGGTCGATGCGCCCCGCCGAACGCACGACGAGGCTGACGTTTTCCTCGCCCGCCTTGTCTTCGGCGCCCATGCGGTCGCGGACGCGGCCCAGCGCCGTCTCAAGCCGCTCGCGCGAGACGGGTTTGGTCACGAAATCGACGACCGCGTGTTCGAAGGCGTCGATTGCGCGGTCGGCGCGGGCCGAGACGACGACGACCAGCGGGCGGGCGCGGCCTTTGATGACCTCGAACCCGTCGGCGCCGTCGAGATCGAGATCGAGCAGGACGAGGTCGACGCCGTCCAGCGCGGCGCGCGCCTCCTCAACGGTTTCCACACGGATAATATCGCCGAGCGCATCGCCCAGAATGTCGCGCGCGAGGCGTTCGAGCCGGCGCGCGGCGAGGGCTTCGTCCTCGACGATCAGCGCTTTCATCGCGGTTCTTTCGTTTTCGGCAGGGCGATGAGGGTGCGCCAGCCGCCTTCCGGCGTCGGGCCGCTCGTCACCGAGGCCCGGTCCTCATAAGCGGCCTCGAGCCGGCCTTTCACATAGGCGAGCCCCTCGCGCCCCGGCTCGCGCCGCGCGGCGGCGCGGCCCGGCGCCGGCGCCGTCAGGGTCAGCAAGGTTTCGCGCGTCGTCTGTTCTTCGCTTAAAATAAATTCCGCGCCATCGGCGAAGCGCCCGTGCGTGAAGGCGTTTTCGACAAGCGTGTGCAGGACGCCCGGCGGGACCGGGCGCGCGCCGTCCACGCCGTCGGCCTTCAGCGAGAAGGCGCGGTCGACGCGGTACGACATGACTTCAAGGTGACGCCGGCAAAGCGCGATTTCGTCCGCCAGCGGAATGAAGGCGCGCCCGCTCGTCTGCGACAGGAACCGGAACTCGCCGGCGAGCGCGTCGATCATCTTGACGCCGGTCTTCGGATCCTCCTCGACCCATTCGGTGAGCGCGTTCAGCGTGTTCATCAGGAAATGCGGCGCGATGCGCCGCTGCAACAGCTCAAGCTCGGCGCGCGCCGCGCGCTTGCCGGCTTCGGCCGCGGCATTGCGAGCGCGCGAGAGGGCCGTGAGCTGGTCGATGAAGAAGACGACGGCGAGGGCGCCCGCGGCGAAAAAGAATGTGCGGTCGAGAAAGCGCCCGCCCTCGAAGAGGATCAGCGCGGCGTAGCCGGCGAGCGCCAGCGCCGCGACCCACGCGCCTTTCGCGCGCGCCCGCGCGCCGTAGAGCGCGGCGGCAAGGGCGAACGGCGTCGGCACGAGAAGCGCGGCGAGGGCCTTGGCGTCGAAACCGGGCGCAAACGGGGCGAGCGCCAGCGTCGCGGCCGCCGCCGCGGCCACATAGAGCGGCCAGCGCGCCGGCGCGAACCGGTGGGCCACATAGGCCGTCGCCGCAATCTGGAAGCCGAACGCGAAGGCGGCGATGGCGACAAGCCGCGCCAGATGCAGCGGGTACGGATAATCGACCGCGCCTCGCGCCGCTTCCGCCGCGAACTGCGCGACGGCGAACGTCGACATCAGCGCGATGAAGAGAAGCGAGAGGTCGCGCCGGTTCGCGGCGAAGGCGCCGGCGAAGTAGATCGCCGCCGCAAGGAGCGCGCCCGCGGCGAGGAGGCCCGGTCCGTAAACGCGCAAGGCCGCCGCCTCGCCCTCGCCATAGGGGGCGAGGGCCGCGTAATGCATCGGCGCCCTGAGGCGCACGCGGTTATGAAAGCTCGACATTTTGAGAACGAGAAGATTGTCGCCCGGCTCGATCAGCGCCGGCGGCAGGTAGAGTTCGCTATCGATGTTTCCGGGCTTTTCCGCCTCGCGCGTCGCGCCCGGAACGCCTTCCGCGCCGAGCCGCGCGCCGTTCCACCAGATCTCGCGCGACGCGAGGGCGCCGGTGAAAATCCCGAGCGGCGCGGCCGAGGCGTCCGGAGGTACGGTGACTTTCATCCGCACCCAGACGAGGCGCCCCTGCGGATCGACATCGTAAAGAGGCGTTCGCACGCAGCCGCTTTCGTCGAACCCGGGCCGCTCGCCGCCCTCCAGCGCGCCGTCGCAGACCATGGCGGTTTCTGGCGCGATCCATGCGCGCGCCTTGGCCGCCTGCGCGGGGGCGAGGAGAAAAAGAGCGGCGGAAACTGCGAAGAGGAAGAATCGGGTCACGCGAGCCTTACACCTGTGTTTCTCGTCATTCCGGGCGCGTTGCAGCATCGAAGATGATGCGACGCAGACCCGGGATCGTTTTCCGCGCGCGCCTGCTGGAGCCGCAGCGCTTACGCCGCGCGAGATCCCGGGTCTGCGCAGCGGCGTTTCACGCCGCAGCGCGCCCGGGATGACGCTTGTTTCCTAATCTATCCCCATTCCGCCCGCCGTCGCGCGCCGCTCGCCGGAAGCCTTGCGCCGTTCGCCGGAAAGGGGGCGCCCAGCGCCGCGACGCGAGGGTCATATCACTCTCGCGCCGCGCGACACGCGCGCTGAAAGTTCATTACGGAGCCCGTCATGCACAAAACCCTTTTCGCCTCTCTTGCGTTCGCGCTCGCCGCCTGCGCGTCGCCCGCCCCATCGGCGCCAGCGTCGGCGCAGGCGCCTGCGCTCGCGATCGAACCTTATACGTTCACCGCCCGCGACGGAACGACCGTCGAGGCCGAGCGAGGAACCTTCGAGGTTCCCGAAAACCGCGCTGATCCTTCTTCGCGCAGGATCAAGCTTTCCTTCGTGCGCTTCCCGTCCACGTCGACGGCGCCGGGCGCGCCGATCGTCTATCTCGCGGGCGGTCCCGGCGGCAGCGGCGAGGGGACCGCGACCGGGCCGCGCTTTCCGCTGTTCATGGCGCTGCGCGAGGTCGCCGACGTCATCGCCTTCGACCAGCGCGGGACGGGGAAGTCGAACGACATTCCGTTCTGCGCCGACGAAGCGCCGCAAACGGGCGATCTCGACGTGACGCGCGACGCGCTCGTCGCCTATTACCGGGAGCAGTTGCCGCGCTGTTTCGCCTGGTGGGAGAGCGAGGGCATCGACATCGACGGCTACACGACGCTTGAGAGCGCGCACGATCTTGAAGACCTCCGCCGCGCGCTCGGCGCGGAGAAGATCGACCTCTGGGGCATCTCCTACGGTTCGCACCTCGCGCTCGCGGCGCTGAAACACCACCCGGACAGCATCGGCCGCGCCGTTCTCGCGGGGATCGAGGGGCTCGACCAGACGGTGAAACGCCCGGCGCTCACCGACGCGCTCTTCGCCTATGCGCAGACGCTGATCGACGCGGACCCGAAAGCCAAAGCCTTTTACCCCGATCTCGCCGCCATGATGCGGCGCGCGCATGAAAGGCTGAACGCCGAGCCCGCGCGCGTGACGTTCACGCCGCAAGGCGCGGCGGCGCCCGTGACGCTCGTCTACGACGCATTCGCGTTGCAGCTTCTCGCCGGCGGCATGATCGCCGACCCGCAGGGCCTTGCGCAACTGCCCTCGTTTTACCTCGCCGCCGACGCCGGGCAGGACGAAGTCGCCGCGAATTATATTCACGGCGCGTTCTTCTCCGGCCCGTCAGGCTTTCGCGGCATGCCGGAAGCGATGGATCTCGCCTCGGGCATATCGCCGGCGCGTCTCAAGCTTGTGCGCAAGGAGGCGGAGACTTCGCTGCTCGCCGACGCGCTCAACTTCCCCATGCCGCAGATCGCCGGGCTGCGCCCGGAAATCGATCTCGGAGAAGACTTCCGCGCGCCGTTCAAGTCGTCCGTACCCGTTCTGTTCATCTCCGGCACGCTCGACGGACGCACCTATCCGGAGGAAGCGGAAGACGAGATCAAGGGCTTCGCGAACGCCGCGCGCCTCATCGTCGAGAATGGCGGCCACAATATCTACGAGGCGGACCCGCGCGTCGCCGAGGCGGTGATCGCCTATTTCAAGGGCGAGCCCGCCCCCGCGCGCATCCGCTTCGAGCCGCCGGTGTTCGCGACGCCGTAGAATATCAGGCGAATGCAGGTGCTCTTTCC
>JAVJPA010000165.1:0-29634 GCA_040216495.1 Amphiplicatus sp. | reverse complement strand
CTTTCGACTTGCCGATCCAGTTGCGCTGCATCAGCCGCACATTGTCGGGCCAGCCCTTGAGGCGCCCGTCGTCGAGGGCGGCGAGAAGGTCTTCGGCCCTGTCGGTGATTTTCAGAAACCATTGCGAGAGCTTGCGCCGCTCCACCGGCGCGCCTGAACGCCAGCCCTTGCCGTCGATGACGTGATCGTTGGCGAGCACGGTCATGTCGACCGGGTCCCAGTTCAAATAGTATTCTCGCCGCTCGACGAAACCCGCCTTCCAGAAATCGAGGAACAGTTTCTGCTGGTGGCGGTAATAATCGACGTCGCAGGTCGTGACCTCGCGGCTCCAGTCGAGGGCGAGGCCCATCCCCTTGAGCTGTTCTTTCATCACCTTGATGTTGGCGTGGGTCCATTCGCCGGGATGTTTGCCGGTCTGCATCGCCGCGTTCTCAGCCGGGAGTCCGAAAGCGTCCCAGCCCATCGGGTGCAGCACGTTGAAACCCGAGGCGCGCTTGTAGCGGGCGATCACATCGCCCATCGCATAGTTCCTGACATGCCCGATATGGATTTTTCCGGACGGGTACGGAAACATTTCGAGGACGAAATACTTCGGCTTTTTCCGGTCGTTTGAGGTCCTGAACGCGTCGGCTTCCTGCCAGCGCGCGCGCCATTTCGGCTCGACTTCTTTCGGATTGTAACGGGACATGGGTCGCGGCTCGGCGTTCGGCGTTGGAAGGAATGGGCAAACAAAAAGCGGCGCTTTCGCGCCGCCCTGTTTCTCTTAAACCGGCGCGGAGCGCTAGCCGTCGATCTGATTAAGTCGAAGCTGGCGGGCGCGGGTGAGGATGGCGTTTTCGATCTCGCGCGCCGTCGCCGGGTTCACCGACGCATCGCGCCAGCCGTCAGTCTCGGCTCGTTCCTGGCGGAACACCGAGACGCGCAGCGCGTCGGCGCGCAAAGAGCTGTCGAGGATGTAGACATTGACCTTGAACTTCTCGTCCGGGGCTTCCGGGTTCTGATACCAGTCGGTGAGGATCAGTCCCGCAATCGGGTCGGCGGACTGGACCGGCAGAAAGTCTAGGGTTTCGAGCGAGGCGGCCCACAGGTAGCGGTTGACGGTCGCCGCCTCCCCGCCCTTGCCGCCCAGCACATAGGAGGGCAGCGACTGGTTGCGCGCATTCTTGGCGCCCGAGCTGCCGCAGGCGGCCAGCACGGCGGCCGCGCCAGCGAGAAGGACTACTTTTAGAAAACGGGCTTTATCCGCCGTCATGGCTGGTCATACCTATGCGCGAGGAGCGGCTGGCGCCGCGCCCGCCGCTTGCTGCGGCTCGTGAACCGCTAAAGCGGCGAAAACAAGGCCTGCCGCAGCCGAACCGGCTCCCCGCGCCCTTTCGGGACAGGGTTGGTGCGAAAATGCGACGTGGCTTTCCTACCACAAACCGCTGATTAGACAACTGGCGGCCCCGCCATTCCTTGACCCGCTCGGCCCTACCCCCCTAATAATCGACCTGTCGTGAGGGGTCAGCTTGAAGGCTGACGCTCGCGACCCGGACGCGCGGCGGGTTTTTGACGCGCATACGCTGGAGCGGCGATGTTTTCGCCGCTTTGGCGCCGATGCTGCGAGTTCGAGTGATCGCCTCCCGGTGGGGATCGGGAAGGCGAACGGGGCGTTAATGGCGGGGCGGTAGAGTAAACGGGATCTGGACGGGGCTTTCCGTGGGGGTTTTCGGAAGGCCGGACTTGAGGAACGAAGAGACGAAGACCCGCGTTACGTTGACGATGCCCGCCCATCCGGGCGCTTGAATCCGGCTGAATTTGATGAAGTCCGCCTTGAAAACCGTGCTGGGACTGAGCGCTGCGGCTCTTGCCGCCGGCGCTGGGTTTGCGGCTGAGGCGGCCGATCCGGTCAAGCTCGAAGTCAACGGCCAGGCGAGCGCGGTCGCAGGCGTCAGCGATGGCGACGGCAAGGCTGACGCCGACGCAGAAGTGACCGTGAAAGGCTCGACCGTCCTCGACAACGGCATCGAACTCGGCGGCGTGCTCGAAGGTCGCGCCGACGGCCAGCAGCCCGCCCAGCTTTACGCCGGCGGGCGCTATTCCAGTTATCTCCTCGGCGGCCCGCGCGGGGTCGGCCCCTTGTCGGGCGATGTTTATCTGCAAGGCGCCTACGCCTACGCTCGCGGCGGCTTCGGGCAGCTCATCGTCGGGCGCGACCACGGCGTCGCCCGCACGCTTGCGGTCACCGCGCCGACGATCTTCCGGGCCATCAATGTCAATGACTGGAAGACCGACCTGACTGGTCTCAACGACGTTCATACGATCAACGATTTTTCCGGCCAGTCCACCAAGATCACCTACATGCCGCCGGCGAACTTTCTCGGCGGCGTTCTCGGCGGGCTGCAGATGGGCGTTTCCTATGCGCCGTCGCTGCGCGATTGCGGCGAGGAACTTTGTGCGCCTGTCGGCGGCGCGCCGCTGGTCGGGCCGGACGGCTTTCCGCTGTCGGTGAATTCGCACTGGCAGGACGTGCTTGAAGGCGCATTCTTTTATCAGAAACGCCTTGGGTCTTCGCGAAGCGCGCCGGTGCTCGGGCTCGGCGCGAGCTACGTTTCCGCTGAGGAAGACGCGCGTTCGCTGTCGACTGCATTCGGCGATTACCGCGCTTATTCGGTCGGCCTCAATCTCGGTTTCCGGGGCATCACGGTCGGCGGGTCGGTGAAGTCGACCAACGCCGGCCTCGCGGGCCTCGATGAAGACGGTTATCTCGCCTTCGACGCGGGCGTTACGTTCCGCACGGGCGAAGAGCGCGGCGACTGGGGCTTCATGCTCGGCTACGGCCAGTCGGAAGCCAATGTCATCACGCCCGATCCGATGAACCCGCTCCTCTTCCGCGACACGCAGACGGCGCAGGCGGGCGTCACCTATTTCATCGGCCGCGGCATCACCATCGGCGCGGCGGCGCAGTATGTCGATTCCGATAAGCCCGCGGCGGCAGGCGGCCCTGAAGAAGCGGCCACCGTCGTGATAGAAAGCTCGATAAGATTCTAGGCGCCTAGCTTAGAGGGGACAACGAGCCGGAAAAAGAGCGGACGCAAGTCCGCTCTTTTTCTTTGGAGTAAGTGCGTAGCAAGCGGTCAGCGCTCGGATGATTCTGTCCGGCAATGTTTGCGGACCTTCTGGACGCTACCTGCGGGTGTTAAATGCGCCGATAGCGCCAAAGCCGGCGATGTTCGGTCCGGCGAGGCTGGACGAATTGATTTCATTGACGCCGCCGAGAGCAAGCGTCGGGAGTGCCCCGAGGCGCGCAAGGCGCTTAAACTCATCCGCACCTAATGTGTTTGCGTTCGGGTGGCTTGCTGTCGGGAAAGCCGGCGAGAGAAAAGCCGCATCCGCTCCGGCGGCGCCGGCGAGCGCCAGTTCATCCGCATCGTGGCAGGCGGCGGTGACGAAAAGTTCGCGCGCGGTCTGCGGCGGTGTGCGCAATTGATCCGAGCGCAGATGAACGCCGGCGCCGCCGACCTCTATCGCCAACGCCGAGTCGGCGCCGACAAAAAACAGAACACCGCGCGCCGCGCAGATCGAGGCGAGCGCGCGGGCGCTCGCCAGCCGCCGCGGGTCGCCATAGTCGCGCAAGATGAGCGCCGCGCCGGCGGGCAGCGCCCGCGCGACAAGCGCGGCGTCCGGCCCACGCTTCGCATCGGTCAGGAAAGCGAGCGAAAAAGGCGCGCGCGCTGCAAGCGGTCCGCCGGCGGAATTGAGGCGGCGCGCGGCGGCTGCTAGCGTCGCCGCCCGCGTTCTCAAACTTTCCATGCCCGCCCCTTGCGTCCGACCCTTATCAAGCCCGGAATCCATGATGCCCGAAACCGTTGACGTCGCCCGGAACCTCGCAAGGATCGAAGCCCGCCTCAAGGCGGCGGCGCTGGAGGCCGGCCGGCCCGAGGGTGCGGTGAGCTTGATCGCCGTGTCCAAAACCCATCCGGCGGGGGCTGTCACGCCGCTCCTCGAGGCCGGACACCGCCGGTTCGGCGAAAACCGGGTGCAAGAGGCTGAAGCGAAGTGGCCCGCCCTGAAGGCGCGCTGGCCGGACATAGAGCTGCATCTCATCGGCCCCCTGCAATCGAACAAGGCGAAGGAAGCGGTCGCCCTGTTCGATGTCATCGAGACGGTGGACCGCCCGAAGATCGCCCGGGCGCTCGCCGCCGAGATCGCCCGCCAAGGCCGCGCCCCGCGCCTCCTCGTGCAGGTCAATACGGGCGAGGAGCCGCAAAAGGCCGGGATCGCGCCCCAAGAGGCCGACGCCTTCATCGCCGAATGCCGGGACGAGCTCGGTCTTCCGGTCGAGGGCTTGATGTGCATCCCTCCGCTCGATGATCCGCCCGCGCCGCATTTTGCGCTCCTCGCCAAGATCGCGGCCCGCAACGGGCTTGCGGTCCTCAGCATGGGAATGAGCGGCGACTACGAGATCGCCGCCCAGCTCGGCGCCACCGAAGTCAGAGTCGGGTCGGAAATCTTCGGCGCGCGCCTCCCGGCCGGGTGATCCGCGCTGAAAACCGATGCAGCGGGCGCATCGTAACGATAGAGTGAGCCCCCGTGTTATTGTCCGCCGATCACGGGTAGACACATCCCGCGGCGCAACGCGCCCCGCGCGACAGAACGGAAGACGCATGATCAGGGCCAAACGGATACTTCTTGTCGACGACGACGCGCTTCTCACCGAAACGCTGCTCGACCAGTTCGAAGTGCATGATGAATTCGCAGTCGAGGCGCTCGGGACTGCCGCCGCGGCGATCGAGAAGGTGAAGGAAGAGGCCCATATCGACCTCGTGCTGCTCGATGTGGGCCTGCCCGATATGGATGGGCGCGACGCCTGCGTGCTGATGCGCAAGAACGGCTTCAAGTCGCCGGTCATCATGCTGACGGGCGCCGATACCGACGCGGACGCCATTCTCGGGCTCAACGCCGGCGCCAACGACTATGTGACGAAGCCGTTCAAATTCGCCGTTCTGCTCGCCCGCGTACGCGCGCATTTGCGCAGTCACGAGCAGAGCGAAGACGCGGTGTTCAAGATCGGACCGTACGAGTTCCGACCGTCGGTGAAAATGCTGGTCAACGAATCCGACAAGAAGATCCGGCTGACGGAAAAAGAAACCTCTATCCTAAAGTATCTCTATCGCGCTGGCGGAAAGCCGGTGACGCGCGACGTCCTGCTCGATGAAGTATGGGGCTACAACTCGGGCGTCACCACGCACACGCTCGAAACGCATGTTTACAGGTTGCGCCAGAAGATTGAGCCCGACCCGTCGAACGCCGCGTTGCTCGTTACCGAGGGCGGCGGCTACCGGCTGGCGATTTAGCAGAAAGCGGACCGCTCCTGATGAGCGACGGGCTTTAATGCGGTCTCAGTACGGACAACAGAAAAGAGCCGGCAGGTTTCCCTGCCGGCTCTCTTTCAAAACGTAGCGTTTAGAAGCTTAGAGCGCTTTCTTGCGACGCGAAGCGAAGCCGAGACCGGCGACGCCGCTGAGCAGCAGGAGCGCTGCGCCCGGAAGCGGAACTTCGACATTGGCGAATTCGAAGGCGTCGAGGTTCGAACGCATCGTGAAGCCAGTGACCGCCGAGTCGAGAACGATCGTCACCAGGACCGCGCCGAATCCGGCTTGGCCCGGAGGGATGAGGCCGGCGAGCGCCGCGACGATGGTTGTGCCGTCAACAAACGTGCCATCCGAGAAGGTGATCCGGTTGCCATTGTCCGGCGAACCCCAGATCAGGGTGAGCACTGTCGTCGAGAGCGTGCTGTAGGTAGCCGACGAACCTCCCTGAACGGACGTGTAGACGCCCGTCGTGTTTTCTTCAGGCGTGCCTTCCCAAGGCGAACGACGCTCCGGGGGCGCGCCGTTGAGTTCGCTGCCGATAACGTTTTCAAAAACTGTTCCCGTGGTCGAGACGGCGATCGGATTGGCGACCGGGGTCGTGCCAGCCGGCACATTTTCAACGGTGACAGAAACCAAACCTGCCGAAGCGGGCAGGGCGGCGAAGCTAGCAACCGCGGCTGCCGCGGCTAAGGCGAGAAGTTTCTTCATAGGGAACCCCCAAATAAGTACTAACTGGACCGCGACGATTTCTAGGACGCGGCTAATGATTCGGTAACACTCGCGGGCCGCGACTGTCAACGAAATGGGTACTCAAATTCCGCGCCAGCGAACGATTTTTAAATTAAAAGCAATGTGTTTCGCGTCTTTGGCGAGTATCGCCCCCAAACTGCTCGCGGCGAGGGCGAAACAAGGCGAAACTAAGGGTGTCGGCGGTGCGTTGGGACGCTGATTTTGGGTTATCGGGTCCCTGAAAAGCACGCAGCGCGCACATTGACGGCGGCGCCTCTTAAAACAGCATCAAGTAAAGTCCCAATAAAACGCGACACGCCGAGCCGCGTTGCTTTTTTGTCTCTTTTCGGGATTATTTTGAACGCGCCTCGCCGCGCCTTTAGACCTCTGAGGTGGCAAGGCTCAGAAACTGCGGCGCAGGCGGGCCGAAAGTATGAAAGCGGTGGCCGCGCCAGTCGCCTCGGCGCTACCGCGGAACAGGGTTTCCGGCAGGCTTCCCGGAAGGTCGTACTTGCGGTCGTCAAAAAACAGCATGGCCGCCCCCACATCCGCCGACCAACGCTCGCTCAAATCCCGGGAAAACCCTGCTGCAACCCACACCCTGTCGGCGTCAGCGATGCGCGGCGAGGCGAAGGCGTCGTTCACCGGCGAATTGTCGTGCATCACGCCGGCGCGCAACGTCGTCTTCGCGGTCGCGCGGTATTCCGCCCCCACCGAGAAAGCCCAGGAGTCATTCCAGTTCTGCGTCAGCACATCGTCTGGCTGCAGCGGGTTCTCGAAGCTGATGGCGATCGCTTCGAACGAACTCCAGCGTGAAAGCGAAGCGCTGGCGAGAAGATCAAGCCGGGCGGAGACGGAATAGACGGCGCCGAATTCGATCAGCGACGGTGTCGACAGACTGGCGGAGGCCGGGCCGGACCGGAAAAGGCCAAGGCCGGCGAGCGCCGCGCCCGCGGTCGATCCCGCGAGATCGAAGACAGCGTCGCCATCGAAGTCATGCTCGATTTTCGAGGTGTAACTGGCGCCCAGCGTCAGGCCCGGAAGGGGATGGGCCTGCACGCCGGCGACGAAGCCGATCGCCACATGATCGGCGTTAAAATCGATATAGACATCGTCCGTACCCGGCGCGTAGACGCCAAGGCTCGAGGCCAGCGCGATGCCGGCCGCGTCGCTCGCTGCGGTGATCGAAAGATCGGCGTATTGAATGCGTACGCCGACGGCGACCGCGAGCGAAGGCGTTACCGAATAAGCGGCCATCGGCGTCGCGGCGATGGTTTTTAGCTCGCTGGTTTGCGCGTGATAACGCAGGACAGAATCCGGCCCGTATTCCGACTTCAACCCGAACGGCGCGTTGAGCGACATGCCGACAACGAGACGCTCGTTGATGCGCACCCCGAGTCCCACTGAAGGAAAATAGGCGTCGGCGAGCGGCCCTTCGCCCGAAGACTCGCCCGGCGTCGGATAGGCGCCGAGCAGCACGCCCGATGCGTCTTTATAAGAGGAATCGACAATCAGCCCCGTCGATGTGCCTGTGAAATCGAACTGGCCGATGCCGGCGAGCGTCGCCGGGTTGTAGACGGCGAAACCGGCGTCGCCTGGACGCGCCGGAGAGCCGGCCAGCGCTGTGCCGAACGCGCGCGCATCCTGCCCTTCGATGCGGAAGCCTGAGGCGGCCGCCGGCGTCAGGGCGCCGGAAAGAAGCAGGGTAAGAGAAAGGCTGCCTGTCAACGAGGATTTCATGCGGAAATTATGCCCTTGTTGAGCTGGAGCGCGCATCGCGAAGCCCAAGCGTTCGTGCGAGAAAGAATCGTACGGATCGCGGGTACCTCAATTTGCTTATTAAAGCTTACTCAGACTTGCAAAATTGACCGCGCCCTGCTGCTGACGATCTAATTCGCCGGATTTTCACCGCCGCCAATGACGCGCAGCCCATAGGCGCGATCGGATTGCGATCTTAATTATTGGAAAATGGAGCGGGCGATGAGATTCGAACTCACGACCCTTACCTTGGCAAGGTAATGCTCTACCCCTGAGCTACGCCCGCTCACCGGCGTTTGCGAGAGGCGGGGCCTCGCGCGGGAGACGCTATATGCATGAGGGTGCCGGGCATTGCAAGCACGCCGTTGGCTTTGCATCGGCGGGTTTGACTCGCCCGTCAGAACCGGCTTTGCGTTAACGTCTCGTCAGACGAGTTTTCCTTCAAGCGTTCAGCGAAACTCTCCCTTGCATCCCATGCCGCCGCCCGCCGCCAGAACCGACCTGTTAGCGCTTCTCGACCGTATTGGCGTGAGCCATCATACAGTCGAGCACCCTGCGATCTTCACCGTAGAGGAGGGGCGCGATCTGAAGGCGGCCATGCCGGGGGGCCATTCAAAAAATCTGTTCCTGAAGGACAAGGCGGGGGCGCTGTATCTCGCCGTGGCGCTGGGCGATACGAAGGTGGATCTGATCGGTCTCGGCAAACGGCTCGGCGCCAAGGGCAGGCTTTCTTTTGGCCGACCCGAACTGATGACCGCTACGCTCGGCGTCATTCCGGGGGCGGTGACTCCCTTCACGCTCATAAACGAGACTGCGCGCACCCTCTCCAGGGTGATTATCGACGACGCCATCCTCGCCCAAAATCCGATATGGTTTCATCCGCTCGAAAATACCGCCTCTACCGCCGTTTCGCCCCCGGATTTCATGAAGTTTCTCGCCGCTGTCGGGGTCGATCCGCTGATTGTGGACCTCGCCCGGCCCAATGCGGCCTGATTGGCGGAAAACCCGCAAGGGACGAGGCTGGGACGGTTGCGTTTGCGGCGGGGCGGCCTCATCTAGGGAGTCCAGATTCCGGAGACTTCCATGAGTGAGATCATAGGCGCCGCTCGACAGACCGGCGCGGCCGCTTCCACCGATGCGCTGATCAGGGACGGCTCCATCGAGACCTTCGAGGCGGATGTCCTCAACGCCTCGATGACGACGCCGGTGATCGTCGATTTCTGGGCCGAATGGTGCGGGCCGTGCAAACAGCTCGCCCCGGCGCTGGAGCGGGCGGTGACGGCGGCGAAGGGCAAGGTGCGTCTCGTCAAGGTCGATATCGACAAGAACCAGATGCTGGCGAGCCAGCTCCGCATCCAGTCGATCCCGACGGTCTACGCCTTTTTTCAGGGCCGTCCCGTCGACGGCTTTCAGGGCGCCGTGCCGGAAAGTCAGGTGAAAGAGTTCGTCGCGCGCCTCTCGGGGCTCGGCGGAGACGCCGGCGCGCCCGATATCGGCGCGATGCTGGACGGCGCCGACGCGGCTTTCAGTGAAGGAGATGTCGCCGGGGCCGCGGACATTTACAGCCGAGTCGCGGAAGCCGAGGAAGGCAACGCCCGCGCGCTGGCCGGCCTTGCGCGCTGCGAAATCGCGCTTGGCGACGTCGACCGGGCGCAGACGATCCTCGACATGGTGCCGGAAGCTGGCCGTAAGGACCCTGCCGTCACCAGCGTCGCCGCCGCGCTGGCGCTTGCAAAGACCGAAAAACCGGCCGGCGATCTCGCCGCGCTGAAAGCCAAAGCCGAGCGCGACCCGAAAGATCTCGCCGCGCAGTTCGATCTCGCCGGCGCTTATATTTCTTCAGGCGAAATGGAGGCGGGTCTCGACGCGCTGCTCGCAATCGTCGAGCGCGACCGCGCTTGGAACGAAGAAGCGGCGAAAAAGAAACTGCTGACCGTGTTTGAAGCGCTGGGGCCCGCGCACCCGCTGACCGCGCGAGGGCGCCGGCGGCTTTCCTCGATCCTGTTCTCCTGACGGATCGATTGTCCGGATGACGCGAAACGATATGAGTGAAGACGAACGCCTGGCGAGAGGAAGGGTTCTGCCGAAGCAGATCCCGCTGTTTCCGCTCGCCGGCGCGTTGTTGCTGCCCGGGGGGCAATTGCCGCTGAACATTTTTGAGCCTCGGTATCTCAGGATGATCGACGATGCGTTGTCGGGCGCGCGGATGATCGGCATGATCCAGCCGCGCGACGGCATGATGGAGGGGCGCCCGCCGCTGTATGGCGTCGGCTGCGCGGGCCGCATCCGTTCATTCGCCGAAACCGACGACGGACGTTACCTCATTACGCTCGGCGGCCGGCGCAGGTTTCGGCTTGTCGAAGAACTCAACACGGATACGCCCTATCGTCAGGCAGCGGTCGACTGGAACGCGTACGCGACTGATGAGGGTGTCGATCCGTCTGCGGAGTTTATCGACCGCGACCGGCTTGTAAGCGCCATGCGCCACTATCTCAGCGCGGAAGGGTTGAAAACCGATTGGGAGGTTGTCGACGACGCGCCCAGCGAAGCGCTGGTCGCCTCGCTCGCCATGGGGTGTCCGTTTGCGCCGAATGAAAAGCAGGCGCTGCTGGAGGCCGATACGGCGCTCGCCCGGGCCGACTGCCTGATCGCATTGATGGAAATGTCGAGCGCCGACGACACCGGCGGCGACCCGACCCTGCAATAGAGGCGCGCCCATGTCCGACACGATTCCTGTCGCCGAGGTTGATCCGAAACTGCTCGAGATTCTCGTGTGCCCGCAGACAAGGGGGCCGCTCGTTTATGATCGCGATAAAGGCGAACTGTTGAGCAAGAAGGCGCTCCTCGCCTACCCGATCCGCGACGGCGTGCCGATCATGCTGCCGGAAGAGGCGCGGCCCTTGACGGATGCGGAAGCCGCGCGGCTCTAACGGGCGCCTCACATTCGCGTCAGGCGCGAGGCGCGCCGAAAAGCCGCCTCCCTTTCGCCGCATCAGAAACCTAGCTAAGCCGGAATGCGGGGCTGCACAGGCCTGCCGCCGGCTGGAGGATCGCCTTATGGATTTTGCGCTTCTGTCCGTTTTGACGCTGGCTTGCGCCGACCCGGCTCTGGCGCTGAACCCGCCGCCGACAGCGGCGCCAGTCATTCTGGCCGCCGCTCAGACCGGAGCGAGCGTTCCTGCAAAAGCGTCGCCTGAAGTCGTTGACGCTGCGCCCGCCGTGCTCCTGCCGGAACAGGCGCAAGCGCCGCTCGTTTTCGCCGATGTCAGCGACGAGGAAGTCGTCGAGCGCGTACTGATAGCGCTCGATGCGGTGACGACCCTTGAAGGGGATTTCACCCAGATCGCCCCGTCTGGCGCCATATCGACCGGCAAGTTCCACCTGCGCCGGCCCGGCCTGTTGCGCTTCGAGTATGATCCGCCGACGCCTCTCCTCATTGTCGCCAATGGCGGTCTCGTCTATGTGCGCGATGAAGCGCTCGAGACGACCGACTCCTATCCGGTCAACAAGACGCCGCTGAAATTCCTGCTGCGGAAAAAGGTCGAACTCGGCGACGCAAAACTCGTCGATGTCGTCCGCGGCGTTGATGATCTTGCTATAACATTCGCATCGACAGACGAGGAAACGGAAGGGCAGATCACCCTTCTCCTGTCCGCGCCAGAGCTCGCGTTGAAGCAATGGGCGATCCGCGACATGCAAGAGGGAACAACCGTCGTCGCGCTCGAAAACGTGATCGCCGGAAAGGACATCGCTAACCGCTTGTTCCGGGTTCCGGAAACAGGGTCCCCCTTCCTTAAAAATTAGAAATCGCCCTATGTCGCGCCGCCACAGGCAAGCTTTTTTTTCAACTCTCTATTGAAAAGCAGCGACATGATGCGTTAATGTAACACCACGTGGACGGTGGTTAGGCGGACCGGCGTTGCCCCCCCGCTAGCAGGTCCGAAAATCGCCCACGTCGCCGGAATATCCCCTCCCGGCGTAGGCGCAACAGCGCAGCTTGGCGCCCGGTCCCCGAAAGGATCGGGCGCCTTTTTTTGCAGCCGGTTTTCGGGGACAAGAACGCCATGAATGAAGACGATCTCGACGCGCTTGAGCGCGAACTGCCGGCGCTGTCGCGGGTGAGCCGCTTTGCGCGGTCGCTGACAAACATTCCGTGGTTCGCCAATCTCGGGGAGCCGTTGACGCCGGGCGCACGCGCCGTCGCGGAGCGTTATCTTGACGGGCTGGGGTTTCCCGATGCCGGCGTCGCCATTCTTGTCGACTGGGAGGATGCGGCGGACGCCGCTGAAAGCCTCGACTGGCAGAGCCCCGCCTGGGAGGCGGAAGAACTGCTGCGCGCTGACCTGACCGGGCGCTCCCTCGAGCTTTTGTCCGAAGATGCGCTCAACATCGCTATGACGATGATCGCCGAACGCGTCGCGGAGCCGGCGCGCGAAGCGATGGAGCAGGCGAGTTTCATCTGGGACGTTGAGGATGACGCGGCGCGCCAGCTCGCTGTCGGTTCCGCCGTTCAGGCGGCGCATCAGGCGGCGCTGGTTCTCGCCGCCGCCTCGGCCGATCCCGAACTCGATGCGGAAAATCATCCGTTTGCGGCGAAATTCCAGCTTTTCGAATTCGGACGCTGGCCGGTCGGCGTCGCCGGCAACTCTTTCAACTTGTTCTGAGCGCGGACAATAAGGCGGCGGCGAGGAGGTAGACGCCGAAAAACGTCAAAACCGCCCGGAATCCCTGTTTGAATTTCGCCTCCGGCATGGCGCGCAGCAGCTTAGTTCCTGACCATGCGCCCAGAAAACCTGCGGAGACAATCGCGATAATGAGCAGGGCCCATTGCGCGAATGCGAATCCGAGAATTCCGAACGCCAGCGTCTTCATCGCATGCTGCGCGACCATACAAGCAGCGTGCGTGGCGACGATCTGTAAGCGGCCGAGTTTGGTCGTTCCGAGCATCGATGCTGCGATCGGCCCGGTGGCGCCGAAGAACATCGTCAGGAAAGCGGCGATCGCGCCGGTGAAGAAGAAGGTTTTCGCGCCCGGCGCAAAGCCTTTCGGTTTGGGCCCCCAGACTGTGTAAAGAACGAACAGGCCGACCCCCGCTTTCAACGCTTCTTCAGGCAGCGCCACATATAGCCGCCCGCCAGCGAGCGTGCCGATGACACCGCCGAGCGCGAACCAGGCGACGATCCGCCACACGACATCCCTTCTCTGAAGCGCGAAACGCGACAGGTTCGAGCCGAGCTGCGCGACGCCGTGCACGGGGATGACGGCGATGGGCGGAAACAGCACCGACATGATGGCGAGGAGCGCAAGGCCGCCGCCAAGCCCGAACGATGCGGTCAGCGCGGAGGTGAAAAAGCTTGCGGCGACGACCAGCGCGGCGGCGAGCGGCGTGACGCCCTCGGGCGTGAAGGAGGCGAGAAGGTCCATGGAGAGCGAGCGTTACGCTGAGCCGCGTCTGTCAGCAATCGCCTGCGGCAGCGGTTGCGGGCGCGGGAAGCGGGCATTAGAGCGGGATCAGGTTAGGTGGACTCCGGCTAACCGTTTCGATCCCGCGACCACTGAAGAAATCTAGAGCATGACCGCTTCAATCAGAAGCGGTCATGCTCTAGGGTCGCCGTCTCGCCGCAATAAATCTCCCCGCATGAAAATCGCCACCTGGAACATCAATTCCGTCCGCCTGCGCATCGATCTTGTGACCCGCTTCCTGAAGGAGCAGGCGCCTGACGCGCTCTGTCTTCAAGAGATCAAGTGTCTCGACGACCAGTTCCCGGCGAAGGCGCTGAGGGCGGCAGGGTACGAGCATCACGCCGTTTCCGGCCAGAAAGCCTATCATGGCGTCGCCATCGTCTCGCGCTTGCCGCTGAAGGAGGTTGAGAAGAAGGGCTTTTGCGACAAGAACGACTGCCGTCATGTCGCGGCGACGCTGCCCGGCGGCGTGCGCTTGCATAATTTCTACGTGCCCTCAGGCGGCGACGAACCCGATCCCAGGATCAACGAGAAATTCGCCCACAAGCTCGATTTCATGCGCGACATGACGGCATGGTTTTCCGGGGAGGCGGCGTCTGGAAAGAAAAAAGCGGTGCTGGTCGGCGATCTCAACATCGCGCCGCGCGAGCACGATGTCTGGTCGCACAAGCAGCTTCTGAAAGTCGTCTCGCACACGCCGGTCGAAGTTGATCTGATGAACGCGGCGATCGATACAGGGCAGTGGATCGACGTCGCCCGCGAGCTTATTCCTGAACCGGAGAAGCTTTACACATGGTGGTCCTACCGCGCGAAAGACTGGCGCGAGTCCAATCGCGGCCGCCGTCTCGACCATATCTGGGTCAGCCCGGCGCTGAAGAAAGCCGCGACCGCCAAAGGGCGCGACGCCTTCTCTATCCACGACTATTGCCGCAGCTGGGAGAAATGCTCCGACCATGTGCCGGTGATGCTGGATCTGGAATTGTAGGCGTTGGGCTAAACGTGCGTCTGTAACGCCGCCGCCAGCGCATCGACATCGTCTTGCGTCGTATAAAGATGAACCGAGACTCTGATACCGCCCATGCGGAGATCGTGCATGAGTTTTTGCGCTGAAAGAGAGGCTGCCGCGGCCTCCGCATCCTTGACCCCGATAATGACAGCAGAGCCGCGCGCGCCTTCCCGGGCGCAGGAGAGGATTGCGTTGGGCGGCAGCGCATCGATCAGCCTTGAAAGAAGGCGCTGATTATGGGCGAAGATCGCATGGATGCCCGCTTCCGCCAGAATCTCGAAACCCGCCGCCGCCGCCGCATAGGGCGCGACCGACGGCGTGCCTCCCCAAAAGCGCATAGCGCCCCCGGCGTAGCGGAAGTCATGAATGTTGAACTCGAACGGCGCCTCATGCGAGAACCAGCCGACATCCGTCGGCGCGCAGCGCGCGGCGGTTTCTTGCTCCGCCCACAGAAAGCACGCGCCCGGTCCGCCGCAGAGATATTTGACCGCGCTGCCAATGGCGAAATCGGCTCCCCATCCGCCAAGTTCTACAGTAACAGCGCCAGCGGACTGCGCGATGTCGATGACGGAAAAGACCCCTCGCGCCCGCGCCCGCGCGGCGATGTCGGCGATGGGCGCTCTCACGCCTGAGTTGGAAAACACATGCGTCGCCAGCACGAGCTGCACGTCGTCATGAAAGGCCGGACTCCACGCATCGATGTCGATGAGGCGTTCGCCGCCCGGCAAAAAGACAAGCTCATATCCGGCTCGGCGCGCCTGTGCGAGCACAAAGCCGACAGTCGGAAAATCGTCCTCGGTAAGCACGATCTTGCGTCGCCGCGCGCGCTCGGGGAGCGAGAAGAGTATCTTCGTCAGCGCCGAGGAAACGTTGGTTTGCGGACAGATATCTTCGGGCTTCGCGCCGATCAGCGGCGCGAGCGCGCTCCGGTAACTGTCGATGGCGGCGAGCCAGTCGTTCCAGATGTCAGCGCCTCCGCGCCGCCACGGCGCGGCGTATCCTTCCTCAAGCGCCGCCGCCGCCTGCTTCGGCTGGAGGCCGATCGAATGCGAAAGGAAGTAGCGCCCGTCCGGGAGATGGAAGGCCTCGCGCCGCATCAGTGGAACCCGCCGCTGTCCTTGATCGTGTCGCGCTTGACGCCGTACGTCCCGCCCCATTCGTCGGTCATCTTGCTGCGGATGTCCCACAGCGCCGGATAGAACGAATGGCGCGCGCCTTTCTCCAAGATCTCGACGGGCCTTCCCTTCAGAGACTTCGCATCGATGCCGATCGAACGGCGGATGAGCTGCATGTGATGGAAACGGAAGGTCTGAAACAGCTCGTCGAACTCGATCAGCCGTTCGGCGACCATATAAGCGTCGCCATGGTCGTAAGCGGAATTATAAACCGCCTCGACAGTGAGGCCCGCCGCGTCGAGATAATGTTTCTTGTACGTGTCCCAGAGCAGCGGCCCCATTTTCAGGAGCGTGCGAAAACCAGGCGATTCCTGTCCGGAGCCATTGCCGAGATTGAGACGGATCGCCTGATATTCTTTCGGCGACATGGTCTCCAGAAGCGCGAGCTGGCTGATGAAATGGCGCTGCGCGATATGAACGCGGTGGAACAGCGTGACGACGCGGTTGGTGTTCTTCGCCGCCATGTAATCGTCGATGTCGAGCAGGGTGTAGCTGATCAGCTTCATCCACAGCTCTTCGACCTGATGCACGATCTGGAACTGGAGCTCGTCGCCGTTGCAGAACTCATCGAACGGTTTCTGGCAGGCGAGCAGCTTCGGCGTGTTCAGATACTTCTCGTAATCGAACTCGCCCTCTCCATGCATCAGCGCGTAAAAATAAGAACGGTCCATCTGCGATCTTTCATTTTAACGATGTCGGCGCGCCGTCAGGAGAGCCGGCGCAAGTCTTCGCGGGTCACCGAGCCGGGAACCACGGTCACCGGGATCGGCCGCGAGCCGAGATAGCTCGGCTTGTGAGCCAAAGCGGTTACGAGCGGTCCGGGGCCTGCGGCGTCGGTTGCGGCGCCGAGGAAGAGGATGGCGATGTCCGGGTCCTCCTCGATCAGTTTCCTGATCTCCTCGATCATCCGGCCTTCGCGGATCACGGCTTCGGGACGCTCGCCCCATTCGGCTTCGATGATCGCGGCGAACTCCGCAACCGAGGCCTCCGCCTGATCCATGGCTTCTTCGCGCATGGTTTCGGCGACGCTCGCCCAGTGGCCGAACTCCGGCGGTTCGACCACATGCAGCAGCGTCACGCGCGCGTTTGAATGACGCGCCCGGCGCGCGGCGAAATAGGCCGCAAGCCTCGCTTCCGGGCAATCATGCGCGATCAGCAAAAACTTCAGGCGGGAATCGGCGGGCGTCACGCCTATTTTCCCGTCCATTTTATCGTCTGTCATAGCGGGAGAATGCCCTGAAAGGGCCGATGGCGTCTACTTGACCGAAGAGGGTGAGAAAGGTTAGCGCGGACGGGCGATTTTGGCGGCGAAACGAGGGTTCTTGACGGAGCCTCTGGCGGAGCAGGACGATGCGGGGCTATTTCGGCGTCGGCGCGGAGCGGATTTCAAAGGCGATGAATCTCGGCGCGGTGATGCGCACCGCCCACGCCTTCGGCGCAAGTTTCGCCTTCACCATCGACGCCCATCATCGCGCGCGAGAGGTGGCGTTCGCCGACACCTCGAAAAGCGAAAGCCACGTGCCGCTTTATAGGTGGAAGACGCTTGAGGAGATGCAGCTTCCAAAGGGATGCATGCTGGTCGGTGTCGAGCTGGACGACAATGCGGTCGATCTGCCGAAATTCCGCCATCCTCTTTGCGCGGCTTATCTGTTGGGACCGGAAAAGGGCTCCCTGTCAGACGCCGCGAAAGCTCGCTGCGCGAATCTGGTGAAAATCCCAACGCGATTCTGCGTCAACCTGTCCGTCGCCGCGGCGCTCGTCATGTATGACCGAACGCTGGCTTTCGGGGGCTTTCCGCTGCGCGAGCGCTCCGCTGACGGATCTTCGCCGGCGTTGACCGGCCGTCCGCGCCGGCTCCCATGACGCAATGCAAAAAGCGCCGCCGGATAAAATACCCGGCGGCGCTTGAAATCGGATTTAGCGGAGCCTAGCGGCGGCCGCGCTTGGCCTTCTTGGCTTTTTTCTTGGCGGGCGCTTTTTTCTTCGCGGCTTTCTTTTTCGTCGCCTTTTTCGGCGCCGCGCCGCCGTCCATCTTGTCGAGCGCTTCGGCGTAGGTCTGGAGCGCTTTGATAAAGGCGGACTGCTGAGTCTTCGGCAGGACGCCGATCGCGCCGGCTTCAGCGCGATTCACGGCGTTGGTCGCTCCGGCGAGGACGCGCTTGCCAGCGGCGGTGATCGAAACGGCGTTGGCGCGGGCGTCAGCCTTGGTGCGCTGGCGCGACAGGTGGCCTTTCTTGATCATGCGCGCAATCATGTCGGCGAGCGTCGAACGGTCGATGCCGGTGGCGTGCACGAGATCGGTCTGCGACAGACCTTCGTTTTGCGCGACCGTGTGCAGAACTTCGAACTGGCGCGGCGTCGGCCCGGATGCGCCGACTTCCTTGGCGTAAAGGTCGTGGGCGTACTGTTGAGCCCGGCGCAGAAGGTGGCCAGGGGAGCTCTTAAGCGAAAAAGCCATGGTGGTGATCTCCGTCTTGAAATGTCCGCCGCACGCAGAGGATCTGGAAGCGGGTTTATTGTTCCCCGGACGCTGGAAGAATGGCCGGAGAGGCCCTTCCGCAAATTACGCCCGACGCGGACCGTTTGTACTCGGGCGCTTAATAAAGTATTGCAGATCGTCCGTCATCGACAAAATTGCCACACCGAATCACAAAACCGTAAGAGATGCGCTCTGGACGGATTTTCCGCAGACGGCGCCTTCGCCGCAGCGCAATGCGATGGAGGCGGACGATGTCCGAAGGGAATAAATTGCAACCGAATTTTGCGCCTGCTGTTCCGCCTGGGGATGATCGCGAACGCGCTGTCTGCAGCCATTGCGGCTTCATTGACTATCAGAACCCGAAAATCGTCGTCGGGTCGGTCGCGCTGTGGGAGGACAAGATCCTGCTTTGCCGACGCGCGATCGAACCAAGGCGTGGCTACTGGACGCTTCCGGCTGGATACCTCGAGCTTGGCGAGAGCGTCGAAGAAGGCGCGCGGCGCGAAGCGCGAGAGGAGGCTTGCGCGCGTCTTGAGATCGAGCGTGTGCTGGCGATCTATTCCGTGCCGCGAATCAGTCAGGTGCAGATCATGTTCCGCGCAAAGCTCGTCTCGGGCGAGATTGCGCCGGGGCCGGAAAGCGCGGAGGTGATGCTGGCCCGCTGGGAGGATATCCCGTGGGCGGACATCGCTTTTCCGACGGTCGGCTGGGCGCTCCGCCATTGGCGGGAAAGCAGGGAGCGGACGGATTTTACGCCCTATTCGAATCCGGTCGAGGGGCTTTAGCGGTTACGCCTTGCCGCCTGGCGTTTCCTTCATATGCTTGGCGAAGAATGGCGCGTGGGCTGCGGCGAAGAGAATGTTCACGGCCGTGAACCCGAACACTTTGATGTTCACCCACGCCGCCTCGCCGCCGCAGGTCGCCCCTTTCGCGGCGCCGCACTCCGCGAGGAGCCAGCTCCAGGCGCCGCTCGCCGCCTCGGGTTCAATGATGGCCGCGCAGTCGCGCGTGAGCCAGCGCCACGCGATTTCGTTTGCGACGGCGAGCGCGACGAAGAAAATGGCGTAGCGCTTGGTCAGCGTTCGCCACGGCGCGTCGTCCATATGCAGGGCGCCGTCGAAGAGGGTTTTGAGAAAATTGCGGCCCGTCGCCAGCCCGCCGGCGAGCAGCGCCGCAAAGAGGAGATAAATGAGCGTCGGCTTCATGTAGAAGAAGGTCTTGTTCTGCAAGACGAGAGTCAGCGTGCCGAGAACGCCGATGATGACGGCGGACAGGACCATCATGGGCGCGGCGCGGCGCTCCTTCCACCAGCTATAGGCGAAGGCGACAGCGAAGGCCGGCATGAACAGGCCGACCGCAAGATACATTTCCGCGCCCGGCCGCAGACACCATTGATGGCCGGCGACGGCGCCTGCGAGCGAGACAAGTTTCG
The DNA here is from genome assembly GCA_040216495.1 of Amphiplicatus sp. Taxonomy (GTDB): domain Bacteria; phylum Pseudomonadota; class Alphaproteobacteria; order Caulobacterales; family Parvularculaceae; genus Amphiplicatus. Next base: position 10,238 of record JAVJPA010000165.1, on the reverse strand, counting down.
CGCCGAAGAAAAATCCGATCATGAACACGGCGAGCGGGCCGAAATCCACCGCCGCCTTTGCGCCGCCGGTGAGGCGCGCGCCCTGTTTCGCTTCGTCTGCGCTCATCGAGCGACCCCCGTTTCCCGAACGCCGGCAAGGGCGTGGGCGAAGCTTCTTGCGTTAAACGGTTGCAGATCGTCTACGCTTTCGCCGACGCCAATGAAGTGAATGGGCAGAGCGAACTTGTCGCCGAGCGCCACGAGCACGCCGCCGCGCGCAGTGCCGTCGAGCTTGGTCATGACAAGGCCGGTGACGCCGGCGATGTCGCGAAAAATTTCCGCCTGAGACAGCGCGTTCTGGCCGACGGTCGCATCGAGCACGAGGATGACGTCATGCGGCGCGCTTTCGTCGATCTTTTTGATAACGCGCACGATCTTGGCGAGTTCGTCCATCAGTTCGCGCCGATTTTGCAACCGTCCGGCGGTGTCGATCAGGAGAACATCCACTCCCTCCGCCTTGGCGCGTTGCAGGGCATCGAAGGCGAGGCCCGCCGCATCAGCGCCAACTTCGCGGGCGATGACAGGCGCGCCGACGCGCTCGCCCCAGACGGTCAACTGTTCGATGGCGGCGGCGCGAAACGTATCGCCGGCGGCGAGCATGACCTTCAGTCCCTCGTCCTGAAACTTCGCGGCGAGTTTGCCGATGGTCGTTGTCTTGCCGGCGCCGTTGACGCCCGTCATCAAAATGACATGAGGCTTATTGGCCGGGTCTATCGTCAGCGGTTTTTCTAGCGCGCCGAGACTTTCCGTCACCACGCGGGCGAGCGCGGCTTTGACTTCGGCGTCGGTGACTTCCTTGTCGAAGCGGTCCTTGGCGAGCGCCGTCGTCACCCGCGCCGCCGCAACGACGCCTAGATCGGCGCTGATGAGAAGATCTTCCAGTTCCTCAAGCGTCTCGTCGTCGAGCTTCTTCTTGGTGAAGATCGCTGCGACGCCGTCGCTCAATTTCGACGAGCTTCGCGATAAGCCGTCGGCAAGGCGGGAGAAGAACCCCTTTTTTGGGAGAGACGAGGGCGGTTCGGCCGCCTGCGGCGCAGCAGATCCGGTCGGGGTTATGAGGGGCGATGCTTCGGCGGGCGCGCCTTCACGCACTGACGCATCAGGCGAATATCTTTCTGCTGCATCCGTTTCTTGCTGCGTCTCATCCTTTTTCTTGCCGAAAAGGCCTGAAAGAAAGTTCTTCGCCATCGCGCTTCAACGGACCTTGTTCGTCATTCGTGAAAGTTAAGTCGGCGCGCCGACTAGCATGGAACCGTCGCGCGACAGGATTTTGAGCGCGGCGACCCCTCCGATTTCCCCCGCCGGCTGCGTCAGCCGCACCGGCGCAAAATTGCCGAGTCGGGCGCGGCCGCCGCTCTCGATGACGGCGATCTCATCGCGTCCAACAAGGCTGTCGAGAAAACGATGCAGCGCCTCTTCGCCCTTGGCGCGCAGCCTTTCGGCGCGGGCGCGGATGACGGCTCGGTCGAGCTGGGGCATTCGCGCGGCGGGCGTGCCGGCGCGCGGCGAAAACGGGAAAACGTGAACATAACTCAGACCCGCCTCATCGACGAGGCTGAGGCTCTGTTCGAACATCTCTTCCGTCTCGGTCGGAAAGCCGGCGATTATGTCGGCGCCGAAGGCGATCTCCGGCCGGCGCGCGCGCAGGCGCGCGCAGAACTCAATCGCTTGCATCCGAGTATGCCGGCGCTTCATCCGCTTCAGGATCATGTCGTCGCCTGCCTGTAGCGACAAATGAAGATGCGGCGCGACGCGGTCGTCTGTCGCAATCCGGTCGACGAGCGCCTCGTCGATTTCCGCGCCGTCGATAGACGAGAGACGCAACCGATAGAGGTCCGGAACATTATCGAGGATCGCGCCCACAAGCGCGCCGAGCGATGGCGCGCCTTCCAGGTCTGCGCCATAGGAAGTGATGTCGACGCCGGTCAGCACGATTTCGAGATGGCCAGCGGCGGCGAGCCGGCGCGCTTCATCGACGGCGCGCGCGAGGGGCGTCGAGCGCGAATTGCCGCGGCCGTAGGGGATGATGCAAAACGTGCAGCGGTGGTCGCAGCCGTTCTGCACCTGCATGAAGGCGCGCGCCCGGTCGCCGTAGCCGTCAATGAGGTGCCCGGCAGTTTCGCGCACGCCCATGATGTCGTTGACGCGCACCTGTTCGCCGGCGCTCGCGAGCGCTTTCCAGTCATCGGCTTGCAGTTTTTCATGATTGCCGAGCACTGCGTCGACTTCCGGCATGGCGGAGAAGGCGGCCGGTTCGATCTGGGCGGCGCACCCCGTGACGACGATCTTCGCCGAGGGGTTCTCGCGCCGGGCGCGGCGGATGGTCTGGCGGGTCTGGCGCACCGCCTCGTTGGTGACGGCGCAGGAATTGATTACGACCGCGTCCGAAAGCCCGGCCTCGCCCGCAAGGCGGCGCATCGCCTCGCCCTCATAGGCGTTAAGCCGGCAGCCCAGCGAGATGATTTCGGTGTCGCGCATCGCCGCTATGTAGTGGGTGGGTCCGCCTTTGTCGAACGGCTCAGTTTTCCATGGCGAGGAGAATTGCAAACCCCACCACCATGAACAGCGCAAACGGGAAGAACGCGCCCAGCATGGCCGGGGCGACGCCAAGCTTGCCGAGCGCCAGCATCAGGTTCTCGCCGACGAAGTAGGAGAAGCCGAGCGCCGCGCCGGCGACAGCGCGGGCGAGCTGGTTGCCCTGCCGGCTGATGCCGAAACCGGCGATGGCTCCAAGCAGCGGCATGACAAGGGTCGCCATGGGCTTTGAAAAACGGCTGAGGAGCGAGGTGGTCGCCGCCCTTGTGTCGGCCCCGTCGGCGCGAAGCTGGCCGATCTTGGCGACGAGCTCGCCGAGAGGCGTGCGGTCCGGATTGAGCGACAGGGCGAAGAGAAGTTCCGGGTCGAGGCTGGTCCCCCACGGCATCACGTCGGCTCGTTCGATTGCGAGCGAGGCGAAATCGTAGGCCCTTACGCCGAACAGCCGCCAGGCCCCATTTTCAAAGAGAGCGGAGCGCGCTTCAATCTTGCCGCTGATAAGGCCGTTCGAGTCGAGCTCATTGATGGTGACAGCGTTCATCCGGACATCGCCGCCGACCCGGGCGGCGCTCTCGGCGTGGATGAATTCGTTTTCGAAAACAAAGCGGATATCGACGCGGGTGCCGGTATCCGGCTCCATATTGACGGCGTAATCGTTCGCCTCCCAGTAGGCGAGCTTTTCCGTAGCGTCGACGACGACGGTTTCATGAAAGACGAAATGCGCCAGCGCGACGCCGCCGCACACGACTCCTATTGGAAACAGCACGCGGTGCACCGACAGGCCCGCCGCACGCATGACGGTGATTTCGCTCCTGAGGTTCAGCATCGACAGCGTTACTACAACCGCGAGCAGCGCGGCGAAGGGCGCGAACTGGCTGGCGATCTGGGGCGCCCGAAGCGAAATGTACTGAACGACCGAGGCGCTGCTCGCGCCTTCAGGCGCGAGTATTTCCGCCGAGCGATTCAACAAATCGAGCATCTGCAAAATGATGACGAAGAAAACGAGCAAGCCGAGAAAGCGCGTCAAAAACTGACGGCCGACATAGTTCGTGAAAATTCCTTCGATCGGTTTCATTGCGCCGGCCTGCGCGCCGCGGCTGCCTCAAGATTGTCTTCCGTCTCTTCCTCCGGGACGCTGAGAACGCGCACAGTCTGTTCGTCGCGGCGCGCCATGACCTTGGCTGTGCGCGCCTGATCGATGGAGCCCCGATACAGCGCGATGCTGATGATCAGGAAGACAGCGAACACGCCCCACATCGAAATATAGGGCGAGAGCCTGCCTTCGGCGGCGGCGACCTGGCCCCATTCTTCAAGCAGCTCATGGTAGATGATCAAGATCGCGACGCCGATGATCGGCCGCAGCGTCGAGGCGCGCCGGCGCCCGGTGACTCCCATGGCCACCGCGAGGATCGGCATGACGAGAAAGGTCAGCGGATGGATAAGGCGCCAGTGCAAACCGGCGCGGTACTCGCGCCAGCGCGGATCGGTCTGCGGCGTCTCAGTCCGCACCAATTGTACGAGCTCGCCGAACGTCGCTTCGCGCTCGTCGCCGCCGCGGGTGCGGAACACGGCGATCGCCGGCAGGTCGACATCGACATCGAAGGAATCGAAACTGAGCGCATTGATGCCGTCGCCTTTCGCATCGACATACACCTGCCGCCCCTCGCGCAGCTTCAGCAGCAGGCGAGTGACCTCTGGCGTCGTCGAGATGCCCCCATAGGCGGCGGTGATGGTGGTCACCCCGCCTGCCTTGTCGCGGCGTTCGAGAAAGATGTCCTGCGCATCGCGGGTCTGCGCGTTGACGGCGCCCAGGCGGATCGTCACATCGTCGCTGATCTCGACGAACTCGCCTTGCGGTATTTTCACGCCGAAGGCGCCCGACGTCACGTCGAACCGGATCTGCTCGTATTTATACTGGGCGAAGGGCTGGATGTAGGAGACCAGCAGAAAGTCGAAAACCATCAGCAGCACGAGCAGAATGTAAACGGGCCGCATCAGCCGCGCCGCTGATGCGCCGCTGGAATTCAAGGCGTCAAGCTCGCTTGATATGGATAGATTGCGGAAGGCGAGCAGGACGCCGAGAAAGGCGCCGAGCGGCAGGGCGAGGCCGAGATAGTGCGGCAACAGGTTCGCCAGCATCCGCCAGACGACGTCGACCGGCCCCTGCTCGGCGAGGACGAAATCGAACAGGCGCAGCATCTGTTCGAGCAGCAACAGCATGCCCGCCACGCACAGCGCGAGCAGCAGGGGCGTCACGACGGCGCGCAGAATATATCTGTCGATCAGTCCCATGGACGGAAGCGCGAACCTCGCAGGCCGCGCGGCGCGGCCCCTTCGCGCCGGTCGGCTGGTGGAAACCGGCTCTGTAGCGAATTCCGCGCCGCGGCGAAAGCGCGCCCTGCCTGTTCCGGCCGGAATAAAATGCGCAGGGCGCTTCGGGCGCCCCTTCAGGTTGACGGCTCAGGCTGTCCGCGCGCCAATAGCATGTCGTCGTGAAACCCCCGCGGCAGCGCGAAAAAACGCTTCGCCATATAGACGCCGACGGCGAACTGCATCGTAGCCAGCATCAATAGGCCGTCAGCCGGCGACAGTTGCGTATTTGTGATCGCCAGAACGCAGAGCGAACCGACCATGGCGCAGATGGCGTTGAGGATATTACCCGCGGCGAGGATGCGCGCGCGTTTGCCGGCAGGCGCCCGGCGCTGGGCGGCGGCCTGAAGCGGCACCAGATAGAGTCCCATGAACCCCGAGCAAAAAAAGAAGCCGGCGAGAAGCATCACGCCCGGCCCGTGGCTCACCAGTTCGGAGATGGTGGCGCTCGCGCCGGTCGCAGCGACCCGCTCGGTGAGGAAATAGACGCTTGCGGTCATGACGCCTGCGCCGACGACGCCGAGGAATGAAAAGCCGAGACCGCTTCGCCGCTTTGAGATCAACGCTGCGGCGATCGCGCCAAATCCGGCGCCGATAGCGAACACCCCCATGATCGCCGTCGCCGCCGCGCCGTCGGCGCCGAGTTCCTCAATCGCGTAAAGCGGCACAAGAATTGTCGTCACGGTAGAGACCACATAAAAGAAAGCGACCCCGGCGAGCGGACGCCACACGCCCGCCTCGCAGAAGGCGAACCGCAAAATCCGCCCTGTCTGGCCGACGGGATTCCAGTCTATTCTTAAATTGGGCGCATCGGCAGGCGCTTCCGGCAGGGCGAGAACGGCGGCGAGCGCGGCCGCGGCCGCGGCGACCAAGATAATAGAAACGATCTGCGGCCCCATCGGCGTGTCGATGAGAACGCCGCCGAGATACAGTCCCAGCACGACGGAAACGAACAGGCCTGCGCTGCAATAAGCGTTGCCGCGCACTAGCTCTTCCGGGTGCAGATATTTCGGCAAGGCGACGATTCGCACCGGATTGAAGAAAGCGACTTGCGCGCTGAAGCCGATGAACACGATCATCAATAGCATGCCGGACTGAAGCGCGAAGCCTATAGCGGCGGCCAGCATCAGCGCGATTTCGACAAACTTGATGCGCCGTAAGAGCATGCGCGTTTCGAACTTCTCCGCAACCTGGCCGGCGGCGCTGGTGCAAATGAGGATCGCCGCGCTGAACAGCGCGCCGATGACCGGAATGGCGTCGGTCGGATCCTTGAAAAATCCCGAAGAAACCGCGCCGTAGACAATGGCGATAATCAGGGCCTGGCGCAGCATGTTGTCGGTGAAGGCGCTTTCGCACACGGCCAGCCAAAGCGGCAGGAAGCGCCGCGTCGCAAAAAGCGGAAAGGAAGAAACGTTTGCGGTCATGGTTCGTCGTTCAGGCTTGGAGCCGGCGACGCGGCGTTGGCGCGCGGGACGGTGCGCGCCAGATGCGCGGTCGCGAAGAAAAGCAGAAAATAGACGGCCTGCAACAGCCCCGCTTCGGCGAGCAGCATGCCAGCGACCGCCTCCTCAGTGGCGCCGACAATAGAACCGAGCGACAGGGCGGCGGTGAGATAAACCAGCTCCTGATTGGGGAGGAAAGGGATGCGGGTGATGACATATTGCAGCGCGACGAAAGAAATCCAGACAGCGATGGGCGTCGCCGGCAGGGCGGCGGCGTAGATCGCGGCGTAAATGGCGATTTGGGCGATTTGACGGACAGCGTGAACGCCAACGATGGCGCGCGTCTCCGCCCAGGGCAGCGACACGATGCGCCGCCGAAAAATGATGACGCCGGCCGCCACGCAAACCGCCATGATGAAGGCGATCGCGAACAGCGCCGGCCCGCCGGGCACCGCATCGACGGCGCGCGCAAGCGTTCCCGTCGATGCGAGCCATGCGATCAGCGCGATGGTCGTCACATTGGCGCTGAAGGCGGAGAGAATGTTGCCGTCTTTGACGCTCACCACCGCGTCGAGATCGGAGAGACCGAGATGGCGGCGCGCCCAGAGCGCGAGAAACGCCTCGCCCGAATAGCCAGCGACTCCATTGTTGTAGACGCGCTTTCGGACGAAAGCGGGGAAATGCGCCAGCATGGGACGTCGCCATATGATCTGGTAGGCGATCATCTCGGCGACCGGCAAGGTCAGGAATTTCAGCCCAAGGAGGATGTAGAACCAAGGCGAGGCGGGCAGGTTGTCCAGCACTGCGCCCCAGCCGATATGGGTCAGGCGCCAGAAGAGATAAGAGACGACCAGCGCAAGAAGAATCCATTGAGCCGCGATGAGCGCGCGTTTGGTTTTAGGGTGCGCTCGCAGGCGCTGAAAGCGCGCTGCGAACGCCTTCGCCGCCTGTGGCGTCAGTTTCATGAGTCGCCCCTTAAAGGCTTAGAAGCGGCGCAGCTTTGCGCCGGAAATGACTTTAAACGCCGCCGCTGCCCGCCTCGTGCAGGCGCCCTTTCGCCGGCGCGGGCGCGCCTTTCAGCGCGATCGCCCGTGCCGCCGCGTCGCCGGCGTTGGCCGCTGCGAACAGTTGCGGCGTGATTTCAAGGTCGGGCTCGTCGAAAAGGCGCGCGATTGTAAGGTCCGCCGACTCCGGCTTGAACGGCACTGTGCAGTTGGTGGGAAAACTCGTCAGTTCGCCGATCAATATGGCTTCGCCCGCAATATAGAAATCCACCCTGATGAAGGAGAAGCCGGCGCTGAGCCGCGCTGCAATGTCGAGGATGCGCGGCAGTTTGTCTGGAAACGGAAACGGCAGGCGCGCCGCGGGCTTGCGCATCTCGACGGGCAACAATGCGCCGGTCAGGTCGAAATAGTCGCGCCGGTGGTCGTCATAACGGCCGTAATCGACCTGGATCATCTTCGGCTTGCCGTTGAAGCAGAGCACTTTCACGTCTTCGACCACGCCGAGCCCGCCGCCGATCACTTCCTCGACGATCAGCTTCTTTTCCAGTTTGCTGTAATTAGGTTCGCGGTTTGCGGCGAAGTAGCTTTTCCACAGCCAGTATTTGAGCAATCCGCGCTGTTTCGCATCCGGCTGACGGTCGCGGAAGATCATCACTTCCTGGCTTGAGTGCGTCGGCTTGACGACGCAGGGCAGCGGGAAGGCGAACGTGTCGACTTCCGCGGCGGTCCTCAAAATTGCGAGCGTCGGCACCACATGTCCCGGGCCGAGAAGCTCGGTGACATAGTCTTTCACGAGTTCCTTGTCGGTCACGCGCGTGCGCAAGGGCGCATAAGCTTCTTCGGAATTCTTGAGCGCCATCAGCTTTTCGTTGAAATGGCGCGGATTCTTGAGATCGGGAATCGCGAACCAGTTGGTGAAAATAAAGATGACCCGCGACAGCTTGTCGTTGAAGAAGCGCGTGTCCGGAAACAGGCCGAAGACGATCGTGCCGATCCACTCAAGAAGCAGCCAAGACTGCTTTCGTTTCGGGGTCATCGAGAGGCCGCCTCTGCAAGGGTTGTGAACGCGCCTCCGCTAACCTTACGAGGCCTGTATTTGAACGTCGCGCGCCCGGATAATGCGCGCTATGTGGCCAAAGCGTCCGGTTTTCGCAAGGTTGAGGTCAAAATGCCGCCGCCGCGGCAAAGTACAGGGCAAGCGGGTCGCCCGCGTCAAGCGGCCGGACGCCGCGCCGCTCGGCTTTCGATGGCCTCGCGGTACTGGGCGATAAGCCCGTCGAGGATCGCTGGCCAGCTATAGGCGGCGGCGCGCCTCAAGGCTTCGGCGGCGCAGGCGGCGCGCAACGCTTCGTTTCCGGCGAGGGTCAGCAGCTTGCCGGCATAGCCTTCCGCACCAGCTTCCGGCGGAGAGAGAAGCCCCGTCACCCCGTCCTCGACCAGCGAAAGGCTCCCCGAGGCGGCGGCACAGACCGACGGCAACCCGCACGCCATGGCTTCAAGGGTCACATTGCCGAAGGTTTCGGTGATGGACGGGTTGAAGAAAATGTCGGCGGAGGCGTAGGCCCGGGCGAGCGCGGGTCCCTGCGCATAGCCGGTGAAGACGCCGGTCGGCAGGCGCTCTGTAAAGCGCGCGCGCTCCGGCCCTTCACCGACCACAAGCGCCTTTATCTTCGGTTTTTGTTTCGAAGCCAGAAGGACCGCTTCAGCGAACACGTCGATGCCTTTTTCGAGCACGACCCGGCCGACAAAGACGACAACTACATCGTCATCGGCGAAGCCCTGCGCCCGCCGCCAGTCCATGTCGCGCCGGGCGGGATTGAACAGGGCGTGGTCCACGCCCCTCGTCCACAGCCTGAGGTCGCGGCCGATGCCGTCGCGCTTGAGCTCGTCGACCATCGACTGCGATGGGGCGTAGACATGCTCGCAGCGGCCGTAGAAGTCGCGCATGTAGTTGGTGACATGCTTCTCCAGCCACTTCGCGCCGTAATACCGCGGATAGGTGTCGAAGCGGGTATGGAAAGAGGCGACCGGTGTTACGCCGTTCTTCTCCGCCCACTTCAGGGCCATGAAGCCGGTGACATCAGGGGCGGCGATCTGGATGAGGTCGGGCTTGAAGGCTTCTAGGCGCTTCAACGGTTCGCCTCTAAGGCCGAGCCCCAATCGGTATTCGCTGCGCGAGCCCGGCAGCGCCAGCGAGGGGATCGAAACAAGTTCGCCTTCATGCTGGAAAGCGGGCGTCTTCGTCGTCGGCGCGAAGATCAGCGCTTCGTGGCCGCGTTCGAGAAGATGTCCGACCAGCTTGTTGAGCGCGCGAACGGGCCCGTCCATGACGTAATTATAATTGCCGGAGAATACGGCGACGCGAAGGGCGCGCGCGTTCGCGGCCATGTCGTCTTCAGGCTGAAGATGTGTACCTGTCATCGAAGCGGTCCTGCCGGATGGGCGCGCGCCGTCCTGAGCGGGCATCGCTTACGGGAAAAAACCTGAAAGTGAAAGCGCTGGCGCTACTCTTCCCGCCGCCCCTCGACCCAGTCCCAAAACAGTGCGGAAATGTCCGCGCCGCCAAAGCGGCGGACTTCCTGGACGCCGGTGGGCGAGGTGACGTTGATCTCGGTCATGTAGTCGCCAATGACGTCGATGCCGACGAGAACGAGGCCGCGTTCGGACAGAGCCGGGCCGATGCGGTCGCAGATTTCCTGATCGCGCTCGGTCATGTCGACCGCTTCGGCCTTGCCGCCCACATGCAGGTTGGAACGGGTTTCGTTCGCCGCGGGCACGCGGTTGATTGAGCCGACCGCTTCGCCATCGAGCAGGATTATGCGCTTGTCTCCTGCACTCACCGCGGGCA
>JAVJPA010000164.1:0-4065 GCA_040216495.1 Amphiplicatus sp. | reverse complement strand
CCGGCGAACTCGTTGGCGAAGAAGGACAGGCTCTGGCCGAGCAGCCGCCGGTGCATCCGCCAGCGCGCGCTCATGGGGAAATTGCCGAGCATCACCTGAGGGATGACCATCGAGTGCAGCAGCACCGTCGCCGGCAGGCCGACGAGCACCAGCGCGCCCATCCACACCAGCTTGCCCCCCTCCCGGTCCATGAACCCGGCCCGGTCGGCGGTCGCGAGCCAATCGACGATGGCGCCGAGGAAGCCGAACAGCACCACCTCCCCCGCCGAGATCATCGCCGTCAGGATCGAGAGGAGCGCCAGCCAGCCGGCGGCGTCCTTCGCATAGTGCCAGGCGAAGGCGAAAAGCTTCTGCGGCGGCGCGCCGTGGCGCGTCTCGGGGAACGGGTCGAGGCGGGATTCGAACCAGCGGAACATGGCTGCCTTGGTTAGTTTTAATTGTCTGCTTTTGGGTCGGCGCAACAGGAGATGAGGGCGCGCTCCTTATAGGGCAAGCCTTGGCGCGCGGCTTTTCACAATCCTGTTGAAATCCGGCGCTGAACCATGTCCTCTTGCGGCCCGGGGGAATAGAAAATCCGAGGGGCCGTCATGGGCGTTGAGCGTCATTCCAGCACTTTTATCAAAGCGGGGCTGGTCCTCGCATCGTCCGCCTTGCTTCTGGCGTGCAGCGACGAGCCGGACCCGGCGGTGATGGACACGGGGCTCCCCCTCACCGAGGGCCTCAAGGCCTACGATGTCGACCGCTATGTGCTCGACCATGAAATCCTGCCGGAGAAGAAGGCCATCGCCGGCGCCTCGACCATCGAGTTCACCGCCGCCGAGCCGATGACCCGCCTCGAACTCGATTTCGACGGCCGCTTCAAGGTCGAAAGCGTCGAGGCGGCGGGCGCCGAGCTCACATTCGAGAAGACGCCGACGAAACTATATGTCGATCTCGCCGCGCCGCTCCAGCCGGGCGAGAGCGCCGCCGTCACCGTGCGCTATCACGGCAAGCCCGTCGAAGCGGAGCGCGCGCCCTGGGACGGCGGTTTTGTGTGGTCGAAATCGCCGTCCGGCAAGCCGTGGATCGCGACGGCGTTTCAGGGCGAGGGCTGCGACGTGTGGTTCCCCTGCAAGGACCATCCGCTCGGCGAGCCGCGCAAGGGCGCGGAGTTTTTCTACACCGTGCCCGCGGGCCTCACCGCCGCCGGCAACGGCGTGCTCCAAGGCGTCGAGGATCTCCCCGACGGGCGCCGCAAGTTTCACTGGAAGACCGAGCTTTCCACCAACATCTACGGCATTGCGCTCAATGTCGGTCCGTATGTGCTGATCGAGGACGAATATCAGTCCGTGAACGGAACGGTCATCCCGCTGAAGTTCTGGGCGCTCGAAGAGCGCGAGAAAGAAGCGCGCAACCTCTTCGACAAGGAATTCGCGCAGACCGTCGCCTTTTTCGAGCGCCGCCTCGGGCCTTATCCCTGGGGACAGGAAAAGCTCGGCGTCGTCGAGACGCCGCACAAGGGCATGGAGCACCAGACGATCAACGCCTACGGCAATGAGTACGAGCGCGGCGCCGGCGGCTATGACGACCTCTTCCAGCACGAACTGGCGCACGAATGGTTCGGCAACATGCTGTCGGTGAAAAACAACGCCGATTTGTGGCTGCACGAAGGAACGGGCTCCTATATGCAGCCCGTCTATACGCAGGAAATTCTCGGCGACGCCGCGCGCCATGCGCAGCAATACCGGAGCTATCTCGGCACCCGCAACTGCGTGCCGGTGGCGCGCCGCGGCGAGTTTTCCGAAGACCAGACCTACAACGCCAAGGATGGCGGCCCCGGCGGCGACATTTACGCCAAGGGATCGCTGGCCCTGCACACGCTGCGCTATCTCGTCGGCGAGGACAATTTCTGGACTGCGCTGCGCGTCCTCCTCTACGACACGCCGCACCCCGACATGGTCGAAGCGCCGATCGAAGCGCGCTTTCGCACCACCGACGATTTTGTCGCCATCGCCAGCGACGTCTCGGATCAGGACCTAGGCTGGTTCTTCGAGGTTTATATTCGCACCGCCGAACTGCCGGAGCTTTCCGTCGAAAAACAGGGGGACGATCTGCGCCTGACGTGGAAGGCGCCGAACGACCTGCCGTTCCCGATGCCGGTTCCCGTGCGGATCGACGGCGAGATTGTGCGCGTGGAAATGCCGGATGGAACCGCCCTCATCGAAGGCGGCGCCCTCGCTGATGTCCAGATAGATCCGATGCTCGACGTGCTGAAGCGCCTGCCGAGCCTGAGGACATGCGCCGAGCGCGAGGCGGAAGATGAAAAGGCGGAGGCGAAAACCGGCGGCTTCAAGGGCGCCGTAATCAAGTTCGTCAGCAAGCGTCTATAAGCGAAGCGCATGGCGGCGCTCTCGCCTCCGTGACCAGGCGGCGCGTCAGAAAACGCGCCTGTTAATCATTGCTTTAACGAACCCGAGTTACCCAAGCCGTCAGGAGCGCGGCTGGTGGCAGGTCTCGTGGGGAAATGATTAAAATTTACGCCTGCATTATCGGGCAGCACGACTGGCGTCTCGTCATCGCGGCGGGCGTCGTCTGCGCCGTCGCCTCAGTCGCCTCGATAGACCTCTATCGCCGCGCCTTGAATGGAATCGGCCGCGCGCGTCTGCGCTGGCTCGGTTACGGCGCGCTGGCGAGCGGTTGCGGCGTGTGGTCGACGCACTTCCTCGCCATGCTCGCCTACGAGTACCGCTTCGAGCAGGGTTTGGACATTTCCCTCACCATCGCTTCAGCGGTCATCGCGATTCTCCTCACCGGCGTAGCCTTCGCCTACGCCGTGCTTGTGCGCCGTCCGCATACGCCCTTCATCGCGGGGCCGCTGCTCGGCGCGGCGATCGCCGCCATGCACTACACCGGCATGGCGGCTTACAGCGCAAGCGCGATTCTGGTCTGGGACTGGACTTATGTCGTCGCGTCCATCCTTGTCGGGTCGGCGCTCGCCAGCGTCATGTTCAAGGTTTTCCTCAGTTCGACGAGCGACGTTTCCAAATTCGCCGCCGCCGGCGTGATGACGCTGGCGATCTGCGCCCTGCACTTCACCGGCATGGCGGCGCTGACGATCGTTCCCCTCACCGGCAACGAAACTGGAGGCGCAGGCATGTCGCGCGACGCGCTTGCGGTGGGCGTTGTCGGCGCGACAATGATGATCATGATCCTCGGCATGATCGCGTCGAGCTACGATCTTCGCCTCGCCGCCCAGAAAAACGCCGAAAGTCAGCGGCTGATGGCGCTCGCCGAAGAATTGCGCGAAGCGCGCGATCGCGCCGAAGCGGCGAGCCGGGCCAAAACCGATTTCCTCGCCAATATGAGCCATGAAATCCGTACGCCGATGAACGGCGTTCTCGGCATGGCCGACGTCCTGCTCAGGACCGATCTCGACGACCGCCAGCGCGAAATCGCCTCGATCATCGTTTCGTCAGGCGCAAGTCTGATGACCGTGATCAACGACATTCTCGACTTCTCGAAGCTTGAAGCGGGCAAACTCCGGTTCACGCCGCACGGCTTCAATCTCCGCCAGATGATCGGCGAGGTCGGCGCCATGATGCAGGCGCGCGCCATGGAAAAGCAGATCGAGATGATCATCCGCTATTCCCCGACCCTTCCTGAAGGGGTCGTGGCCGATATGAGCCGCTTGCGTCAGGTCGTCGGCAACATTGTCGGCAATGCGATCAAGTTCACTCACGAAGGCCACGTTTTCATCGACATCGACGGCGCGCGCGACGGCGATCATGTGGATCTGACGATCGAAGTGACCGACACGGGCATCGGCATCAGCGCCGACGATCTGCCGCGCATGTTCCAGAAGTTCGAGCAGGCCGACGCGTCGAAATCCCGCGCTTATCAGGGCACCGGCCTCGGCCTGGCGATCAGCAGAGAGCTGATCACTATGATGGGCGGCGAGATCAGCGCGACCAGCGAGCTAGGCAAGGGCTCGACATTCCGGGTTGCGCTCCGCCTTCCGATCGACGCTTCCATAAAACCGATGACGGTCGTCGACGCTTCCTTGTTCGAAAAGACGCGCATCCTTGC
>JAVJPA010000163.1:0-6395 GCA_040216495.1 Amphiplicatus sp. | reverse complement strand
GCCGACGAGATCGAGGATCCCAGGCCGACCGCCGAACTGCTTCGGCAATGGTCGACCGTGACGTTGCGGATGCAGTTGCCCGAGGTCTGGATCGCATGCATCTCGACATTGGCGAGATCGTCGAGAATGTCGGGCACGTCGACGAGGGCAGGCCAGTTGTACTGGATGTTCTGGCGCGTGGTGAAATGGCCGTAGCCCTTGTCGTATTTGCGCGCGATATGCGCGAGCTGGCGAAGCTGTTTCGATGACAGCGTTCCGTAGGGGATCGCGACGCGCAGCATGTAAGCGTGCAGTTGCAGGTAGAGCCCATTCATCAGGCGCAGCGGCTTGAACTCGTCTTCGGTGAGCGCGCCCTCAAGGCGTCGCTCGACTTGTCCGCGGAACTGCCTGACGCGGTCGCGCACGATCGCTTCGTCGAATTCGTCATAGCGATACATCAGGCGGCCTCGCTTTCGCCGATATTGAGCCCCCGCTCGACCCGCGCGATCCACTGGCGCACCGAGGGAAATTCGTCGAGATCGAAACCGCCCTCATGGGCGACGCGCGTGTAGGCGACGAGCGCGATGTCGGCGACTGTGAGCTTGTCGCCGGCGATGAACGGGGTTTTCCGAAGCTGTAACTCCATCTGTCCGAGCGCGCGCCGTCCGTTGGCGAGAAGCTTCGGGTCGAGCTCTTCGTCGCGCTTGCCGAGATAGGTTTTCTGGAAACGCCTCACCGCGATATAGGGCTCGTGGCTGTACTGCTCCCAGAACAGCCATTCATTGACCTTGGCGCGCTCGAACGGATCGGTCGGCACGAGATCGCCGTCATGGACTTGCGCGAGATAAACGATGATGGCGTTCGACTGGGCGAGCGCGCGCCCGTCAGGAAGAATAACGCACGGCACTTGTCCCGCCGGATTGAGTTTCAGGAAATCGTCCGTGCGCGTCGATCCGGCGACCACATCCATCTCGATCCACTCGAACGGAACCCCAAGCAGCATCATGGTCCAGCGCACCTTCAGGCAGTTTCCCGAGCGGCTGTCGCCGTAGATTTTGTACCGGTCGGTCATTGCGGGCGCCTTTCAGCCTGTTTTCCAAGATCGGTGCGAACCGTGGGCCCGGAATTGCGGATCGTCTCGCGGATGATCTCGCGGCCGCCGGCGCGGCCGCCCTCTTCCGCTGTGATGAGATAGGCGGAGGCGATTTCGGTGACGCGCTTTTGCGCCTCGGCGAGGACGGCGTCCGCGTCTTCATCGGCGAGGAGGCGCGCGTCCGAAAGACGCTCCGTCCACGCCCCATTAGACGATAGATAAACGACGACACCATCGGTTAGGCGGTTTCCGGTGACGGCCTTCATGCGGCGATCCTTTCAGCGCGCGCGGCGATTTCGTCTAACGCGGACGCCTCAGCGAGCGCCGCGACCGCGCCGATGACGAGAATCGCCGGCCCCTTGACGGCTTCGCGTTCGACAAGCGCGCCGAGATCGCCGAGAATGCTTTTGAGAACTCGCTGGTCCGGGCGCGTGCCGTTTTCTATGACTGCGACCGGCGTCATTGCGGCGGCGCCGGCGCTCAGGAGATTGCCGGCGATCAACCCCGCCTTGCCGACGCCCATATAGACGACGAGCGTATGGCCGAGCGCGGCGAGCGCGTTCCAGTCGAGATCGGGTTCGCCCTCGCCCTTCGCATGGCCTGTGACGAAGGTGACTGCTTGCGAGTGGTCGCGGTGCGACAGCGCCATGCCGGCGCTCGCGGCGCACCCTGTCGCGGCGGTGATCCCCGGCGTGACGAACGCGGGAACGCCTGCTTCTTTCAGCGCATCGAGTTCCTCGCCGCCGCGGCCGAACACGAACGGGTCGCCGCCTTTCAGCCGGACGACGCGCTTTCCGGCCTTGGCGAGGGCGATCAGGCGCTGTTCGATTTCTTCCTGCGGCACGGCGTGGTTCGACTTCGCCTTGCCGACATAAAGCCGCTCGGCGTCGCGCCGCGCCAATGACAGGATCTCTTCGCTGACGAGGCGGTCGTAAAGGATGACATCGGCTTCCTGAAGAAGGCGGTGCGCTTTCAGTGTCAGAAGCTCGGGGTCGCCGGGGCCGGCGCCGACAATGTGCACGACCCCCATGGTTTCTTCCGCCAGCGGAGCGTTGATCTTCTCGATCATGGCCTCGTTGGCCCGCGCCGTGTCGCCGGCAAGTAATCGCGCAGCGATGGGGCCGTCGAAGACGGTTTCCCAGAACTGGCGGCGCGCGGGCGGGGGGACCTTGCCGGCGACGGCGCGGCGGAACGAGCGGGCGAAGGCCGCCAGATCGCCCAGCCGCTGGGGCAGCAGTCTTTCGATCGCGGCGCGGATGCGCTGGCCGAGCACGGGCGCAGCGCCGCCGGTCGAGACGGCGACGACGACCTCGCCGCGGTCGACGATCGACGGAACTAGAAAATCGGAAAATTCGGGGCGGTCGACGGCGTTGACGAGGGCGCCTTCGCTGCGCGCCGTTTCGGCCAGCGCGCCGGCGCGCGCCTCGTCGTCCTCGGCGATGAAGGCGAGCGAGGCGGCGGAGAAGTCGCCCCGAACCGCGTCGCGCCCGATCAGGGCCGCCCTGCCCTCGAGCGCCGCTCTTGTTTCAGGCGCTATGACCCGGCCGATAACGAAAACCTCCGCTCCGGCGGAGATGGCGAGCCGGGCCTTGGCCAGCGCCGCCGCGCCGCCGCCGGCGACGACGACGCGCTTGCCTTGCAGATCGATGAAAGCGGGAAACCTATTCATTTAATCAGTTTTTCTATCGAATAACAGCGACGAGCGAGGAGAACTAACGGGCTTGAGCCGAACCTATGGCTCCTCTGCGCAGGTCCAAAACCATAATTTTTCTAATGGCGTTGAGAAATTCTGGCATAACGCCGCCAACGCGCGCTCAAACCGCCATCGCGCAGGTTTCCTGCTCACGAAGTCGTGCATTGCAGGCCGCACCGCAAAGGAGAAAAACTAATCCGCCTCTCGACATTTCACCCGGTGAGGCGTAGGCCGCGACCATGAAGAGATTACCGCCCCTGAACTCTCTGCGCGTCTTCGAAGCCGCCGCCCGCCACTTGAGTTTTACTAAGGCGGCGGACGAGCTTCATGTGACGCCCGGCGCGGTCAGCCAGCAGATCAAGGCATTAGAAGAATTCATCGGCGCGCCGGTCTTTCGCCGGCATAAGCGCAGCCTCCTGCTCACCGACGAGGCGCAAGCGAGCCTTCCTGTCCTGCGCGAGGGGTTCGACAAGCTCGCGGAGGCCGGCCGGCTCCTCTCCTCACGGGTCGATTCCGGCAAGCTCACGGTTTCGGTCGCCCCCTCGCTGGCGGCGAAATGGCTGGTGCCGCGGCTCGACAGTTTCCACGAGCGCCATCCCGACATCGATGTGTGGGTGTCGGCGGATATGGACGTGGTCGATTTCGCCGCCGACGATGTGGATCTCGCGATCCGCTATGGCGGCGGAAACTATCCCGGCGTCGTCGTCGAGCACCTGATGGCCGAGACCATCGTCCCGGTGTGCAGCCCCCGCCTCCTGATCGGCGACCATCCGCTGAAAACGCCCGCCGACCTCGCGCACCATGCGCTCCTCCATGACGGAAGCCCCGACAAGGACGAAAGCTGCCCGACCTGGCCGATGTGGCTGAAGGCGGCCGGCGTCAAAGGCGTCGACGGATCGCGCGGGCCGAAGTTCAACCAGTCGAGCCTCGTCATCGAGGCGGCGGTCGCCGGCAAGGGCGTGGCGCTGGCGAAATCCCAGCTCGCCCTCGCCGACCTTGAAGCCGCGCGCCTTGTCATTCCGTTCGACATGACGACGCCGAGCGATTTTTCCTATTACATTGTCCACCCGGCGGCGCGCGCCAGCGCCGCGCCGGTGAAAGCCTTCAAGGCGTGGTTGCATGAAGAAGCCGCCGCGACAGACCGGTCGGCGCTTACTGCTGGCGCGACGGCGGCCTAGCGCCGGCGGACGGCTCTCACCTTTCCGCTCCCGCAGCCGCCGCAGAAGAACCGGCCGGCGCCGTCAGACTCGAGCCCCGAGACGCCTTCTCCCGCCGGCATCTCGAGGCTTTCCAGAACCTCTCCCGTTTGCGGATCGATCCGCCGCACATCGCTCTCGTCGCCTTCCCAGGTGCCGTGCCACAACTCGCCGTCGACCCAGGTGACGCCGGTGACGGCGCGGTCGGACTCGATGGTGCGCAGGATCTCGCCCGTCTCCGGGTCGACCTGATGGATCTTGCGGCCGCGATGCTGCCCAACCCAGAGCGTCCCTTCGGCCCAGGCGAGCCCCGAGTCGCCGCCGCCCGGCGACGGGATCGTCCCGAGCACCCGGCCGGTTTTCGGATCGATTTTCTGGATGGCGTCTTCAGCAATCTGAAACAGGTGCGTTCCGTCGAAGGCGGTGCCGGCATGCGCGGCGACATCGATCGTGCGCACCGTCTCGCCGCTTGCAGGATCGAAGGCGTTGAGCTTGTCCCCGGAGGCGAACCAAACGCGCTCGCCGTCGAAGGTGACGCCGTGCACCCGCTCCGCGCCGGGAAAAGGTCCGTATTCGCGAAGAATTTCGGCTGCTGACTGTTTCATTTTCTTGTCCTTTCGGTTGGGGTCGCTTGACGCCGCCAACCTAATCGCTCGGCAGCGGACCCGGGAGTAACAAGGTCGTCGTGAAACCGGGCGCAGGCGCGGTCGTCCACCGGCGCGCGCGCCCTTGACCGAAGGGCTGCGCCCTGCCCGCCGCCGCAAGCGCGTCGAGCGCTCGCTGCACCGTGCGCGGACTAACCCCGAGCGCGAGCGCGAGCGCGGAGCTCGACCAAGCTTCGCCATCGGCGAGCAAAGCGAGCGCGTCCGCGTGCTGCTCATCGATGGGCGGCGCCAGCACGACGACCTCGCGCCCGCCGCGCGGCGTCAGCATAAAGCCTCTCTTCGTCGCGCTCACGCCAGCCACAGCCTGAAGCGCCGAGCGCAACCGCCCGATTTCAACGCGCAGCCGCGCGCGGTGGGATTCATCAGCGTCTTTTGCGCGAAACGCTTGAGCAAGAAGCGTCTCTCTCGACGCATCTCCCGGCCACGCCTCGCCCATCGCGCGCGCGAGCGCGAACAGAACAAGGCGCGTCCCAAGCTTAATAACCGCTCCCTGATCGCGCACGACGTAACGGCACGCGTCGATGACCACCGTTTCGGAGGCGAGCAGCGCCTCCACTTCGTCAAGGAAAAGAAGGCGCTCGCGCCTGCGGGCAATGAGGCGCGCAGCAGGCGCATTCAACATGCGGACCGCGCCTGCAACTTCAGCGATCAGTCCCGGAACGCCGGCTTCTCGCGCCGCGCTCTCAGCGCGAGCGAGAGCCGCGCGCGCCGCCTTCGTCCGTAAGCGTCGCATGGCGATCCCGGCGACGGCCATGTCGTGAGCCGCCTTCAAAGCGGGCGGAAACGGCGCGGGATCGAGCGCGGCGAGCGCCGCATCCGCTTCGTCGAGGCGGCCGATCAGGATGAGGCGCCGGATTTCGAGATGGCGCGCATGAGCGGCGTTAACGCGGTCGCCGCGCGCTTCGAGCGTCGCGCGCGCCGCGGCGAGCGTCTTTTGCGGCCAGCTTAGGTCGCGCGAGACGAGCGCAATCTCGGCCTCCGCGACGACGCAGCGCGCGCGCGCCACTGCTTCTTTCGGTCCGAAGGCGCGCCCAGCGCGGCGCAACAAATCCTTCGATCGAACGAGATCGCCGAGCTGCGCCATCGCAATGCCGCGCAACGCGAGCGCCGGCGCATCCTCGCGCAAAGCGACCCGTTTCAGCGCCCCGAGGAGATCGCCCGATGCGAGCGCGCGGGCCGCAGCCGTTATCTGAGAGTCCATCTAAATCCCGACACACTTGTCACTCTCGGCATGGGATATCCGCCCTTAGCTTCCTTTTCGAGCGACAACCGCCAACAGGCCCCGACAAACTTGCACTGGGCCTCATGAAAAGGAGCATGCCGATGATCACCATATCCGCGTTCGACAACGTCCCCGATTTCGCCAAGGGCATCGTGCGGGACCTGCGCGTGCGCTGGGCGCTCGAAGAAGCCGGCCTTCCCTACAAAGCCCGCCTGATTGAACAGGGAGGCCAGGACAAGCCTGAGTACCGCGCGCTGCAGCCGTTCGGACAGGTGCCGATCTTCGAGGAAAACGGGTTCGTTCTCTTTGAAACGGGCGCGATCGTCCTTCATATCGCGGAGCGCTCCGAAACGCTGCTGCCGAAAGA
Source organism: Amphiplicatus sp. (assembly GCA_040216495.1). Lineage (GTDB taxonomy): Bacteria > Pseudomonadota > Alphaproteobacteria > Caulobacterales > Parvularculaceae > Amphiplicatus. The sequence continues at coordinate 180 of JAVJPA010000163.1, read as the reverse complement.
CCCGGCGGCGCGCGCCCGCGCCGTCCAGTGGCTCTTCGCGGCGCTCAACTCGGTCGAGCCATCCGTCGCGACCGTTTTCGCGATCGACTTTCTTTATCCGCAAGAGGAGTGGGCGAGCCTGCGCCGTCCGAGCGCCGTCGAGCTCATGAACAAGAAAATCGACGCGGTGGCGAAAAGGCT
>JAVJPA010000162.1:0-44456 GCA_040216495.1 Amphiplicatus sp. | reverse complement strand
ATCGAGCGCGCGCGCGCTGACGCGTCCAATCTAGAAGCGCAGGTGGCGCGCGATGAAAACGCGCTTCGGTTGCTGCTCGGCTCTGCGCAGGCTCCCGAAGTAGAGGACGCCGTTACTATAGCCTCTGTCGAACTGCAGCGTGACATTCCGGTCGGTATAAGCTCGGAGATCTTGCTCGACCGGCCTGACATTCGGGCGGCCGAAAACCGGCTGAAAGCAGCTAATGCGAATATAGGCGCCGCGCGCGCCGCATTCTTCCCCCGCATTCTTCTGACAGCAAGCGCGGGAACCGCAAGCGCTGAACTCAATGACCTGTTTTCCGGCGGAACCGGTGTTTGGAGTTTCGCCCCGTCAGTGAGCGTGCCGCTCTTCACTGGTGGGCGCAATCGCGCGCAACTCTCCAGCGCCAAAATCGACCGCGACATTGCGAAGGCTGAATATGAACAAGCGATTCAGGCGGCCTTTCGCGACATCGCCGACGCTTTGGCGACGCGCAGCACGATCAATGAGCGCATAAACGCCACCGAAAACCTCGCTGACGCATCGGCGAAAACATACGCCCTCGCCGAAGCACGATTTCGCAACGGCGTCGACGACTATCTCGCCGTTCTGGACGCCCAACGCGCCGACTATGCCGCGAGGCAAGAACTAGTCGGCGCAAGACTTGCCGAAGCGGCGAACATCATCGCAATTTATCGCGCCCTTGGCGACGGTTTTGAAGGCGCGAACTAACTCGCATCACGCAATTGATGCGCCGCGCCGCCACTAAAATTTCATGTGCACGCTGACCGAGTAGCGGCGTCCTGCAATGTCGTAATATTGCGGGTAAGTGTTGGCGAGGTCGCTGAACGCGGCGATCGGCGGCTCGCGGTTCGTCGCGTTCTCGACGCCGACCTGAACAAGAGCGCCATTGTCCAGCGCATAACGCAAGCTGACATCGATATACGTGATGGCGGAGATCTGCGCAGCGGGTTCTTGTGTGCGCCGTGTAATAACCTTGCCGCGGCGGTGAACAAAAGCGGCGAAGTCAAACGGTCCCGCTTCGACGCCAGCAGAAATGAGACTTCGATGACGGGGAAACTGTACAAGACCATCCAGCTTTATAGGGATTCCAGCTTGAGCCGAGTGCACTACGCGCTCCGCAAAAGAATGAACCCCGTTCAGCCATAACCGATCGATAGGCCCAAGGCCTGCAGGCTCGAGCGTATAATGCAGTTCGGTATCCAGTCCTCGCCATGCGAATTCGCCGCTGTTCGACAAAAGCGCCTCTACCGCAACGACTTTCCCGCTCGACGGGTCTCGAACGATGCCTGGATTTCCGGTGCGGGGATTTAGCGCGCAAGCCGGACTCGACAGATCCAGGCTCGCAAAGCAATCGTTCACCGGATCGTTTTGGCCGGTGATGGCGTTTTTAATCCGATAGTCTAGCCAGTTGGCCGCAATTTCGAGTCTACCCGGCGCAACCTCAATCATATCCGTCGGCGTTATAGCCAACCCGAATACGCGGGTGTGGACATTCTCCGATTCAAGATCCGGATTCCCGAAAAAAGTATATCTTGCCAGATACGATACCTGATCATATCCCGGCGGCACGCCGAACGGCGCACCACTTGCGCTATTCGCAGCAACATTGGGCTCCAGCGGCTTGCCGCCGGATGCGCAAGGGTCGGTGAGCGTGTGTTCCGTCGATTGTCCAATATTGAATAATTCAATGATATTCGGCGTTCTCCGACCGACGTGTTGGCGCGTGAAGAGCGCCACGCCTTCAACAGGCCGCCATGTTAAGGCCCCCTCGAAATTCGGAGCCGCCGCATATGCGGAAGAAATTGCAATCCGCGAGATGATCGAAGCATCCAGAGAACCGGGAAAACCTTTTCTTCTGAGCAACGGAAGCTCCACGCCCCCAAACGCATCTGCGGTTTCAAGCGACCTGTGAACATCGTTCGTAGAATACGAACCGATTAGAGCCATGCCCGAGGGAGTAAGATCCCGATCCGCTAACATGGCGCGCTTGAGTTCAATGCCGGCATGAAAGCTCCCGATCTCTGGCAAGCCTGCATCAATGCTCTTGCGAAAGTGAGCGATTACTTCATGCTCCGTCAGGGATACCTTGCGCCGCAGCTCCGGAGCGCTAATAAAATTTATAGTTTCGGCGGATAGGCCGTCGGGGTTAAAAAAATCCGCTAACGCGCACTCCGGCGTCGCCACGCAAACATCAACGTCGAGGGCTGTCAGGAGCTTGTCCCGATCAATTCTTTTGGCCTGTCTTTCCGTCGCGCCGCTTAATCCATAGCGATAGCTGAGCGTCAAAAGCCGATCGACCGACGTTCCAAAATCGACGCCAGCACGAAAGTCGACATACTTCCGCCGGACGTTCTGCCGGCGATGTCCCAGCTCTTTATACCGATGGTCGAATAGGATGGCTTTGGCGGAAGCGCCATACTCATCGAATATAAGCTGGCGAATTGGCCCCGGGACCGTAGGGTTATCGAGCGGAATAACCGCCGCATCGCCGGTGAGAGGGTCAACGCCTGCAAATCGTGTCGCAGGCAGCGGCGCGATTTTTCCTTCCGATTCCGTTACGCCGCCAAAGCTTTCCGCAAACAGGCGAACTTCAGCCGCCACATCAGCAGAAAGAGTGAAATAAGCGAGTCCTCGGTCAGCCGGAAGAACCGTGTTCTGCTCGGCCACCCAATTATAAAGCTGATCAAGCGCACCGATATAAGGCGAAACAGTCCCATCGGGGTTGGGAATGAGATATTCATCTTCGAGCGGCGGCGCTATTTCATCATTCGTCAAAAGGACAGCAGAAATCGCGCCGCGGTCTGTTGTCGATGATGCCCCATAACCCGGTAGGAACATGGCGCCTGGCGCATAACTCATGACGCCGTTAAGGCCGAAACCATACGGTATAGCAGTCGTTTCACGATCGGCCCCGATCAGACCTTCTCTACGCGTAAGATTGATCCCGCCAGAAAGGTTGATTGAATCATTGCGAAAATAACGGCCGCCTACAAAGTACAAAGACGCTTCCTCGGCGTCGCCGCGTTCGGATATCCCGAAGCGCGCGCCGGCCTGCCCGCCATCCAACCCGGAGCGTAGTTTGAAGTTAACGGCGCCGGCGGCCGCCTGCGCGCCATAACGCGCGCCGCCGGGAGTCGTCTCGACTTCAATAAATTCGAGAAACGGTTCCGCAATGGAGTTGAGATCTACGCCAACAATAGTGTCATTGCCGCCAGGCGCCATAGTCGGAGCGCGGCCGTTCACCATAACAAGCGTTCGTTCGGGGCCGAATCCACGCAGATCAACCAAACTCAAGCCGGCGCTCGCCCCATGGCGCGCGCTATTCGCCGGCGTGAAGGTAGCTAACGATTGCGGCAGCGCATAAATCGCCTCGCTCGGCTCGAACGCATTCAGATGTGACAGATCAACTTCATCAAGATCAAAGATTCGGCTTGCTTCCACAACGCCTGATGACGACGACGCCATCGAAGTGACAACGATCGTATCGATCAAGCTCGCTTGCAGCGCAGGCGCAGGCGGCGGCACCACGACGGGGGCAGCCGCCGTCATAGTAATCGCGTAAGTGCGCGCGTTGATCCGTTGCAGAGAAAGGTCGACAGACCTAAGCCTTGCCTCAAGGCCTTCAGCCGGTCGCGCAAGGTTATCAATAGGAGAGATGTACTTTCCTTTGATAATGCGGCTGTCGAAGACAAAAGAAAATCCGAACGAGTTCGTCAATGCTCGAAGAATATCTTCAAGCGGTAAATAGCCCGATCCGCGAACAGAACCCGGCGGCGAAAGCGGATTTTGAACATCTGCAAATTCCAGCTCTTCCTGAGCATCCGCTTGCGCGATGGATGCGAGAACGGCGGCGAGCGCGAGAATTCTTAAAATCAACTTCGCCTGCGTCATTGCCTTGCCGCGAGAGCGATGCGATTGGGCTCTTGGCTAACGTTCAGAGAGAACGCTTGCGCCAGCGCTTCAACCACGGTCGCCTGATCCTGAATGTCAAAATCCCCAGTGACCGGCAGATCGTTAAGAGACGGATCGACAATAGCGATAGACGTCTTGAAATAGCGATTAAGCTCAGTGACGACACGCTCCAGCGGTTCCTCACGGAACCGCACTTTGCCCGTTCTCCAGGCCAGCATGTAGTTCGGGTCGAATGCAGCCACGCGGCCGGCTACACCATCAACGTCGATCACCACTGAATCGCCGGCCAGAAGGGTCACGGGTTCGCTTGCCTTCGGCGCAACTTCCACAGCGCCTGACAATACGTACACCGCCGAACGGTTTGTTAAAGCCTCTACGTCAAACAAAGTTCCCGTTACGGTAATTCGCGCTTGGGGCGTGTCAATTATGAACGGGCGAGCCTGGTCTCGCGCTACGTTGAAAATCGCTTCTCCGCCGTCAAGCCTCACTGAACGCCGGCTATCCGAAAAGGCGACGTTCAATCTAGTTGCGGTATTAAGTTCGACCACGCTGCCGTCGGCAAGCGCGATCTCCGCCGACCCGCCAATCGCGGTTTCGTAAGCATGAGACATCGTTTCTCGCGGCGCAAACGATATAGATATTACTATCGCGCCCACGACGGCCGCCGCGCACGCTGCAGCCGCGAACCGCATGCCGTTTGAAGGTTTTCGGATGGCGGCCGCTTCATATAGCTGCCGCTCAAACTCGTCAGCCAGCAACGCTTCGGCCCCGGCGTCGACAGCGAGCAACGCATCATCGAGTTCAGACCACGCCCGCTGGTTTTCACGAGCCTGCGCAAGCCACAACTCCAGTTCGGCGCGTTCATCCGGCGTCATCTCGCCTGACATCTCTCGGGCGCGCCAATAGGCAGCGGCTTCGTGCGGCTGCAGCGCGGCAGAATGCTGACTTTTCATTGCGCCTACCGCCCGCCTGAACGGCGCCCGTCTCGAGCAGCGGCGAATGGTATAATCACGCCCGCATCTTCGGGATGCCTGATGGATTCTCGCAATTTTTTCAGTGCAAGTATTATGTATTTTTCAACGCTGCTTTCTGAAACTCTCAATTCCCGAGCGATGTCTCGATAGCTCTTCTCTTCGAACCGGCTCATGATGAATGCGCGCCGCGCATTTGGCGGCAAATCGCCAATCGCGGCAAGGCATCCATTAAGCGCCTCTTTGTCGATAACCATTCTCTCTGCCGACGGATTATCATCCGCAATCTGGTTCGCGGAGTCCGGGCTATCGCCTCGGGTTTCCGCGCCGATAAATCTTCGGCGCTTGCGCGCCCGGAATTCATTCGCCGCCAGGTTCGCGGCGGTCTTGAAAATAAGAGCCTGCAAGTTGTCCACCCCTTCTCTATGCGCATAGCGCCATACCCTGAGGTAAGCGCTCTGGGCGATGTCGCGAGCCGTTTCGGCGTCGCCGAGTTTCTGCGCCAGCCACCGAACAAGCATCCCGTCATGCGTGCGGATAGCCGACTCGATAACGCTTCGCTGCGCAGCGTTAAGTATGGGAAGGTCTTCTCTCTCAGACATTACAGGCCCACCGTGGCGCATCCGGCGCTAATAAACGCGCCGCCGCACACTCTGTCGCAGCGCCTACATTTCACCCGACGGCTCTAGGTATTGAGGGGAGGCCGTCTTGAGGTGTCACATAGGCGGGACATCAAAGGCGAGCCCCTTGTTGATCCCTCCGAGAACTTGCCGGCCGGGGTGCATCCAGCGCATCCCGGCGGCTTTTCCAGCCTAACCCCGCCGGACGGGATTTCGCAACTCTTCCCTGTGTTGCTTCCCAGACACACCCGTTCCCCAACAACGCGTAAGCGGCTGAGGGAAGCTCCAAGCCCAGTGTCTCAAGGAGTGCGCAGGGCCGAACCGGGAGGGGTTCATCTTCCGCACGAGCTCCCGCGCATAACCCAAATAGAAACAAGGGGCCTCCATGAGAAACGCACCAAATAGACGACTCGGAAAGATCCTTTTCGCCCAAGCATCCTTTTTGACCCTCGGCGCGCTGTACGCACCCGCTTCGTTCGCTCAGGATACGGACGCCGATCAGGTCGAAGACCAGATCGTGGTTACCGGCTCGCGGGTTTCGCGGGATTCGTTCACAAGCGCCGCGCCGCTGCAAAGCCTTGATGTCGGCGCCGCCCGCGAAATCGGCGTGACCTCTGTCACCGAACTGCTGCAACGCTCGACTACTGCCAACGGCCAGCAGCTCGACACGACGCTGAACACCGCATCGGGCAACTCAAACGCCGCGGAAGAACCGCCTCCGGGCGGCGTCGGCTCCTCGAACATCGGTCTCAGGGGACTCGGACCAGAACGCACCCTTGTGCTGATCAACGGCCGCCGTCTCGGTTCGTCCGGGGTGCGCGGTGCGCCCGCCCAGCCGGACATCAACCTTCTGCCTATTGGCCTTGTCGGCCGCGTTGAAGTTCTGACCGAAGGCGCCTCGGCGATTTATGGCGCTGATGCAGCGGCCGGCGTCGTCAACGTTATCCTTCGCGACGACTTTGAAGGTCTCGAACTGACGACCAACCTCAAATACCCGGAAGCAGGCGGCGGCGAAACGAAGCAATTCTCGCTTCTCGCTGGCGCACAAGGCGAACGGAGCCATATTGTCTTTAGCGCCGAATACTCAGAACAGAACCGCGTTTCGCTCGGCAGCCGCCGGGATTGCACGCGATCGATGGTCGAGCTCGCATCGACCGGCGAGCGGCTTCAAGAATGCAGCAACGGCCTATTCGATAACGCAGTCGCTATTGTAGACGACGGTTTTGCAAACCCGACTAATGACGTCTTCGTCTTCTTCCGCCCCGGCGTTTCTGCGGCGCAATCCGACATCGGCATTGAAAACTTCGTTTCTGCGTTTCAGCTTCCGCTTGAAATCGAGGAGGACGGCGCCTGCGAACGCGCTGATCAACGTTGCCGATTCCCGTTCATCCCCTTCTACAGCAGCGAAGACGAGCAGTTGCGCTCTGATCTCGTCCAACCAGTGCGTCGTTTCTCAACGGTTGCGCTCGGCGGCTATAATTTCGAGGCGTTTGACTTCGAACAGGAACTCTTCTTTGAGGCGTATTTCCTGAACCGCACGACCAGCAACCGCGCTACCGGCGTACAAGTATTCCCGACCGTGCCGGGCATGATCCGGCAGGAAGATGCGAATGGAAATATCATCGTCGACGGCGGCGGCAATCCCATTCTTGTCGATAATCCGCTCAATCCGTTCGACTTTGATGCGACGCCGATCATCACGCTCGACTCGTTCCAGCAAGATCGAAAAACAGAATTGTCGCACTTCCGCTTTGTCGGCGGCTTGCGCGGTGATCTGCCGATCGAAGGGCTGGCGTCTAAAAACTGGACCTACGAAACGTTCTTCAGCTATGACCGCGGCGTCGGCTTCGTCACTGAAGCGTTGATGAACGAAACGAACCTCAACCTTGCTCTCAACACGTTGCGCCTGAACTCGGATGGCGATCCGATCTGCGGCGTGCCGCTTGGTTCGAATGATTTCGGTTTCCTGACCGGCCAGAACTGCACGCCGGTCAACTTCTTCGATCCGTCTGTCTATATAGGCGGCCCGAACGGCGACGGCGCGTTCGCGACCGATGCGGAAACCCGCTTCCTGATCGGGCAGCGCACCAACCGCACCGTTGTCGAACAAGTGCTGTTTGGCGGCTATATCACGGGTGAGCTTTTCGATATCCCGGGCGGCGGGCCTGTCTCAACCGCGTTCGGCGGCGAATTCCGCCGTGACCGCATCGATTCCGATACGGATTTCCTCAGCGCCGTTGGCGATAACGCCGGCGAAAACCCGCTGACGGAAGAGCCTACGCGCGGTTCGCGGTCGATCTACGATTTCTACGGAGAAATTGTCGTTCCCCTGCTTCGTGACCACGCCCTTGCTGACGATCTCACGCTAGAGGGCGCGGTGCGTTATACGAGCGAAGAAAATTTCGGCAGCGAAGTCACCTATCGCGGCCGGGTCTCTTACAGCCCAATTGACTGGATCACTGTATCCGGTTCTTACGGCACTTCGTTCCGCGCGCCGAATTTGCGCGACGCCTTCCTCGCGCCGCAACAGCTCGGTACGTCCAGCACGAACGATCCATGCACAATCCCGGCGGCGGCGAATGTGGGCGGCGTCTACGTGCCGGGCAACGACACTCGCTCGCAGACCGTGCTCGACAACTGCATCGCCAACGGCGCAGATCCGACGCAACTCGGCCTGACCGCCAACGTCACCATTCCTGTGACAGTCGGCGGCAACGCGCTGACCCTGGAGCCGGAAAAAGGCCGCGCCTACACAGCGACCTTCCTGATGCGTCCGCCGATCAGCGAGTCCTTTAATATCGATCTTGCGGTCAGTTTTTTCGATATCAAGATCGAGGATAATATTCGCTCGCTGGCGCCGGAGGTTCTCATGAATCGCTGTTACGATTCAGCCGGATTGACGAACGAGTTGTGCTCGAGACTGCAACGCAGCGGCAATCCCAACCCGACGTTCAACTTCATTAACTTCATCGATGCGTCGTTCGTGAACGTTGGTCAGGAAACGTCACAGGGCGTTGATATCAACACGCGCTTCTCAACCTCGTTCGACGGGGTGATGGGCGACGCGCCGCTCGACTTTGTCTGGACCAACGCGCTAACAATCCAGACGAAGCGGACGGAGCAACTTTTCGACGACTCTCCGCTCGACGATCTTCTCGGCGATTACGGCGTGCCGAAGAAGCGCATCCAGTCGAACTTCGCCTTTATCGCCGGTCCGTGGCAGGCGAACTTCGAAACCCGCTATATCCAGGGCACCGACCCAAGCGCCGACGCTCTCTCAAACGTCGACAATAACTGCCCCGGCGGCACCCCGGCGACGAGCACCTCCTATCCGGGCAGCCCGCAAATATTTTTAGTCTGTCACGCGGAAAGCCGGATCTATCAGGACGTGTCGCTCTCTTATCAACTCGCCGGCAGCATCCGTGCGACGGTCGGCGTCAACAACTTGTTCGACAAGGCCCCGCCGCTGATTAGCACAGGTCTTGGCTCGAACCGGAGCAACCTTGTGACCTCCTCGGGATACGATCAGATCGGGCGAGCGTTCTTCGTCAACCTGACCGGATCGTTCTAAGCGCTGACAGCTAGCGGGAAACGCCAGAAGGGCCGGGGCGATCCGGCCCTTCTTTTTGCGACTATTTTAGCAGCCTGCTTCGCACCGCTATCGCACTTCCGTATTACTTTATCCGCTCAACCAGAATGGTTCGCTTCAGCTCGTTCACGGTCAGGCGATAGCCGCTGAGCATGCCCTCTGACACGACGACCGTGTAGTCGCGCTTGCCGGACAGGCGGACGTTGCTCTTGTCTGCGTTCTTCTGCCGCCAGATCTGACCATTATCGAGAAAGAATATCGCCTTACCGAGCGACGTGTAGGCGAACTCGGTAACAGCTGCAGCGAGCTCTACGGGTTCTTCAGCTTCATCTGAAGCCTTCGTCGACTGACGGCGTTTGACCTGCTCAGCCCCGAGACCGCTCACCCCTTCATCGACTTTCACTTCATCAACAAGGATTGCGCTTTCCTCGCCCGGGACCGCAGCCGCGGCCTCTTTTAACGCGCCTGACGTCAAGGCGCGGATGGCGTTCTCAAGACAGAGGATATGCGCAGCATTGGTTTCACTGGCGTTTCGGCAAAGCTCGATCGGATCGGCTTGCGCGAAAGCAGGCGAGATCGCAGCGCCTGCAAGCGCTGTGCAAATCAGCAGATTCTTCATTGTCAGCCGTCCTTATAACCGCTCTGCTTATCGCCGGAAGGCGACAAATCAGAATAGCCTGAGGCGGCTGTCAGCGCTACTGCTACTGTACGCAAGCCTTATAAGTCTGGCTCGGCGACTTCCTGCATGAGGTCAAGCAACGCTTGCATCGTTTCATCATCGAGGCGCGCTTCGATATCCATCAGCGCCTTTTGTATTCGCCCCTGAGCTTCGCCCAGGAGATCCGCAAACTTATCCTTGAGCGAATTATCCTTTTCAATTTCAAGTCTGTGGTCAGCCATTTTTTCAGCAACGACCTTCAACTTTCTCATAGAGCCGAGAAGCGCCTCTCTGGATTTCTCCAGATCGCCCGCATTATCGATGCTGTTGAGAATATCGGCTTGCTCATTGAACAGGTCGATCATCTGCTCGAACAGCGCCCCGGGACTTTCCGCCGCGCACGCCGTCACCACGGGCATGATGCACAAGAGCGCCGTTGCAACTATCGCTCGGATCGAGGCGGCCATGATCTGTCTCCCGTGAAAATCAGCCTACTCAAGCGAAAATGCTGCGAGCTGACGCTCGTCATTGTACCGCTCGCTGTAGATCGCGTAATCTGCGATGTCACCCTTGATGACGATGCCGGACGTGCGGCGCATCGCGCCGGTGATGCGTATGGTCGCATTGATGCTGACCCTGCGGCTTGTATGCGCGAGAATCTCCTGCGCTTCCTCTGCATCCATCGGCCAAAAAAATGCGTCCGCCATATTGTCCAGTTGGACGCTGACCGACTCTTTGCCATTGAAATTGAAAGACCCGCCGGGCGAGAACGCTGTCAGATAGTAACCGCCTTTTGAAGAATCGTACTGACTTAACTGGGAGTTGAGACGCATCTGAAGCGCGCCGACTCCCTTTGTCGATTCATAAATAGAGACGAGGCGCTGGGTTTCCGCCTTGAGTTTGTCGACCTTGGTGAATTCATCGGCGTATCTGACATCCCGCTCTTCTCCCGCCCATGCTTCTAGAGGCGGCGTTCTATCGGTCAAACGATATGCAAGCATCGTCATCTGCAGATCATCCGGATAAGATAGAATGTTGTCGCCATAAGAAGAAGCATCGTTCTTCGTTTTTTTCGCCTCCGTCTTTTTCGCTTCAGTCGCCCTCTCTTGTCCCTTTTCATCAGGCGCGCCGCCTTGCGGTTTACCGTAAACCGCGCCGCTCTTATCAGTTCTCTCGGCGTCTTGCGCATTGCCGCAGCCGATCAGACTGGCCGCGCCTATAAGAGCCGCAAGCGGCGCCATGCGCCAGAAATGGTTCGACATGACGGCTTCTCCTCGCCTCACAACTTCACATCGCTGGATTTTGCGTTTTCAAGTTCTTCGCGGCGCCGTTTCTGCTCGATCTCTTCAAGCTGCATCTGGAGCGCTTCGCCGTAAGCGTATAGATCGCTCTGGTGCATCATGCCGACATGGAGCTCGCCGACGACGTCAGGGTTGGTGCGAGGGCTAAGCAGCGTAACCCCGATACTCATCCCGCAACCGTCGCGCCAGGTTTGCCCCTCAACGCTGCGGCCCCGGACGTTGAAAGCGCATTGATTGAAAGATGGGTTGGCCTCGCTGAGCGGGTTGCCGTCAAGATCGCTCGCCCAGGCGAGTTCGGTTCGATCACTCCATAAATTGTTATTGACCTTGTTGACGGTCTTTCTTTGGAACGGACCATATTTTTCGGTCAGCGCCGCGATCACGGTTTCGACGGCCGGGGTCTCCCCTTCCTTGAAGCTCTGCATGCGCCAGACTCCGACGACCGTCTCATTGCCGGGAACGCCGGGAGCGGCGACTTTGATGGACTCAGCAACATGATCCCAAACGCGATTGCCCATACCGCAGCGCTGCATGTCTTCGAAGGTCCGGTAGCTGCATGCGGAGGTTTCGCCCGACTGGGCGGTGAAGGCCTGCTTTTCGAGCTTCAACTGATAACTGTTGAGCGTGCGAGGATCGAACCAGCGATCTTCGAACTCGATGTGAGCATCCTTCGCGTGGCAGCGCACGACGTTCAACGCCTCGTCGCGGGTCATGCCGAGTTTGACGCCGATAATGTCCGGGCCTGCAAGCGACTTGTTAGTTTTGACCGGGCATTTCAGTTTTCCGAGACCGTCGTCTGCAGCCTCAGTTTTTGGAGCGGGCTTGGCGCCGCCGGCCGATTTCGCCGGCGACGCCGTCTCCCCCGCGGTATCGTCCGCGTCGCCGGAACCGCCGCACGCCGCAGACAGCAACATGCAAGCCGCCAATGCGGCTGAACCGACTCTTGACCGTCTCATTCGCATGCGCCTCCAGTGAGGAATGGGAAGCTTGCAGATCGCCGCGCCCCGATTCATTGGCTGAAACTTGCCGTTTCGCGCGCCGTTTAATCTTCACGCCAAGATCACGAATTTCTAACGCCGTAAAATTCGCTATTGTGTCATGGACTTAGCGCTTGTTTCGCGTAATCAGGGCGAGACGGTTTTAGAGGGGAACATGGAGGACGAAAGAACCAACAGCGGCGCGATTTATCGCTATCGGTTCGGTTCGGCCGAATTCGACGAGGCGCGATTCGAACTGAGAGTGGGCGGTCTCCCCGTAGAGTTGGAACGCCGTCCGCTCGAAGTCCTGGCGGTGTTGCTGCGTCATGCTGACGAGATCGTCACCAAGGAAGAGCTGTTGGAGACGGTATGGGCCGGCCGCGTCACCGTTGAGAACGTCCTCGCCAACGCCGTGGCAAAACTGCGCAAGGGACTTGGCGAGACAAACGCCGAGCTTATCCGCACCCAGCCGCGTGCCGGCTATCGCTTTTCTGGCCCCGTCGAGCGAGTCGCCGTCGGACGGCGCCTTGCCAACAGGCTTGAACTCAAGACGGGCCAGCAAGTTCCAAGTCGCCCGCATTTTATCCTGCGCGAACAGCTTGCCGGCACACGCGGCAGCGAGGTCTGGCTGGCCCGCCATGATAAGACCGGCGAGCCACGCGTTTATAAGTTCAGCCCGGATGGCGCTCGTCTCAGCTCGCTCAAGCGGGAGGCAACGCTATCGAGAGTGATGCGCGAGACTTTCGGCGACCGCGAGGATATCGCCCGGGTCATCGACTGGAACTTCGAAACTGCGCCTTATTTTCTCGAATGCGAGCATGGGGGCGCGAACCTCGCTGACTGGGCGGAAAAAGAAGGCCGCCTCGCTGGCATGACGCTTGCCGAGCGTCTCAACCTCGCCCTGCAGACGATCGAGGCAGTCGCCGCCGCACACGAAATCGGGGTGCTTCACAAGGATCTGAAACCGACGAACGTTTTGGTCGCGCCCGGCAAAGAGGGCGCCTGGCGGATCCGAATTGCGGATTTCGGCGCGGGAAGCCTGCTTGAGCCCGCCAGACTCGACGAACTAGGGGTCACCCCTCTCGGTCTGACGCTCGATGAGGAAAGCGCCGGCAGCACCAGCCTCGGCACGCCGCTTTACATCGCTCCTGAAATTATCGCAGGACAAGCGCCGACGGCGCGCAGCGACGTCTACTCGCTCGGCGTGCTCTTATATCAGATCCTCGCGGGCGACATCCGCAAACCGCTCACAACCGGGTGGGAAGACAATATCGGCGATGCTCTTCTGCGCGAGGACATAGCGGCGGCGACGAACGGCGACCCAGCGCGCCGCCTCTCCTCCGCCGCCATCCTCGCTGAGAAACTACGTACGCTTGACGCTCGCCGTGCAGAGAATGCGCTGCTCGAAGAGGCCGAACAGCGTGCGGCGGAGGCGCAGCGCGACCTCGACCGTATACAGGCAAGAAGACCTTGGATCGCAGCCACTCTTGCCGCGTTGGCTGTCGGCATGATTATCAGCTTATGGCTATATGTGCGCGCCAGCGACGCGCGCCGCATCGCCGAAGGACAAACTGCACGCCTCGAAGCGACCGGCGCATTTCTGCTTGACCTGCTCGTCAATGCCGACCCGCATGCGCCGGGGGGTGGCGGATCGGTCACCGTGCGAGAGGCGCTTGACCGCGCGGTCGCCGCGATCGACACGCGCTTCGCCGCCGATCCCGCGACCGAAGCGTCGATCAGGTTAACTGCTGGCGATATCTATGCAGGTCTCGCCGATTACGCCGCAGCGGCTGACCACCGCCGGCGCGCAGCGGCGTTGCTTGAAGAAATGTACGGCGCTCAAGACCGACGTACGCTTGAAGCGCGGTATCGTCTAGGCGAGGCGCTCGCCAACGCTTCCTATTACGAAGAGGCTGGCAAGGCGATCGACGACGCCGACAAAGATGCCGCCAGCCTGCTTGAGAAGGACGCTGCGCTCGGGCTTGCGGCCGCCCTGGCTCGCGGCCGCCACTATCTTTTACAGGCTGATATCGAACCAGCCGCAGCGCAGTTTGAAGAAGCATTGCGCCTGCTGGCCCTGGCGAACCCTGACGACGCGCCCACCTCTTACCGTCTACGGATGGACCTTTCCCAATGCTACAGTCGCCTCGGACGTGGTGAAGAAGCGATTGAAATCCTCGCCGACCTTCAGAACCCTCAGTATGCAACCAAGGGCGTCAGCGACGCTTCGCGCGCCAGCGCGTCGCTTTATTACGGCGCGGCATTTCTCTATGCGGGCCGTTTTGACGAAGCGGAGCCTCAACTGCTTAAAGCCATAGAGTCGCTTTCCGCCGTTTTCGGCCCGGATTCGCCGCAAGTCGTGGAGGCCAGAAGCTCGCTCGGCAATCTCTATGCGACGTCGGGGCGCTGGGCTGACGCGCTGCCGGTGATATCAGCGGTGCGAGAATACATGTGCGCCTTACACGGAAGGGAGCATCTCACCTGCATGATGGCGGCGGGCAATGAAGGAGTCATAGAATTGCAGCTCGGCGACGCAGTGGCGGCGGCCGGAAAGATCGCACCCGCCCGTGATGCGTTCGAACGCCGCCTCGGCGCGACGTCACCTGGCGTGCATGTGCTTAGCTATTATCTCGCCTTGGCGAAGATTCAGATCGGGGACATCAATGGCGCCGCCGCTCTCGCGACAGCGCTCGATCCCGCCAAGCTCGAATCAGGCAGTCCCGGAGAACAGTGGGACGCGCGCGTGCGCGCCTTGAATGCGCAAATCCTGCTTGCACAAGACGAGACTGAACAGGGCGCCGACGCCTTGCGCCTTGCAGTGGACGATATGAGGCGAAATGGAGTGCAGGACTGGATTGTCGCTCCTTATGAGCGAGCATTGAGCGACTACGACGCCTTGCCCTGAAAGAGATATATAACTTAGTTGTTTGTTGAGCGCTTTGAAACTTGGGCTTCGTCCGGGGGCGGACGCCTCGGAAGGCGAACGCGCGGTTCGCTTCATTCGGACGTTGCGCGCATCTCCCAGAAAAAACACTGGCGATGACTAGACGTTGTTGTTTGCCTACAACGGTATGCAAGTCGCCAAGACTTTAAACCGTCAGCAGAACTTCCAGATAGAGGTTGCCCCAATCCGATAGTCTATAGGGCTTGTCTCTCGGCTTCGCCTGTCGGCGTTTTACGTAGCGAATATCTCGCGCCCTCCCGGAATTCCGAAATGTTGGCGCCAGGCCCGATAATGCCCCTGACGCCAATATGACCATAGACATACCGAGACGTCGCCAGACTATTTGTTAAGTGTTTTCAGGCGCTTATCCTAGCGATGAGATTTGAGCATGGTGCCGGTTGAGGGACTTGAACCCCCGACCTTCGGTTTACAAAACCGCTGCTCTACCAGCTGAGCTAAACCGGCGCGGGGTGTCGGATAACGGATTGCAGAGGCGAACGCCAGTGTTTCGGCAAAGTTCGCGCCTGCGCCTTCCCGGCGCATTGCAGCCGCGCAGAAGCTGTGAAAGCTGACCGCCGCCGGGGCGACCGGCCTAGGCAAAACCGGATCGCGGATCGCCATTCAAAAAGGGTTTTCGACATGAACGGATCAAAAGCGATCGGTTTGGCCATCTCCATCTTTGCGCTGGCGGCTTGCGACGGAGACGATCAGAAAGCGGCCCAGCCGCTCTCCGGGGCCGAACTCGGGAAAAACGCCTTCCGGGTCTGCGCAAGCTGTCATTCGACCGCGCCGCGCGGCACGCGCGAAGGCGACATGCGGATGGTCGGACCGAACCTTCACGGCATTGTCGGCCAGCCCGCCGCAGCCGTTCCCGGTTTCGCTTACTCCCAGGCGATGCGAAATTCCGGACTCGTCTGGGATGAAGCGGCCCTCGACGCGTTCATCGAGCACCCGCAAACTGTCGTGCGCGGCACGAGAATGAGTTTCTTCGGGGAGCCGGATCCCGAAAAGCGCCAAGCGATCGTCGACTACCTGAAGACGCTGAAGTGAAGATTTCGCCCGCCGCCTACTGATCAAATCCCGGATTGACCCGGTTGAGCTTCCGGAGAAGGCCGGGCCAGGCGAGGTTGTCGCCGAGCCCTTTGACGAAAGCCGGCGCGCCCTGCTGCATCACCTTGGCGCTCATGGCGGGCGGCTCCTCCATCGGCTCTTCCTGATCGGACTGGGCGAGGATCTGCGTTTTGCACGCCTGTTCGAGGAAATACATGCGCAGGAACGCCGTCGCGCAGTTCGCGCCGACAGTGAGCGTGCCGTGATTTTTCAGGATCATGAAGCCATGATTGCCGAGGTCTTTCACGAGCCGTTCGCGTTCGTCAAGATCGGTCGCGATGCCCTCATAGTCATGATAGGCGATATCGTCATGCACGACCATGGCGAACTGCGTGTAGCGCCTGAGGCCGCCTCTTTGCGCCGATACGGCGACGCCATAGGGCGTATGCAGATGAAGCACGGCGCCCGCATCGTGACGCGACATGTGAATGGCGCTGTGGATGGTGAAGCCGGCGGGGTTGGAGAAATACGGCGTTTCGGCGACGACATTGCCGTCGACATCGACCTTGACCAGCGACGAGGCGGTCATCTCCTCGAAGAAGACGCCGTACGGGTTGATGAGGAACCGCTCCCTCCCCCCCTCGTCCGGGCAACGGACGGAAATGTGGGTGAAAATCATGTCGTCCCAGCCATAGAGGGCCGCGAGGCGATAGGTGGCCGCGAGTTCGCATCTGAGGCGCCACTCTTCTGCGCTGATCTTGCCTTTCAGCGTCGGCAGGTTCGCGGGGTCAGGCAGTGAAAAACCCGCCTCCATCCCGATGGTTTCCGCCTTCATCGCCGGCTTGGACTGCATGTTCATGGCGTCCTCCAGTTATTCCGGGGGTAGTCTAGCTCATTTCCTGACTGGCGCATCTTTCCGGCGCAGTTCCTCAACCTTTCCAATCCAGCCGGCTCCCCCCTATCATCGGGCGTCGCCGCACCGGCGCCCGAAAGCAGCAGGAGCCTATGGCCAGGCAAACCCTCGCCTTTATCGTCAGTCAGAAACCCGAGGCGATCGCGGCAGCGGATGATTTGCGGAGGCGCTACGGGGATGCGTCTCCGGCAGAGGCTGACATCATCGTCGCCGTCGGCGGCGACGGGATCATGCTGGAGACGTTGCGTACGACCATGTCGAGCGGCAAGCCCGTCTACGGCGTGAACTGCGGCACGGTCGGGTTCCTGATGAACGCGCTCGACCCCGACCGGCTGCTGCAGCGGATCGCCGAAGCCGAAAGCGCGACCATCCATCCGCTGGCCATGAAAGCGACGACCGTCGACGGCCATGTGGAGCTTGCGACCGCCATCAATGAAGTCTCGCTCTTCCGCCAGACCCGCCAGAGCGCCCGGGTGCGCCTGCATGTGAACGATAAGACTCGCATGGACTCGCTCATCTGCGACGGCATCCTGCTCGCCACGCCCGCCGGATCGACCGCCTACAATCTCTCCGCGCATGGGCCGATCCTGCCGCTCAACGCCCATGTGCTGGCGCTGACCCCGATCAGCGCCTTCCGTCCGCGGCGCTGGCGCGGCGCGCTGCTGCCGCGCGAGGCGCGCGTGCGCTTCGAGGCGCTCGACCCGGAACTGCGCCCCGTATCGGCTGTCGCCGACAATCTTGAAGTCCGCAATGTCGCCGCGGTGGAGGTGCGCGAAGACCGTGCGATCTCGATGACCCTGCTGTTCGATCGCGGCCAGTCCCTCGAAGAACGGGTGCTGCGCGAGCAGTTCGACTATTAACGTCGTTTCACTGGTTTCCCACGCCAACATGGTTAGCGGTTTACCGCCGCTCATGAATCGCGGCAGGGTCGGGCCGCGAGCGAGCTGAGGCGCGCATTACAAGCCGTTCAGCAAGGATTAACCCGCACTGTCGAGGATGCCTCGGCCTTGCGGGCAACGCGGCGGTGCGGCCGGTTCGGCGGAGGGATTCTCATGGGCGCGCAGGCTGTTCGATTGTCGAACGTCGACATCGACAATGCCCTGAAAAACAAGGACTTCGAAGTCCTTTTTCAGCCGATTTTCGATCTCGGAAACGGCGCCCTTGCGCGTGTCGAAACCTTCGTGCGCTGGCGCCACCCGGCGCTTGGCGTATTGCCGCCGGGGGCCTTCATTTCGTTCTTCGAATCGCAAGGGCGGATGAGCGAGCTCACGCGCTACGTGCTGGCGCAGGCGCTTTCTGAGTATCGGGCCTGGCGCGAATCGAGCGCGCCGGGGTTTTCGATCAACCTCGCGCTCAGCGATCTCACCGATGAGGCGTTCTCCTCGCATTTCAGCGTGCTGCTCCGGGACAGCGGTTTTCCCGCCGACCTGATCACGCTCGAATGCCCGATGCCGCCGGTGACCATGGAGACCGCGCAGGCCGCCGAACATTTCCAGCGCCTCTCTCAAACCGGCGCCCGCCTCGCTATCGAAGTGCGCGGGCGCGCCAACGATTTCCTGCGCACGATCGACCCGTTTCCCTTCGACGAAATCAAAACCGGCGGCGCGGCGATCCTGCGGTTTGCGCGCACGGTTCGCGGCCCGGGCCTCAGCGCCATTTCCGAACTGCTCGACATCGCCAACAAGGCGAATGCGGCGATCACCGCTGTCGGCGTCGAGGATCAGGCGTCGCTATCCGCGCTGCGCGGGCTCGGCTTCGCCGCCGCGCAAGGCAATCACCTCGGCAAGGTCGGCGCGCTGACCAGTTTCGACTCCGAGCGCGTCAACGAGGTGCGCGGCCTTCTCGGCCTTGAGCCTTTGAACGCCGAAGAACTGGCCGCGATGTTCCGCACCGAGGCGCCGGCTCCGAAACAGGCGGAAGGCGAAAGCGATACGCCGCCGGCCCCCGCCGCCGCGCTGCAGGAGGACGATCTCGTCGAGCGCCTCGCAGCGCGCCTTTCGCGCCAGCAGCCCGGCGACCTCAAAAAGCCCACGGCTGCGGCCGGCGGCAAAGCCGTTTCGGCGAAGGCCGCCCTCAAGGCCGCCGCCATCGCGCGCGCCAAGCGCAAAGCCGCCGCCGAGCGCGAGACGGAAGATACGAATGCGGATCAACCGCCTGTTCCCGCCTCGTCCGCGACCGAAGCGACTCCGGCGCGCAGCCTTCAGGAACGCCTGTCGCGCGCATTCAATACTGACAGCCCTGAGAAGATTTCCGAGATCGATCCCCCCCGGGCCGGGAACGAAACGCTCGCACGCGAAGACATCGAAGATGAAGAGGTCGATGACGCTGGGCTTGAGCATGAAATCGATTTCGGCAGCCTGCTCGACATCGGAAATGAAGCGACCGGAAATCGCGCCGCCTCGAACGACGTGGACGACGCCTCGCTCGATACAATCCTCGCAGCCGCAGCGCCTGACGGCGATGACGCCCTCGACGGGCTGGCGATGGCGGACGCGGAATTCGACCTGGACGCGGAGCCAACGGTCGAAGAGGCGACTCTCTCCGAACCTCAAGCCGTCCCCCCAGCCCCGGACCTGTCGCGTCGTTTGGCGGCGAATACGATCAATCCCGACGGCATGATGCGCGCGAGGTTGGCGATTACTGGGGCGAACGCTCATTTCCGGCCCGGATTGAGGGTCGGCGTCTCCCAGGCGCAAGAACGCGGGCCCGGCCATTTTTCGGCGCCGCCCAAGACCGCCGAAGCAGAACCGATCCTTATCGACGATGCGCCCGCGAAAGCGCAATCACACCCCCAAAGACCAGCGCCGATTGCGAAACCTACCCTTCCCTCGCTCGACACTCCGGTTGCGGAGGAAATTGCAGCGCCGGCGCCAACGCCGCGTCCCGCCCGTCGCAGCGCCCGTCGAAAGCATTTTCTGTTTCGAAAGTATAATCTTTACCCAACGCACTTCTGGCCGAAGAGCTGGAAACGCGCCTGGCGCAGGAACGCTCAAAAACGACGCGCCAAACGCGATCCGCTGGCGGCGGAATAATTTCCGTCGTCATTGTTTGCGCTTTTTAGGCGGCCGCCGTTTTCCTGTCGGCGATTCCCGGGACATTTTCTTTTCAGCCCTCTTCCCCCTATGATCCGGGTTAAGTGAGTTGGGTTAGGGCGATGGCTGGATTGACCGATTCCCTGAAATGGGAACTGACGCGGAATCCCCTGTTCGAGGATCTTCCCGAAAGCGATTTCAACGCCATGATCGCCTCGGCGGCGCCGCTTGTCTTCAAGGCGCGTCAGAAGCTGTTCAATCAGGGCGATCCCGGCGGCAGCCTCATCATTCTTCTGTCCGGGCGCGTGAAAGTGAGCGTCGTCGCGCCCAATGGGAAAGACTGCATCCTGAGCTTCATGGGACCAGGAGAGATCATCGGCGAAATGACGCTGCTCGACGGCGGCCCCCGCACCGCGAGCGTCGAGGCCTTAGAGGCGACGCGCGGGCTTGAGGTCGCGCGGCGCAATTTCCTGCCGCTGCTGGAGCGCAACCCGAAAACGGCCATCCGCATCATCGACCTTATGTGCAAGCGCCTGCGCGCCACGTCGCAGATGGTCGAGGATTCCGCGGTGCTGGGCGCCGCGCCGCGGCTCGCGCGGGCGCTCCTTCGCCTCGCCGATCAGCACGGGAAAACCATCGACGATCATGTGCATATCGACCTGCCGCTGTCGCAAAGCGCCCTCGGCGCGCGCGCCGGCCTCCTGCGCGAAAGCGTCAACCGCCAGCTTCGGGTCTGGGAAGAAGAACAGATCATCGCCCGCGCCGAAGGGCATATCGTTCTAATGCAGCCCGACGTGCTGCAAGGCGTCGCGGACGAGCAGATCTGATCCGATCACGGCGCCTTGTGCAGCACGCCGCCCGGCATGGGTTTGGGAACACGCGTGGTTTTCGGAAAACTCAGCGGCAGGCCCTTGAGGCTCCTCACTGCAAGATAAGCGAAACATTCCGCCTCAAGATCATCTCCGCGCCATCCAGCCTCTTCCGCCGCGAGCACCGGCGCGGAAAGCGCCTTGGCGAGCGCTTCCATCAGCGCAGGGTTGCGCCGTCCGCCGCCGCAGGCGATCCATTCGCCCGGCGCCTCGGGCAGAAAATCCGCAGAAGCGCGGACACAGGCGGCTGTGAAAGCGGTGAGCGTCGCCGCGCCGTCAGCGACCGACAGCCCCAGCACCGGATCGAGCTTGAAGTCGTAGCGGTCGAGCGATTTGGGCGGTTTTCGCGACATATAAGGATTGCGCAGCATGGCGCGCAGAATATCGGCGTGGACCTTGCCTTCTCGCGCCAGCGCGCCGTCCTCATCCATGGACCTGCCGGTTTTCATCTCCACCCATTCGTCGATGAGACCGTTGCCAGGACCGCAGTCGAACGCGACCAAACCATTCTCGTCGCCGCCCGCGGGCGCGTAGGTGATGTTGGCGACGCCGCCGAGATTGAGCACGCCGATGGCGTGATCGCGGTTAAGGCCGCGCGCCAGCGCCGCATGATAGACGGGCGCGAACGGCGCGCCCTCGCCCCCCGCCGCCACATCGGCGAGACGGAAATCGTTCACAACGTCGATGCGCGTCTCACCCGCAAGCGCGGCGCCATCGCCGATCTGCCAGGTGCGTCCGGTATCCGACGACGATTTCGCCGGCCGGTGCAGGATGGTCTGGCCGTGAAAACCGATCACATCGACAGACTCACGCGAAAGCTTCGCGCTGCTCAGCAGCTTTTCGACCGCCGCCGCGTGCGCGAGCATGACTTCTCCGGCCGCCTTGCCGATATCCGCCGCGCCGTCGCGCCCTTCGATCGCCGCCTTGATCGCGCGGCGAATGAAGACTTTTTGATCTCGGTCGTAAGGAACATGGAGCGCGGGACCGGGCTCAAGAAAGCTCTCTCCGTCGGTCCTGAGGATCGCCGCATCAACGCCGTCCAGCGACGTGCCGCTCATCAGCCCGATGGCTGTCATGACGCTCATGCAACGCTCCCGAGTTTTCCGCGACGATAATCGGCGGATCGCGCCGAAGGGTTAAAACCGCCCGTCCTTTTCGTCCAGCGGCCAGAAAGCGGTTTCCTCTTCGCCTGATCCTGCCTAGAACATCGCCTCTTCGCCCAAAATTCCGAGAAGATCATGGCCGCCTGGAAATCCGACTTTCTCAACGTGCTCGCCGAGCGGGGGTTCATCCATCAGGGGACCAACCTCCAAGGGCTCGACGCGCGCGCGGCGAAGGAGACGCTGACCGGCTATATCGGCTTCGACGCAACGGCGCGCTCGCTGCATGTCGGAAGCCTCATCCAGATCATGATGCTCTACTGGCTCCAGCAGACCGGGCACCGCCCCATCGCGCTGATGGGCGGCGGCACCACCAAGGTCGGCGACCCGACCGGCAAGGACCACCAGCGCGCGATGCTGACCGACGCCGAGATCGACGCCAACATCGCCTCGATCAAGGGCGTGTTCGAGAAATTCCTGCGGTTCGGCGCCGGGCCTAAAGACGCCATCATGACCAACAATGACGAGTGGCTGTCCAAGCTCGGCTATGTAGAATTTCTGCGCGACTACGGAACGCATTTCACGATCAACCGCATGCTGACCTTCGACAGCGTCAAATTGCGGCTTGAGCGCGAAAGCCCGATGACGTTTCTGGAATTCAACTACATGCTGATGCAGGCCTACGATTTTCACGAACTGTATAACCGCTGCGGCTGCCTGTTGCAGATGGGCGGCTCGGACCAGTGGGGCAATATCGTCAACGGCGTCGAACTTTGCCGCCGCAAGGACGGCGTCGAGGCGTTCGGCCTGACGACGCCGCTGCTCACGACCGCCTCCGGCAAGAAAATGGGCAAGACCGAAGCCGGCGCCGTATGGCTCAACGCCGATCTCTTTAGCCCGTATGATTACTGGCAGTTCTGGCGCAACACCGAGGACGCGGACGTGGCGGTCATGCTCGCCCGGTTCACGGTGCTGCCGATCGAGGAAGTAAACCGGCTCGCCGCGCTCGGCGGCTCGGAAATCAACGAGGCGAAGAAAATTCTCGCGAACGAAGCGACCGCGCTGCTGCACGGGCGCGACGCAGCGAGCGAGGCGGCCGAAACCGCGCGCCGGACCTTCGAGGAAGGCGCCGCCGCGGAGGGCCTGCCCACCTTTATAGCCTCCATGGAGAGCCTGAAAGCCGGACTTTCGGTGTTCGCGCCGCTGCTCGAAACAGCGCTGATCGCCTCGAACGGCGAAGGCCGCCGGCATATCAAGGCCGGCGCGCTGCGCGTGAACGACGCGCCGATGACGGAAGAACGCCCGCTCAGCGACGCGGACCTTGTCGACGGGGTCATCAAGCTTTCGATCGGCAAGAAAAAGCACGCGCTCGTAAAGGCGGGCTGATTACGGCTCGGGTTGAACCGGCCCGTTTTGCGGGGCGGGATCAATCGCAGGCGCGGTCCGCTCACCTTCAAAGATCCGTCGCAGGAATCCGGGCGTCAGCGCCGAGAGCGGGTTGACTGACACCAATGGCGCGTCAGACGTTCCGTGAACGTCGTAAGCGAGCGCGACGACGCCTTCGCCCTCGCGATTGACGAAAATGTCGCCGATGAGCGGCGCGTTGCCGAGAAAAGAATTGACCTGATACGCAGGCGCAACGGCGCCGCGCAGATCGACTGCGCCGCTCTGACCGGCGGCGATGACGCCCGCAGCGGTAATGCCGACCGACGGTCCCGACGCGCGCGCATCCCTAAGCGTCAGCACGCCGTCCCTGAACTCAAAATCGGCGACCGCCTGCGACAGCTCGATACCGTCGCCGTTCAAAAGCCCGACAAGGCCGTTAAGGGAGCCGGCCGCGAAGATGCGCGCGAGCAACGGCGCTCCGACGACGCGCATGTTGCGCGCCGCGAACGCGCCGGTCAGCCCGCCTGTTTCGCCCGCATCCAGAAACAGCTCCATCGAGCCTTCGCCTTTCTGGATCGACGCGACGCCGAAAAGCGCGGCGAGAAGCTGGCCAATATCGTCGGTGCGCGCTTCGACGGATTGCCGCGGCCCCTTCTCCGCGCCGGTCTCCTTGAGCACGACGGAAAGCGGCGAGCCTCTATCCGTCCGCGCCGAAAGAGACAGCGCCTGAATCGCCTCTGGCGTGCGGGCGAAATCGAAGGCGACATCGCGAAACTGCGCGCCCCCGCGAAGTTCGAGCGCATCGATACGCGCGCGCAGAGACATCGCCGGCTGCATTTTTTTCTGCGATCCGCCCTGAGCGTCGCCCGCCTCGACGAACGATTGCACCGTCGGCCCGGCGTTAAGGTAGGCGCCGGTGAGCGCCACATCGGCTGACCCCAAAAGCGAACGCGTGAGGGTTACGGTCACATCCGCTCCGCCGTCGAATTTCACCTTGTCGAAGGCCGCCGCCTTGATGAGGCCCGCAGGGTCGAACTGCGCCGACCCGGCGAGATCGACGCCCTCTCCTTTGAGCGCGATCTTTCTGACATCGACGCCGTCGTCGCCGAAGACGATGTCGACCTCGCCGGAAGCCGGCGCGCCTTCCGGTTTAACCCAGGCGATCGGGTCGATATTTAGCGCGGCGCGAGAAAAGTCGGCGCTCAGGGAAAGCGTGCTAAGCGCGCCGAGATCGCCTTTCGCATCGGCGCTGAACGCCACCGGCCCGCGCAAAAACTGACGCGTCGGAATGCCGAAAACATCGCCCGTCGAACTGTCGACGACGCCCGAAACTTTGAACTGCGAGCGGTTCGCTTGCACGTCGAGGCGCTGGCGCCACTCAATATTGACCGGCGCGCCGCCAAGCTCGGCGTCCGCATCTATCGTCATTTGATTCGTAGTGAGATCGATTTTTCCCGCCGCCCTGGCGAGATCGCTGCCGCGATAGAACTCGGCGATCGCCAGATCCTTGAAGGTTGCGCTCCCCTTGTATTCATAATTGTCGCGAGGAACGTCGCGAAGGTTCGGGCGCATGATTTCGACGCGCGCCGTTCCCGATCCCGAAATAAAGCGTTGAGGCTCAAGGTCTGCCGATTGAAGCACCAGCAAAGGCGGCTGGTTGAGCACTTCGAGCATGCCGCGCGCGCCGCCGGTCGCTGCGAACCGGTAATAAACAGGCTGGCCGCGCGGGGAGAGCCCGGTGAAATCGATCTCGCCGCCGCTGATGGCGATATCGCCGACACGCCCTCGCATGGCGCTCACGACGAAGCGATTGCCTGTCAGCACCGCCGCGCCGCTGGCGCGCGTCAGCGGCGTCATGGTCTCGGCGTAAATCGCCGTCGCGTCCGCGATATCGAATGTCAGTCTGAGCGCGTCGTCGGGCATCGGCTCTCCCGGCTGCTTTGCGCCGGCGGGAAGATCGAGCGCGAACGCCACATTGCTCACGCGCGCGCGCGGCAGCCGGGTGGCGACAAAGTCGCGCGCGCCCGCTCCAAGCGCCGCCGGCCAGACCGTCAACAAGGTGGCCGGATCAAGCGCGCCCTCGATCGCGAGACTGGCTTTCATCTCTGGGGAAACGGGCGCGCCCGTCAACGGATCGCGGGCTGGCGTAAACGAGAAATCGCCCGCGAGCGTAACGCCGGCGATATCCGCCGAAAGCGCCGTCAGCGCAAGCCGACGCGACGCGAAATCATAAGAGGCGTTCGTTTGAAACCGCGGCGCGGCGAGCGCCTCCGGAAGAAGACCGTGCGTGTCGAGACTAATGTCGCGTCCAAGCAACGTCATACCTATCGAATCGGGCGCGAGGCCGCCGTCCGCGAAATTGACCTGCACAGCGCCGGACACGGCGCCGGTCGATCCATGAATATCAAAAATGAAACGCTCGACATCGAAGCGGCTCAGCGCCGGATCGAAATTGGCGACGACGTCGATATGGTCGACCGGCGCCGTGCGCCCGCCTATCGTGAGCGTTCCCTGCCCCGCGCGTCCTTCTAGCCTCGATGAAATCACTTCGCCGGAACGGGTAAGCATGATCGACGCCGAGCCGGTGACGGGCGCGGCGAAAACGCCGGCGCGTTCGCCGAAAAACATTTCTAGAATGTCGCCGACCGGCGCCTCGTTGACTTTGACGTCGGCGGTGATGAGGCCCGTGGTTTCGAGATAGGTCGCATCCATCCTCAACGAGGCGGGCTTGCCTTCAATGTCGAAGACGCCTTCGACCCGCGCCGCATATCCGTCCTTGTACCGGAGGATGCGCGCGACCGCCGCATCCGCTCGCCATGAGCGCGCCGACGCGACATCGTGGAAAAACACTTTCGCGCCGACGAGTTCGGCGGACTCGAACGCGCCGCGGAAGAATGGTCCCCCCGTCAGCAGTTCGAAGGCGTTGGCCTCCGTCGGCGTCGTGCGGTTTTCCGCGTAATCGAGCGTGAAGCGCTTGTCGCCCTCGCGAACGATGCGAAGCGTCGGATCGACGGCGCGGATCGTGCGCGGGCCGAACTGTCCGTGCACGAGATCGTCGACGGAAAAGGTCAGCGTGATGTTCGAGAGCTCGCCGATCCGCTCGTCGTCAGGCCCTTCGATGCGGAGGCGATTCATCGACACGACATACTCGCCCCGCGCGGCGCCGCGCGCGAGGCTCGCCTCGCCGAGATGAACGCGGTGGTCGGGCGGCAAGGCGCGTTCGACGGCGAATTCGGCGCTGCGGGTGAAAAGCGCCAGCGAGACTGGCCCGCTTTGCAGGCGCCAGAACAAGAGCACAGCGAGACCCGCCGCCAGCGCCAGCAGCGCGCCGACAATCTCGAGCGCGATCAGGACTGCTTTGGCTCCGCGGCTCGCCCGCCAGGTCATCGATTCCGCCTGCTCAAGGCGCCCCTACGCCAATACAACGCCCGCCCCATCGACGTCTGAAGGAACAGTACGCCTACTTTCTCGCCCGTCGCCAGACAAGGTCATGGCTGTAATCGCCGCCGCCGGTTCAATTCGCCCGAAAAGCGCAATAGGGTGCGGCCGTTCAACGCCGAGGGATGGAGACGAAGGTTGCCGAAAATTCTCGAAGAGGGCGTTAAAGCCCCGGCTTTCTCGCTCCCGACCGATGGCGGCGGCAAAATAGCCCTGAAGGATTTCGCCGGCGAAAAGCTCGTTCTTTACTTCTATCCGAAGGACGACACCGAAGGCTGCACCAAAGAGGCCGTCGGCTTTTCAGAGAATATCAAGGAGTTCCAAAAAGCCGGCGCGGCCGTCGTCGGCGTCTCCAAGGACAGCGTCGCCAAGCACGACAAGTTCAAGGACAAGCACGGCCTCAAAGTCACTCTCGGCTCGGATGAAACCGGCAAGACCGTCGAGGCGTACGGCGTATGGGGCGAGAAGACGCTCTACGGCCGCAAGTTCATGGGCATCGAACGCTCCACGTTTCTGATCGACGCCAAGGGAGTCATCCGAAGGGTCTGGCGCAAGGTGCGCGTGCCGGGCCATGTCGCAGAGGTGCTGGAGGCGGTGAAAGCGCTTTGACCCGCGAGCCTGGCGCCATCCTCGATCTTGCGGTCGCGGCGCTTAGAGCCGCCGAACCGGCTGAAAAAGTCGCCGCCGCCGGTCGCGCTGTCAGCGCCCTTTCCGGTCTGAAAAGCTACGCGCCCGGCGCCGCAGGCCCACCAGATCGCCCCGCGCGTCCCGAACGTCCGCTTCTCGTCGCGCCCGGCGCGGTGCCGCGCCGCCGGCTCGGCACGGTTGCGGGCCGCATCGCCCTTCTCCATGCGCTCGCCCATATCGAGTTCAACGCCATCGACCTCGCTTTCGACATGGCGGCCCGGTTTGCGGCGGAGGTTGATTCGGAAGGGCTGGACGCCGCCGCCTTCATCGCCGACTGGATCGGCGTCGGAGGCGAGGAAGCCCGCCATTTCGGGATGCTGGCGGCCCGGCTCGCCGAAATGGGCGCGGCGTACGGCGATCACCCCGCCCATGACGGCCTGTGGGAAGCGGCGGAATCGACCCGAAATGACTTGCTCGCCCGGCTTTCCGTCGCGCCCATGGCGCTGGAGGCCCGGGGTCTCGACGTAACGCCCGGCATGATCGAGCGGCTGGCTTCAGCAGGGGACGCGGCGAGCGCCGATATTCTCAGGATCATCTACGCGGACGAGGTCGGCCATGTGGCGATCGGGGTGCGCTGGTTCGAGGCGATCTGCGCCGTCCGGACCCTTGAACCCCGTGCGACGTTCCGAAATCTGGTCGCGCAGCACCTCTCCGGCGGGCTGAAACCGCCTTTCAATACAAAGGCGCGGGCGGAGGCCGGTTTTTCCTCCGCCTACTACGAAGCAGTCTAGAATTCTGGAACGGGACTTGCCTTACAGCACCCGAAAGCGGCGAACGGCGCGGGAAAGAATGGTTACTTCATCACATAACAGTTGCGAAATCGTCGTAGATACGCTGCTATATGTTAAGGGGTGCCGGCGTATAACGCCGTGGCGCGTGTTAAGGGGCGTAGTTGGATGAGCCGCAAGTCCGGCCGCATCAAGCGTATTTTCAGCCGTTTGTTCAAGGAACGGCAGATTTACCACCGCAGCGACGGTGTGGTTCACTTTATTTCGATGTCGACACGAACCCAGATCGCCCTCGCCGGGGTGATCGGCGGGTTCCTGCTCTGGGTCGCTTACGCCTCCGTTAACGTCGTCTTCAAAGAACAGATCATCGTCGCCAAGGACCGCGACACCAGGATCCTCGAAGCCACCTACTCCAAACAGCTTCACAAGCAACAACGCGCCTATGACGACGTTCATTCCCTGAATGTCATCATGCAGCAGGAATTCGACGCCACCATGGCGGAAATTTCCGGCCGGCATCAAACGCTTAAGAACATGGTGGAGCGCAAGGTCGCAGTCGATCAGAGCATCGACACGCTGGCGACCGGCCTGTCGGCGGCGGGCGCGCCGAACGGCGCCAAACCCGTCAACGGCAACCGCATCATGATCGATGTGACACCGGCCGAAGCCACCCCCCGGCAGTCGCGCCTGTCGATCCTGCGCCGCGAAGCCATCGAAGAGACCGCCCGCGAGCACGCCTCGATGCCGGCGGGAAGCCCCGCCTCCGGCGCGATCAAGAAAATGGAAGCCGCCTCCGCCGACCTCTATGTCGAGCAGATGCTGCTTCTGGCCTCGCTAGAGGAAAAGGCGACCGCTCAGGTCAAAGTCTTGAAACAGGTTCTGGCGAACACCGGAATCAGCCCCGACGAAATCATCCCGGCCCCGAAGATCACCAACACGCTGCTGGCGCAGGGCGGTCCTTTTATCGACGCCTCGAATGTCAGCGACGCCTCCACCGCCTTCTTCCGCCACGCCAACCGCACCGGCGTCATGCTTGACGAGCTGGCGACCGTCGAAGGGGCCATCACCCGCATCCCGCTTTCCTCGCCGCTGACCGTAAGCCGCCGCCAGACCAGCGGCTTCGGCGTGCGGCGCGATCCGATCAACGGCCGCAACGCCAACCATTTCGGCCTCGACTTCGCCGCCGCATGGGCGTCGCCCGTGACCGCCACCGCGGCCGGGACCGTGACGCACGCGGGTACGCGCTCAGGCTGGGGCCGCATGGTTGAAATCGATCACGGCAACGGTTTTGTCACACGTTACGCGCATATGAACCGCATCTCGGTCAAAGTCGGTCAGAAGGTCGCTTTGCACGAAAAAGTCGGGGAACTCGGGTCGAGCGGACGCAGCACCGGCCCGCACGTTCATTACGAGGTCCTTTACAAGGGCAAACCCAAGAACCCTCGCCGGTTCATTGAGGCAGGTCGTTATGTTTTCGAAAGCTAAGTCGTCTAAGAACCAGCCCGAAGAAAAACCGCGCCAACCGGTCGCCGAGACCGCGCAGATCGTTCAGCCGCAACCGCAATCGAAAAGGTCGAGTTCAATGAAAACCGCAGGCGTTCCGTCGATCATCTCCGCCGATGTGGTGATGCGCGGCAATATCAATTCCAGCGGCGAAATTCAGTTCGACGGCTCGCTCGAAGGCGACGTTAAAGCCTCTTCGCTGATCATCGGCGAGAAAGCCTCGGTCAAAGGCGAAGTGGTCTGCGAGAGCGTGACGGTCCGAGGCCGCGTCGAAGGCGGCATCCGCGCCAAGTCCGTATCGCTTGCTGCGACCGCTCACATCCAGGGCGACATTCTTCACAGCTCGCTGTCGGTCGAATCCGGCGCCCACTTCGAAGGCAACTGCCGCCACTCCGACGACCCGCTTTCGGAAGCCTCCGCAAAAGACTTCCGCAAGGCGCGCCCGACCACGAGCGCCACGCCGCCGCGGCCAGTGACATCCGTTTCAGACGAAGATACAGGCGCGACGCTGCGTTCGATCCCAACCGAGACGCCGTCCTTCCTCAGCCAGAATCGTTCGCCGCTGCGCTGATCGCGCCTGGCGTTTTAATCGGACCAACTAAAGCGCGCCATGCGCAGGTCCAGTTGGCGTTACGCTGGCGAAAGCCGCGGCAGCCATAAGCCCATCGTGGCGGCGAAAATCCCCGCGCCCATCGCGACTGTTAAGACCAGAAGGACAGCGGCCATCGTATATTTGCCTGGCGCGCCGGCGCTATCCCGCGCCCGGAAATAGAGTTCCAGAACGGCGAGCGGGAAAAGAAACTGGGCCAACCCGAGGAATGTAAGGAACGGCCCTCGAAACGTTTCCGGATCGAAGCCCACCGGCCCCTTGTGGACAAGAAGCCACAGCATCAGGCCGATCCGGAAGAACCACACTCCATTGGCGACGAGATAAAGCCGAAGCGCCCAGCGCCGGTGCGTGTCGATCTTGCGGGCGATCGCATAACGCAGCGCCAAGGCGGCGAACGCCAGGATCAGAACGCCGTTGATGCTGATGATGACATCGCCGAGTGGCCCGGACGCGGAGCCGCGCGTCCAGACCATATAGAAGCCTGAAAGGCTCGCCGACACGACGGCGAACAAATACACGCGCCCGTTCCACCTATGGAAGGCGGGAGCGCGCGCCCGGATCTGGGGAACTAGTTGCAGGGCGCCGCAAAAGGAAACGATGAGCGCGACCAGCAAATGCGCGGCCATGGCGGCGTTGCCTATCGGCTCGCCGTCGATGATGCCCTGCGGCAGCACGTTGTTCCACGCTTGAAAATCCCCCTGCAAAGCCGCGCCGCCGTAATAGGCGAGCACGTAGCAAGCGAATATCCACTGGCCGGCGACAGCCGTCAGAAACCACAGCGCGGCGGACGCCTTGAGCGTTGTGTCGGCGATGGGACTGATCTCGATTCTGTCGATCGCTGCAGTCGAACTCATCGGCATATTCTCGCGCTCGCGCGCGTCCTCTTTCCCGGCGGCGACGATGCGTTCGCGGCGCGCCTATCGCCTCGCAACAATAGCGAGATGAGCGCGGTCGCGTCGTCCGAACCGGTCGGGACGGTCATGTCGGCGTCCTGGCCAGCCGGTTCGGACCGTCAGGGTGAGGAAAGGGACGCGGCGGCCGCAGCCTCGCCGCTGGATCGCGAGGCTTCCCGGTAGGCGCTAGGAGTAGCGCCCGCATGTTTCTTGAAAGCCGCGTTGAAGGTCGAGCGGGAGTTGAAGCCGACGTCGTGGGCGATCGCCAGGACGGTGTCGTTCGTCGTTTTGAGTCGTCGGCGGGCTTCGGCGATACGGCAGCCGTTCACATAATCAAAGAAGTTCATGCCGGACTTTTTGCTGAACGTCTGCGAAAGATGGTTTTCCGACACGCCCAGACGGTCGGACAAGGCGCGCAGCGAAAGGGTCGGATCTTCGTAGAGTTTATCGCGGGCCATTGCGAGTTCGAGATTGGCCGCGATGCGCGCCATGCGCTCATCGCTTAGCGCCGAGCGCGCGTACTTGGCGTCGCTTGGGGCGGGTTCGCTCTCAAACCGCGGCGCGTCGAACACCGGCCGCTGCAAAATCCCGAACAGCGCTATGGCGGAAATCCAGCCGAGTTCGAAATAGGCCGTCGTTACTACATGCCAGTCCGGGCGGCCGCCTTTTATCGCCCACAGCTCCCCGACCGCGTACCAGGTCCATCCTGCAACAAGGATCAGCAGAGCCCAGCGCAGCCAGCTAAGCGATTTGTCCTCGAGATTGGAAAACAAGTCCCGCACGCGCCTCGTATGGCGCAAAAACAGCCGGAACGCCGTGGAGAGATAGGCGAGGGAAAACCCGAGAAACAAGGCGAAAAGAAGCGTGCAGTTGAACAGCGCCCATTTCCGCAGTTCCGGATCGGGATGGTCATGCGAGATCAGCCCGATTTTTTCCGCGGGGCTCAAGAAGAGGAACTGCGCGGCGATGGCGAGCGCGACGAGCGGCCCTGTCAGCGCCCACATGTCCCGTCGAGACAGAGCTTGAGGCCGGTTCGCTGTCATGGATCGAGCATAATAATAAATCGCCGGGGCCAGCAGCATCTTAGCGGGAAAGATCATCACGGCCATCGACGGCGCCAGAACATAAACGCCAAGCAGATGGCTCATATCGTCGAGTTTGTTCAGGTCGTAGAGCAAGAGGAACGCCGCAAGAAAGAACGCTTGATCGCGGCGCGGTCCGTCCCGCATAAGAAGAACGGCGACAGCGAACGTCGTCAGCGCGACCGTCATCGACACGGCGATGATCTCTAATGTCTGCGCCTGATCCATCGCCCTCTCGCCTTCTGGCGGCCGGCATCCACGCCGCGCCTATCCCGCCTGCCCCGTCACCCGTTGCGCCAGAGCCGCCGTCAGGAACTCGTCGAGGTCGCCGTCGAGCACGAGGTCCGGGCTCGGGCTTTCGACCTCGGTGCGCAGATCTTTGACCATCTGGTACGGTTGCAGGACGTAGGACCTGATCTGGTGCCCCCAGCCGATATCGGTTTTCGAGTCCGCCTGCGCCTGTGCGGCTTCCTCGCGCTTTTGCAATTCCTGCTCATAGAGCCGCGCACGGAGCATCGTCCACGCGGTGGCGCGGTTCTTATGCTGTGAGCGTTCGTTCTGGCACTGAACGACGATGCCTGTCGGGATGTGCGTGATGCGGACAGCGGAATCGGTCGTGTTGACGTGCTGTCCGCCGGCGCCGGAGGCGCGGAAAGTGTCGATGCGGCAGTCGCTTTCCTTCACGTCGATTTCGATCGCGTCGTCGATCACGGGGTAGACCCAGGCCGAGGCGAACGACGTGTGCCGCCTTGCGTTGGAATCGAAAGGCGAGATGCGCACCAGCCGATGAACGCCGGACTCGGTCTTCAGCCAGCCATAGGCGTTGTGGCCCTTGACCTGAATCGTCGCCGACTTGATCCCGGCGCCGTCGCCCGATTGCTCTTCAATGACATCGACCTTGAAGCCGCGCTTTTGCGCCCAGCGCAGATACATGCGCAATAGCATCTGGGCCCAGTCGTTCGATTCGGTGCCGCCGGCGCCGGAATGAATTTCAAGGAAACAGTCATTGGCGTCGGCTTCGCCGGACAGCAACGCCTCGGTTTCGGCGCGCCCGGCGGCCTCGGTGAGCGCGGCGAGCGTCGCTTGCGCTTCGTCGAGGATGGCGTCGTCGCCTTCCTCGTCGGCAAGCTCGGCGAGCCCCATCACGTCGTCTAACTGGCGTTCAATATCTTTGATGGCGCCGATCTGCGCTTCGAGCGCATTGCGCTCGCGCATGACGGCCTGCGCGGCTTGCGCATCGTTCCAG
Source organism: Amphiplicatus sp. (assembly GCA_040216495.1). GTDB lineage: Bacteria > Pseudomonadota > Alphaproteobacteria > Caulobacterales > Parvularculaceae > Amphiplicatus. The sequence continues at coordinate 10,923 of JAVJPA010000162.1, read as the reverse complement.
AGCGCGGGGTCTTCCGCTTTGGCGTTCAGCTCGACGAGGCGGTCCTGCGCGACATCCCAGTCAAAGACGCCTCCTCAGCAGTTCCAGCGACTGCTTGACGGCGTCGGCGTTGGCGACGATTTCAGCGCGCATGCGCGGGACTCCATAACTCTTTAGGCGAGCGCATCGCGAAGCGCGCGACACGAAATCTTGTCGGGCTTATATCGCCTGCGCCGGCCTAGTAAAGACCGCCGAGATTGTCGTCAGGCTGTTCGTCGACAGGCCGCGGCGCAGCGCCAAGCGGATCGAGCGACATGTCGTCCGCGCTCGGTCCTGACGCCAGCACGTCTTCCGCCTTGAACGCTTCGAGAATGACGTTGCCGTCGCCCAGACGCGCGGGCTGCCCCGTTTTGGCGTTGACGCGAACCAGCCTGACGCCGGAAGGAACCCGGAACGGGATGGCCGCTTCTTCTTTCAGCGCCGCCGCCATGAACTCGCCGAACACAGGGGCGGCGACGACGCCGCCCGCCTCGCCCTGCCCGAGCGTTTGCGGCATGTCGAAGCCGACATAAACGCCCGCCGCGAGATCGGGCGAGAAGCCGACGAACCAGGCGTCGCGATATTCGTTGGTGGTGCCGGTCTTGCCGGCGACGGGCTTGTCGACGACTTTGCGCACCGCGCCGCCCGTGCCGCGCAGCACCGCGCCTTCCAGCATCGAGACGATCTGATACGCGGTGCGCGCGTCCATCACCTGCTCGCGCGTATCGGGAAGTTGCGGTTCGATCTGTTCGTCCCACCGCTCCACATTGCAGTCAGCGCAGTCGCGCCCGTCGCGTCTGAAGATGGTTTTGCCGGTACGGTCCTGCACGCGGTCGATCAGCACCGGCTCGACCCGCTTGCCGCCATTGACGAAAATCGAATAGGCGGCGGTGATTTTCATCAGCGTCGTTTCGGCGGCGCCGAGCGAAATCGCCAGTTCGCGCGGCAGCCTGTCGGAAAGCTGGAACTTGGCGACATAATCGACGATCGGCCCGATGCCGATATCCTGCGCGAGGCGCGCCGTCATGGTGTTGCGCGACTGCTCAAGGCCGAGCCGCAACGTGCTTTCGCCATAGAAGCGGCCTTCGGCGTAGTTGCCCGGCTTCCACCAGCTGTCGACGCCGGGCGCCACGAAAGGCGCGTCGAGCACGATGCTGGACGGCGTGTAGCCGCTGTCGAGCGCGGCGGCGTAAACGAACGGCTTGAAGGTCGATCCAGGCTGGCGGCTCGCCTGCAGCGCTCTGTTGAATTCGGAAAGCTGGAACGAAAACCCGCCGACCATGGCGAGCACGCGGCCCGTGTGCGGGTCGATGGCGGTCAGCGCGCCGTTGATCGCGGGGACCTGACGCAGGAAATAGGCGCCGTCCGAGCCTTCCGCCGGTTCGACATACACGACGTCGCCGCGCTTGAGGACATCGGCGCAGGACGCGAGTTCCGCGCCGATGGAATCGACGCTCTTGTACGGGCGCGCCCACTTCATGTTTTCGAGCGGGATCGACCCTTCCGCGCCGTCGGGGAAACCGATGCGGACTTTATCCTTTGACGCCTGAAGCACCAGCGCCGGCCGCCACGGCGCGAGATCCTCGGCGATCTTGCGCGTGTCTGCGAGCGTCTTGGCGGTCCCGTTGAAGCTCTCAGCCCAGTCGTCGCCGATCTCGATCTGCGTGAGCGGACCGCGCCAGCCATGCCGCTGATCGTACTCTATCAGCCAGCGCCGCAAAGCGTGCCCCGCCGCCGATTGCAATTTCGGATCGAGCGACGTTCTGACCGCAAGGCCGCCATCGTAAAGCGCCTCGTCGCCGTAGAGGGAAGCGATCTGTTTACGGACTTCTTCGGCGAAATATTCCGACGCCCAGTCGCGCGCGCCAAGCACCGACGCGATTTGCGCTTCGAGAGGCGACGCTGTCGCTTGCTGCGCTTCGGCCTGCGTGATGCGGCCGTCCTCCAGCATCCGTCCGATCACCCAGTTGCGGCGCTGCACCGCCCGGTCGTGATGGTTGACAGGGTGGTAGTTGCTCGGCCCTTTGGGGATCGCCGCGAGGTACGCCGCTTCAGCGACCGTCAGTTCGTCGAGCGGCTTGTCGAAATAATTAAGCGCGGCGGCGGCGACGCCGTAGGAGCGGTTCCCGAGATAAATCTCGTTCAGATAGAGTTCGAGAATATGGTCTTTCTCGAACGCCCGCTCGATGCGCCGCGTCACCAGCATCTCGCGAAGCTTGCGCTCGATGCGCTGTTCGCTCGTCAGCAGAAAATTCTTGGCGACCTGCTGAGTGATGGTCGAGCCGCCTTCAAGGCGCCGGCCCCGTAAGATGTTGCCGACGTTCGACATCTGCGCGCGGATAATGCCTTTCAGGTCGAGCCCTTCGTGCTCGTAGAAGTTTTTGTCCTCGGCGGAGACGAACGCGTATTTCACCCGGTCCGGGATCGCCGTGATCGGCACGAACAGGCGCCGCTCGCGCGCGAACTCGGCGACGAGCGTGCCGTCGCCGGCATAGACGCGCGTCGTCACCGGCGGCGCGTATTCGGCGAGCACCTCGTAGTCGGGAAGGTCCTGGCTGAGCTTGTTGAGATAGAGAGCCGCCGCGACGATCCCGACGACTGCGATCAAGGCGACGCCGGCGAAAGCGAAGCCGATGAGCTTCAAAAACAGCGGCATGCCCTTACGGGGCTCATCACTGTCGTCCGCAACGCGGCGCTCGGCGCGGATCTCACCGTCGTCTGCCCGCCGGCGGGCCGGCTCGAACGGGTCCTTATCCTCGGCGCTACGCGAATCGCCGGGCGACCAGGGCTCTTTTTCCTTAGACATGCGACCCTAACCATTTACGGGGCAAACGGCCCGGCCCTGACCCCCGCCGGACGAAACGCCTGCCTTGGAAACTCTGGAATTTTCTAGCTGAAAATCGCGGCGACTTCGAGACGCCCGGACGCCGATCAGGGGGTCCGGCGCCTAAAACAGGCGAATTTTCCTAATGCGTGCCTTCTCCGCCGTTCGAGGCGTGCTGGGTCACGGCTCTCGTATCGAAATAGCTGTCTATGGCCTGGGCGACCGCGGTCATGGTTTTTGTGCGCCAGGCGGGCGAGTTGAGGTTCGCCTCGTCTTTCGCGTTTGACATGAACCCGAGCTCCAGAAGGACTGCGGCGACATCCGGCGAGAGCAGAACCTTCAGGTCTGCGGTGCGGTGGGTGTTGTTCAGCAGCGGGGTTACGCCAGACAGATTCTTGATGAGAAGATCCGCGAACTGGCCTGAACGGTTCTTGGTGTGGTTTTGCGCCAGATCGAGAAGAATGGGCCGCAAATCGGGCGCTTCGTCTTTGATATTGAGATCGAACACCTGGTAATCGCCCTGCGCCAGCACCTCTTTGGTCGACCGGACCGTGCCTTCGTCGGAGAGCGTGTAGACCGAGCCGCCGCGCAGACTGTGATCTTCATGGGCGTCGGCATGAATGGAAATGAACAGGTCGGCGGTAGCGTCCCGCGCCGCCTTGGGGCGATCTTCGAGGTGAATGCGCGCGTCGCTGGCGCGGGTGAGAACAACCCGGTAGCGCCCTTTTTTCTTCAGCATTTCGGCCAGTTGGAGCGCCGCGGCGAGGGTCACATCTTTCTCGTACAGCCCGCCCTGCCCGATCGAGCCCGGGTCGCGGCCGCCATGGCCGGCGTCGATGACGATGACCGGGAGGTAGGGGGCGACGGTCGGCGCCAGCGGCCTGAGAGGCGCAGATTCCACCGCCGTTTCGACGACCGGCGTCGGCGAGGTCGCTGCTTGAATGACAGCCGCCATATCCTTGTATTTTTTGGGCAAACTCGCTTCGAACGAAGCCATGTCCGCCGTGGCGAGATCGACCACCAGACGGGTTTTCTCGCCCGCCGACTTGGCGGGAATCACAAAATGATTGGTCACTTTCGCGGTCCGAGCGAGGCTGAGCACAGCCTCGCTCTGGGCCCCTTCGACCGCGAGCAGATAGGCCGCCACATGGCCGGCGCCCTTGCCAGTCTCGCCCGGCTTGAGGCTCAGGCCCTGAAATTCGACGATCAGACGGCCCTCGCCCCTCGTATCGCCGCTGATGGCGTATGGAACAGGCGCGGAAAGATCGAACACGACCCGTGTTTCAGTCTTCGAGGTGACGCCGAAGCGCACGTCCAGAAGGTCGGCCGCCGTCGCCGCGCCGGGCGCAAGGATGGCCGCCGCGACCGCGATAAACGCCGCAACCCAGCCGGCCGCTCTGGAAAACTGGCTGATTCTCACTACCTTCATGTCCGATCGAGGCGCAGCGAGGCTTATCCCTGCGAACGCGCCATCATTTTGATCTATCGTTAATGCGCCGTTAAACTCTTGGCTACATTTGCATGTGACTATGAGTCGGCGCGGGGGCGCTTTTCTTTTTCGTAGCGCTCAGGCATGGTCAACAGAGGGTCCGGATTCTGTCCCACAAGTAAGAATGACGGAATCAGGGATTCTGGGCCTGCTGTATTGAAAGCCGGCCGCATCGGGCGCAGTCCCGGGGTCGGCGGTTGAACGCAGCAGGGAATAGGTTTCCGGACGCCGGGCCGCTTCGTCGGTGGCGCTCCGGGGCAAGCCGGCGGCTCCTAGGCCGGCGCGCGGCGGGGTCAGCCCCATCAAGCCGCGTCGGAGCGAACAGGCGCTTTCAGCGCCGCGAATAGGCCGCCGGCCCAAAGCCGGCATAGGAAAACATCGCCGATGGCGCGACAAGCACAACCTGATCGACTGACCGCTCCTAAGGGCGCGTCGGCCGCGGCTGCGCCCGCACGCCGGCGTCCAAACCGAAACGGCGCGCCGGCATGGACCGCGCGTCGCGGAGCAATTCTAAATGACAAGAAAAATGCTGATCGATGCAGCCCACCCGGAAGAGGTGCGGGTCTGCGTCCTGGAGAATGGCAAGGTTGAAGATTTCGACTTTGAGTATTCGTCGAGAAAACCGCTAAGAGGCAACATCTACCTGGCTCGCGTCACGCGGGTCGAACCTTCGCTTCAGGCGGCGTTCGTTGAATATGGCGGCAATCGCCACGGCTTCCTCGCCTTCAACGAAATCCATCCCGACTATTATCAGATCCCAGTCTCCGACCGCCGCCTGCTGCAGGAAGCGGAAGCGGAGGAAGCCGACCTCGCCGCCCAGCTCGATCTCGGACAGCGCGGCGACGAGGGCGAAGACGAGGACCTCGATCTCGACGGCGACGATGGCGAGGCGAACCGCTTCGACAATCTCGCGAGCGACGAGGATGACGGTTCCGGCGTCACGGAAATCGCCGCCGCCAAGGACCGGGACGAACACGATCAAGGCGACAGCGATCACCACGAGTCCGAAGCCGGCGACCCTGTCGACGAAATCGAAGACACGCCCGCCGCCGCGTTCGATGCGCCGCCGCTTGAAACGGTAACGGCTCCGGCCGAAGCCGAAGACGATGCGGAAGACGCGGACTCGGACGACGTCGAAGCGACCGGTGACGAAGACGAGGCCTCAGAGGCGGAAGATCAGCCGGAAGCATCGGCGGACGACGCGGAAGACGAAAGCGAAGACGACGCCCGTCCCGCCCGCGAAAAACCGCGCGGCGCGAAACGGGCCGAACTTCTCGAGCGCTACAAGGAAGCGCGCCGCAAGCGGCTGCGCATCGTGCGCAACTACAAGATTCAGGAAGTCATCAAGCGCCGCCAGATCCTCCTGGTGCAGGTCGTCAAGGAAGAGCGCGGCAACAAGGGCGCGGCGCTCACGACTTACATGTCGCTCGCCGGCCGCTACTGCGTCCTTATGCCGAACACGGCGCGCGGCGGCGGCATTTCCCGGAAGATTCCTGTCGCCGGCGACCGCAAGCGCCTGCGCCGCGTCGTCGACAGTCTCGACCTGCCGCAGGGCATGGGCCTCATCATCCGCACCGCCGGCGCCAAGCGCACCAAGGCGGAAATCAAACGCGACTACGACTATCTGATCCGGCTTTGGGAGACGATCCGCTCCCTGACGTTGAAGTCGATCGCGCCTTGCCTCATCTATGAAGAGGCGAGCCTCATCAAGCGCGCCATTCGCGACCTTTACGACAAGGACATCGGCCAGATCCTCGTCGAGGGCGAGGCCGGCTATCGCGAAGCCAAAGACTTCATGAAAATGCTGATGCCGTCGCACGCGAAGAACGTGCAGCCCTACAAGGAAAAGGCGCCGCTGTTCCTCGGCTATGACGTGGAAAGCCAGCTCGATGCGATGTACCAGCCTGTCGTCCGGTTGAAATCCGGCGGCTACATCGTCATCCATCAGACCGAAGCGCTGATCGCCATCGACGTCAACTCGGGCAAGGCGACACGCGAGCGCAATATCGAGCTGACGGCGCTGAAGACGAACGCCGAGGCGGCCAAGGAAGCGGCGCGTCAATGCCGGCTGCGCGACCTGGCGGGCCTTATCGTCATCGACTTCATCGACATGGAAGAGCACAAGAACAACCGCACGGTTGAGAAGCGGCTCAAGGACGCGCTCAAGGACGACCGCGCCCGCATTCAGGTCGGTCGCATCTCCAATTTCGGCCTGCTTGAAATGTCGCGCCAGCGCCGCCGCTCCGGCATCGTCGACGGCACGACGCATTCCTGCCCGACCTGCGCCGGCGCCGGCGTCGTGCGCACGCATGAAATGGCGGGCTTGCGCATCCTTCGCGCGATCGAGAGCTCCGCCCTCACCGACCGCTCGGCCGTGATTGCGGTGAAGGCGTCGCTGGAAGTCACGCTTTATATCCTCAATCACAAGCGCGACTGGCTGAAGCGCATCGAGGACGACTACGCGGTGACGGTCGAGATTATCGCCGACTCGACGAAAGCCGGCGATCAGTACGATCTCGAAAAGCGAGGACCGCCGCGCGAATTGCCGGCGGCGCCGGCGTTCATTCGCCCCGACCAGTTTGAGAGCGCGCCGGAAGAAGACGTCGCCGAGACAGAAACCGCCGACGCCGACGATGCCGAAGAACGCGCTGCTCCCTCCGACGAGGCTTCTGAAGGGTCGGAAGCCGGGCAAGGCGGCAAGCGCCGCCGCCGCCGCCGCCGCAAACGGCGCGACGGCTCGGCGCCGTCTCCGCAATCGGAAGACGGCGAATTGTCCGCTGACGGACCGGCTGAAGGCGACAGCGACGGAGAAGATGACAGCGACGAGTCTGGCGCAGAGCGTGAAAGCGCCGCCGCCGATAGCGGTTCGGGCGAAGATGGCGGTGACGGTCAGCGCCGGCGCCGGCGCCGGGGACGGCGCGGCGGACGGCGCAATAACCGCCGCCCGGATCAGGCCGGGGATGGCGAAACGGCGGAAGGCGGCGACGAGACAAGCGCTGTCGCCCCGCAGCCCTACGCTGACGAGAGCCCGCAACCGGCTGTTGATGAGGACGAGGCGTTCGCCCCGGAAAGCCGCGAAGAACACGCCGCGTCTGACGACGAAACGCGCGAAGAGTCGCGCGCCGTAGAAGCCGTAGAAAGAGAGCCCGCAGAGCCGGAGCCGATCGCAGCCAACGATCAATCCGCCCCCAAACCCGCGCCTGAAGCGCCCGCTCCGGCCGCACAGCCGGCGGAACCGGGCGAAAGCAAGCCCGTCCGCAAAGGCTGGTGGCAAAAGGCGATTGGCGGCTGAAGGCCGACGGGAGACGGTTTCAAAGGCGTTTAACGAACGGGGGCGTCCGGTCACAATTCCGGCGCCCCCTATTGTTAGGGTTTTAGGGGCCTCGTATTTTCAGCCGCCGCCGGGCGAAAAGCGTCAGGAATTCATGCGTTTGAAATCGATCATCGCCGCCATCGCCGCCATCGCGATGCTTGCCGGCCAAAGCCATGCGCAAATAACTGTGCTGCGCGACGCGGAAATCGAGCAGTGGATCGACGACTATTCGTTTCCGATTTTCAGGGCGGCGGGTCTGCCGGCGGAAAGCATCAACATCCTCATTATCGGCGACCCGACGCCCAACGCTTTCGCCGGCGGACTCAATATGGGCATCCACACCGGACTCATTACGACCGCCGACAATCCCAACCAGGTTGAAGGCGTCATCGCGCACGAAGCCGGCCACATCGCAGGCGGCCATACGGCGCGATCCGATGAGGCGCTGGCGGCGGCCTCGCGACCGATGCTGCTCAGCCTCGTTCTCGCCGCGGGCGCCATCGCCGCCGGCGCGCCGGAAGCGGGCATCGGCCTGCTCGGCCTCGGTCAGAATATCGGCTACGCGAACCTGCTCACCTATAGCCGCGGTCAGGAATCGTCCGCCGACCAGGCGGGTTTGACCTATCTCGAACGCATCGGCCATTCGGGCAAGGGCCTGATCGATTTCTTCAGCAAACTGAGAAATTACCAGGTGCTGACCTACCGCAAGGTCAATCCGTATCTTCAAAGCCACCCGCTCGCCAACGAACGGATGACCTCCCTTGCTGAGCGCGCGGAAAAATCCAAATATTACGGCGTCACCAACACGCCGGAGGAAATCGCCCGGATGCGGCTCATCCAGGCGAAGATCAACGGCTTCCTGCAAGACACCAAAGCCACCCTGCGGCAATATCCGCTGTCGGACCAATCCGAGCCCGCCCATTACGCGCGCGCCGTCGCCTATTATCGCGGCGCCGATATCGACAAGGGCCTGAAAGAAATCGACACGCTTCTCGCCGACCATCCGGAGAACCCGTACTTCAATGAGCTGAAAGGCCAGATGCTGTTCGAGTTCGGCCGCGTCGACGAATCGATCGCGCCGCATGCGCGCTCTGTCGAACTCGCGCCCGACAAGGCGCTTCTGCGCATCAACCTCGGGCGCGCCCTGCTCGCGACGGAAGATACGGCGCGCTATCCCGAAGCGATCACCGAGTTGAAAGCGGCGCTGCATCTGGAGCCGGACAATGCGTTCGGCTGGTACGAGCTGGCGCGCGCCTATGGCGGGCTTGGCGAGGAAGGCCAAGCTTATCTCGCCACCGCAGAGTCGCGTTATTACGCCGGCTACAAGGGCGAGGCCAACCAGTTCGCGCGGCGCGCGCGCGATACGCTGAAAAAGGGGACGCCGGAATGGCGCCGGGCGACGGACATCATTTTGACCACCGCCGGAGAAGACGGCGCGCCCGCGCTCGGCGAAGAGGACAAGTCCGATGCGCCCGCCCCGCAGCCCAAACAACCGCGTCCGACCGGCGAAGTGCCCGATCCGGAAGTGCCGGACCCGCAATTGTGGTAAGCGGCCCTAGCAATTCACAACAATCAGGCTCGCGCGACAGGGGATTCTGACATGAAAAAAGAACTGGCCATCGGCGCCGCGCTCGCGGCTGCGGTCGCGCTCGGCGCGACCATCGCAGCGTTCGGCAACGCGCAGTCCAGCAAGCCCGGCGTCGAGAACCGCTCGCCGTCGGAGGTTTTTGCGATTGCGGAAGAAGACGAGATCCGCGCCATTGTTCGCGAATACCTGCTTGAGAACCCGGAAGTCATCATCGAGTCGCTACAGGCTTATGATGTGAAGCAGCGCGAGGCGGCCGATGCGCGGACGCGGGACAATGCGCGCGCCAACCTTTCAACCCTGCTCGACGACAAGGGCGGTTTCACGGTCGGCGCCAATCCGGCGAAAGCGAAAGTCGCCGTGATCGAGCTCTTCGATTACCACTGCGGCTACTGCAAGCGCGCGACGGGGCTGGTGCAGGATCTCGCCCGCAAGGACGAGGCGGTGAAAGTCGTCTTCCGCGAGTTTCCGATCCTGCGCGAAGAGTCAGAGTATGCGGCGAAAATCGCCCTCGCTTCGGCTCAACAAGGCAAGTACGCCGACATGCACTTCGCGATGATGGGCGCCTCCGGCATTCTCGACAAAAAGCGCATCGCCGAAATCGCCGGCAAGCACGGCCTCGATGTCGCCGCGCTTGAAAAAGCCGCCGCCTCCCCTGCGATAGAAAAGGCGATCGACGAGACGCACCGCATCGCCGCCACGATGGGCGTCGAAGGCACGCCCGCCTTCATCATCGCCTCGCTAGACGGCGCGTTTATCGAAGTGGTGCCGGGCTACAGCGAAGATCATGTCCGCGCGGCGATCGCCGAAGCCAAAAAAGCCGGCAAGTAGAAACTAGATCAGCCCCGCCAGCGGCGAGGACGGATCGGCGTAGCGCTTCTTCGGCATGCGTCCCGCGAGATACGCTTCGCGGCCGGCGATCACTGCATGCTTCATCGCCGACGCCATCAGAATCGGATCCTTCGCTTCGGCGATCGCGGTGTTCATCAATACGCCGTCGCAGCCGAGCTCCATCGCCACCGCCGCATCGGACGCAGTGCCGACGCCGGCGTCGACGATGACCGGCACTTTCGCCTGCTCGATGATAAGGCGGATGTTGACCGGATTGATGATGCCGAGCCCCGAGCCGATCAGCGAGCCGAGCGGCATGATGGCGCAGCAGCCCGCGTCTTCGAGCTTGCGCGCGTAAACCGGATCGTCGGAGCAGTAGACCATCACCTCGAAGCCTTCCTTGATGAGAAGCTTCGCCGCGCGCAACGTCTCCTCCATCTCCGGGTAAAGCGTCTTCTGGTCGGCCAGGACTTCAAGCTTGACGAGATTCCAGTCTCCCGCCTCGCGCGCCAGCCGCAGCGTGCGGATCGCATCCTCGGCGGTGAAGCAGCCGGCGGTGTTGGGCAGGTAGACGTATTTTTTCGGGTCGAGGAAATCGACCAGCATCGGCTTGTCTTTGTCGGTGAGGTTCACCCGGCGCACCGCGACGGTCACCATCTCCGCGCCGGCGGCTTCAGCGGCGCGGGCGTTTTCTTCATAGGTCTTGTACTTGCCGGTGCCGATGATGAGACGGGACGTGAACGTCCGCCCGGCGATGGTCAGCGTTTCGCTCATTTTCACCCGCCTCCGACGAATTGCACGATCTCGATCCTGTCGCCGTCCGCGAGCGGCGTCTCGCCATAGGCGGACCGGGGCACGATTTC
>JAVJPA010000161.1:0-1791 GCA_040216495.1 Amphiplicatus sp. | reverse complement strand
ACCTATGCCGGCAATCCGCTCGCCTGCGCCGCAGGCCTGGCGGTCCTCAAGGAAATCGTCGCGCAGGATCTCTTCGCCAACACGGCGCGCATCGGCGCGCTGTTGAAAGGCCGGCTTGAGACGTTGATGGAGACCTACCCTTTCATCGGCGACGTGCGCGGCAAGGGTCTTCTCCTCGCGTTCGAACTTGTGGCCGACCGGGAGACGATGACGCCGCTGCCGCGCGAATGGAACGCCTTCCAATGTCTCGTCGATCTCGCCTATGAGCGCGGCCTCATCATCTATGCGCGCCGGACGCGCGGCGGATACGAGGGCGATCATTTTCTCGTCTGCCCGCCGATGATTTCGACCGAGACGCATGTGGACGAGATCATGGAAAAACTCACGGCGAGCCTCGACGCCTTCGCCGCTGAATTCTCCCTGCCCCGCGCCTGAAACGGAGCGCGTTATGAAAGCCATCCTCGCCGAATCCGAACAGGCCCGTCACTATCCGGCGCATTTTCTGGTGAACGGCGTCATGCAGCCGAACCCGGAACAGCCCGAACGCATCGCGCGCCTGAAAGCCGGCGCAGAAAAGGCCGGTTTCGTCATCGAGCGCCCTAAAGATTATGGCCTCGGTCCCATCGCACGCGCACATTCGCCGGAGTATCTGCGGTTTCTCGAACGCGCCCATGAACGCTGGCGGCGTATCGACGGCGCCGCGGCTTCGGTGACGCCGAATATCCATCCGAACCGCCGCGATTTCGGCTATCCGGACTCGGTCGTCGCTCAGGCTGGGTTTCACATGCTCGACGCGTCATGCCCGATCATGGAGACGACATGGGAGAGTGCGCTATGGAGCGCATGGAGCGCCGTACACGCCGCCGAAACCGTGCTCGAGGGCGAGCCTTTCGCCTACGCGCTCTGCCGCCCGCCCGGCCATCACGCGAACGCAGAAGCGGCGGCGGGCTTTTGCTATCTCAACAACGCCGCCATCGCCGCCGAACATCTCAGGAGCAAGTATCCGCGCATCGCCATCCTCGATGTGGACGTGCATCACGGCAACGGGACACAGGATATTTTTTACGCGCGCGCCGATGTGTTGACCGTCTCGGTCCACGCCGATCCGAAACGTTTCTATCCATTTTTCTGGGGGCATGCGGACGAGCGCGGCGAAGGCGCGGGGCTCGGCTATAATTTCAATCTCCCCCTTCCGCGCGGAACCGACGATGCGGGCTTTCTGGCGGCGTTGGTGACGGCGCTCACACGCATAACCGCTTTCGCGCCCGATGCGCTCGTCATCGCGCTCGGGCTCGACGCCTCCAGGGACGATCCTTTCGCGGGTTTCGCGGTGACAACCGAAGGCTTCGCAAAGATCGGCGCCGCGATTGGCGAGCGCCTCAAGACGCCGACTGTGATTGTGCAGGAAGGCGGCTATCTCTGCCCATCGCTCGGCGACAATCTCGCCGCCATTCTTTCTTCCTTCGCCCAAACAAGAAAATAGTGAACCGCGTCCCTTCGGGAGAGCCCGCATGATCCGCAACGAACCATCCATGGAAGAACGCGACCTCGCCGCCGTGCTCCACCCTACGACAAACTTCAAACGTCTTCAGGAATCCGGCCCGATCTATTTCGAGCGGGCCAAAGGCGTCTATGTCTATGACGCCAAGGGGCGCGACCATATTGAAGGCATGTCAGGCCTGTGGTGCACGGCGCTCGGCTACGGCGTCGAAGAGCTTGCTGACGCTGCGCGCGATGAGATGTTGAAAATGTCGTTCTCGCATCTCTTCGGCGGGCGCACTCACAAGACGG
>JAVJPA010000160.1:0-3787 GCA_040216495.1 Amphiplicatus sp. | reverse complement strand
GGTGTTGGCGGCGCCGCCGTTTATGTCGGCGACGAACACGCTGCTGATGTGCCGACTTATGCCGCCGAAAGCTATTTTAGGATAGGAGCCGGAGACGTCTTCGCAGCCGCATTCGCCTTTGCTTGGGGAGAGCAGAAAATGTCGGCCGTGGCCGCCGCTGATTACGCAGCGCGCTGTTCAGCGTTTTTTGTCAACGGCCCGCGTTTGCCTTTGCCTTCAGTGGATAGCCTATTGCCTCAACAACGGATGTGTGCCCCAAAGAACAAGAAGGTTGTTGTCCTCGGTTTCGGTTCGCTTGAACTGGAAACATTGCTCTTGCACACAGCCGCTTGGCTCACAGAGTATGGCTGCGAGCCGGTAGTTGAGGTGTTTAAGGGTGAAATTGCTATCCCGCCCGACGCGCCTGTCCTTTACGTAATTGGTTCTGAAGTCCCGGAAACTGAGATTAGGCAGCGCTTAGTACCAGCTCCGACGCCAAGACGAAGCGTTGTTTATTGGTCGGAGGCGGAGAGCGCACGGGCCGCGGCAATGTTTCCGGGTTCTTACGTTACTGACGATTACTCAACGGCGCTATATCACACACTGAGGATGCCCGAAAAATGAAGTCGCCGCCGCAGATTTCAAAGTTGAGGAATTCGAACAAAAGGTCACACGACAAGTCTACTTCGGCTGACGATTTTGGGGCCGCGGCTAGATATTCAAAACAGCAATGGGCCAACTTTCTCGAATTCGTTGATTCAAGAAGCCACACGCGCTGTGTATTTCGTGGATGTGGGTCGGTCAGGCATAGTTGCTTGCCGAGCATTGGTCGATTTGACGAATACGATCAACTTCAGGAAATTAGGCTGTTCCACGCATTTAAACGGTCCGCGTCCTTGTTCCTAGACAGGACGCCGGCGAATGATTGGGAGTGGCTTGCGCTCGCACAACATTACGGCTTGCCAACCCGCCTTCTCGATTGGACATCAAACCCACTTGTTGCGTGTTTTTTTGCAGTGGCGAGTTCCCCATATGACGACGATGCTGTTATCTATGCGCATACGATAAGGGACGACGAGGTAATTGATCCTAATGTTGAGCATAGTCCGTTTGAGATTCAGGCAGTAGGATTTTTGTTGCCTGCACACACGACGGCGCGAATTGCGTCGCAAAAGGGACTTTTCTCAGTTCATCCCGCGCCAAGTGAGGCGTGGCGCCCTACGGGGCTGAATGAAGCCCGATTTGTCATTCAAAAGGCTGTCCGCAAAAGGTTTCGGCGGCGCCTTTTTCGGCTTGGCATTGATCCAGGTCATATTCGGGCCGACCTTGACGGTTTGTGCGAAACGCTGCGCTGGCGGTTCGAGGCCGGTATTGGCATCGGATCGACTATTATTGGATGAAAACGATGATCGAGGAAGAAAAACAGAAGCGGCGCGCCATTGCAGATGCAGCACGGAATGCGGCTTTTCAAAACATGGAAGCTTGGCAAGACCTAGCTCTTTTGTCTCATAATACGGTCATTGAAGCCGTCGAGGTATTCGAAGACGAAATCGTTTTCGAGGGGGCGCAATTTCGCGGAACCCTGGTTTGGCATGTGACGCTTACTTACACTGATCCCGACGAGGAGGTGACGGATTCGGAAAGCTTCCCCGGATTTTTTGAAGGAGTAATGGACGAGAATGGGCCGCACATTACTCGAATGCTTGCCGATACATCTTACTTCTACGAATAGATATTTGGAGAGTCAGCAAGACCCCCAGAATCCTTTCTGAAAGGTTTGGGGAGGCTTGGACAGCCAATGGTTGTAAGACGCTCTGTTTAAGGCCAAGAGTTTCCAAAAAAGCGAGTAAGGAGTAATGTGTTCAGCGATGGGGCGGTTAGACCCGTTTTTGGGCGGATTTTGTGTAACAAATCGCGTACATTTTGTGTAACAAAGTCCGTACACGGATTGAATAAGTCATTGATTTGATTGAGGTATTGGGTGATTTTCGAGCCCGCTACCCGCTCCATTTCAAGCCAGCAGCGATGCGCGGTTACGAGCGATCCGGCATGTGTCGCCGTCTGACCTCCGCGGCGGAGAGAACCTGCTGTTGACGCTCTATCAGCGAAGCGGCGAGAAGCGAGACGAGTTCTGCATTGTCGTGCGCCGTTTCGCCGTCCGGGCGAAGGAGATTGTTTTCAAACCCCGTTCGCGCATTCCACCCATGTGCGGCGGCGTGAAGCAGGACTTGCCGCTCATTTCGCCCGAACGCGCAGACTGACCACAGGCAATCGCTTACTGTTTCGGCGGCGTCGATAAAGCGGTCGACAAGCGAAGGCGCCGATGGCGGGTCGCCGGCGTAGGCGCCGATGACCGCGAGCGCTGTGACCGGGCCTTCCGGAACCAGGCCGCGCAACCGGAGCTCAGCGAACCGCCTGACTTCTCCCGGAGAATAAAGGATATGCTGCACCCAGATGGATGCGCCCGCGCACTCGGCGAGAAAATCCGCGTAAACAGGTTCATCCTTCTCGGTCAGACAAAGCTCGCGGAACGCGATTGAAACCGCTTCCGGACGGACGTCGTGAACCGCCCGCATCTGCTCTTGCGGCGCGTATCGTCCGGCGGTTTCGGTCGTGATCTGAATGATCAGGTTTTCGCCGGCGGCGCGGCGCACGGCTTCGGTCGCGCGCTTGTAAAGACCGGCGTCGAGCGAGTGGCGGCCGTCTGCATCGCGCACATGCATGTGAATCATCGCCGCGCCGGCGCGTTCGCACTCGGCGGCGCATGTCGCGATCTCTTCCGCAGTCATCGGCAGGCGAGGGTGATCGGCTTTCATGCGCCGCGCGCCGTTCGGGGCGACCGTGATGAAAACCGGCGGGAGGGTCATCGCGCGCCCTTGGAAGAGGAAAGCGCGTCGCCCAGCGCGGCGGCGAGCAGCGTGGCCAACTCGTCGATCTGACTTTCGGTGATGATATAGGGCGGCGCCAGCAGGATATGATCGCCTCGCTCGCCATCGACGCAGCCGCCGCCCGGGTAGCAGACGAGCCCGCGCGCCATCGCCGCTTTTTTAAGGGTCGCCGACAGCTTTCGCTGCGGTGAAAAAGGCGTCTTGGCGGCCGTATCGGCGACCAGCTCGACCCCCATCATCAAGCCGCGCCCGCGAATGTCGCCGACGACGCCAAACGGCGCCAGATACGATTGGAGCGCTGCGCGCAAGTCGCGCCCGCGCCTTTCGACATTGGCGAGCAGGTTATCCTCATCGATGACGCGCTGTACGGGCAGCGCCGCCGCGCAGCCGGTCGGGTGGCCAATATAGGTGTGGCCGTGCTCGAAACCGCCGGCAGCGAGCGCGTCATACACGTGCGTAGCGGCGAGGACCGCTCCCATCGCCTGATAGCCGCCGGCGAGACCTTTTGCGACGGTCACAAGGTCGGGCGCGACGCCGTCCGTCTCGAAGGCGAACGTGCTTCCGGTCCGGCCCATCCCGCACATGATTTCGTCGGCGATATAGAGAACGCCGTAAGCGTCGCAAATTTCACGAATGCGTTTCAGGTAACCCCGTTCGGCAGGGCAGGCGCCGAGAGTCGCGCCGACAACTGTTTCAGCGATGAACGCCGCGACCCTTTTCGGCCCGTTACGAATGATCGCTTCTTCAAGCTCGTCTGCGGCGCGCTTCGAGTACGCCTCGATAGATTCCCCAGCCTTCTGTTCGCGATAGGCGTAGCACGGAGCGATTTTGTCATAAGCCTGCAAGAGCGGCTCATATGGTTTTCGCCGGCCCGGATTGCCGCTGACGCCGAGCGCGCCGAGCGTGTTGCCGTGATAGCT